>NZ_CP049905.1:3160000-3487643 GCF_011305535.1 Diaphorobacter sp. HDW4B
ACCTTTTGTATAATGGGTCAGCGACTTACATTCAGTGGCAAGCTTAACCGAATAGGGGAGGCGTAGGGAAACCGAGTCCGAACAGGGCGTCTCAGTCGCTGGGTGTAGACCCGAAACCAAGTGATCTATCCATGGCCAGGATGAAGGTGCCGTAACAGGTACTGGAGGTCCGAACCGACTAGTGTTGCAAAACTAGCGGATGAGCTGTGGATAGGGGTGAAAGGCTAAACAAACTTGGAAATAGCTGGTTCTCTCCGAAAACTATTTAGGTAGTGCCTCAAGTATTACCTGCGGGGGTAGAGCACTGTTTTGGCTAGGGGGTCATGGCGACTTACCAAACCAAGGCAAACTCCGAATACTGCAGAGTACAGCTTGGGAGACAGAGCACCGGGTGCTAACGTCCGGACTCAAGAGGGAAACAACCCAGACCGCCAGCTAAGGTCCCTAAAATTGGCTAAGTGGGAAACGAAGTGGGAAGGCTAAAACAGTCAGGATGTTGGCTTAGAAGCAGCCATCATTTAAAGAAAGCGTAATAGCTCACTGATCGAGTCGTCCTGCGCGGAAGATGTAACGGGGCTAAGCCAGTTACCGAAGCTGCGGATGTGCAATTTATTGCACGTGGTAGGAGAGCGTTCTGTAAGCCTGTGAAGGTGTCTGGTAACGGATGCTGGAGGTATCAGAAGTGCGAATGCTGACATGAGTAGCGTTAAAGCGGGTGAAAAGCCCGCTCGCCGTAAGCGCAAGGTTTCCTACGCAACGTTCATCGGCGTAGGGTGAGTCGGCCCCTAAGGCGAGGCAGAGATGCGTAGCTGATGGGAAACAGGTCAATATTCCTGTACCGATCAATAGTGCGATGTGGGGACGGAGAAGGTTAGCTCAGCCAACTGTTGGATATGTTGGTTCAAGCCTGTAGTCGTGCCTGGTAGGCAAATCCGCCGGGCTTAGATGAGGGGTGATAACGAGTGTGCTTGCACACGAAGTGAGTGATACCCTGCTTCCAGGAAAAGCCACTAAGCTTCAGCTATTGACGACCGTACCGCAAACCGACACTGGTGCGCGAGATGAGTATTCTAAGGCGCTTGAGAGAACTCAGGAGAAGGAACTCGGCAAATTGATACCGTAACTTCGGGAGAAGGTATGCCCCTAGTAGGTGAAGTTGAACAAACGGAGCTGAATGGGGTTGCAAAAAATCGGTGGCTGCGACTGTTTATTAAAAACACAGCACTCTGCAAACACGAAAGTGGACGTATAGGGTGTGACGCCTGCCCGGTGCTGGAAGATTAAATGATGGGGTGCAAGCTCTTGATTGAAGTCCCAGTAAACGGCGGCCGTAACTATAACGGTCCTAAGGTAGCGAAATTCCTTGTCGGGTAAGTTCCGACCTGCACGAATGGCGTAACGATGGCCACACTGTCTCCTCCTGAGACTCAGCGAAGTTGAAATGTTTGTGATGATGCAATCTCCCCGCGGAAAGACGGAAAGACCCCATGAACCTTTACTGTAGCTTTGTATTGGACTTTGAACAGATCTGTGTAGGATAGGTGGGAGGCTTTGAAGTGTGGTCGCTAGATCACATGGAGCCAACGTTGAAATACCACCCTGGTGTGTTTGAGGTTCTAACCTAGGTCCATTATCTGGACTGGGGACAGTGCATGGTAGGCAGTTTGACTGGGGCGGTCTCCTCCCAAAGTGTAACGGAGGAGTTCGAAGGTACGCTAGTTACGGTCGGACATCGTGACGATAGTGCAATGGCATAAGCGTGCTTAACTGCGAGACTGACAAGTCGAGCAGATGCGAAAGCAGGACATAGTGATCCGGTGGTTCTGTATGGAAGGGCCATCGCTCAACGGATAAAAGGTACTCTGGGGATAACAGGCTGATACCGCCCAAGAGTTCATATCGACGGCGGTGTTTGGCACCTCGATGTCGGCTCATCTCATCCTGGGGCTGTAGTCGGTCCCAAGGGTATGGCTGTTCGCCATTTAAAGAGGTACGTGAGCTGGGTTTAAAACGTCGTGAGACAGTTTGGTCCCTATCTTCCGTGGGCGCTGCAGATTTGAGGAAGCCTGCTCCTAGTACGAGAGGACCGGAGTGGACACACCTCTGGTGTACCTGTTGTCACGCCAGTGGCATCGCAGGGTAGCTATGTGTGGAAGAGATAACCGCTGAAAGCATCTAAGCGGGAAACTCGTTTCAAGATGAGATCTGCCGGGGCCTCGAGCCCCCTGAAGGGTCGTTGTAGACCACGACGTTGATAGGCTGGGTGTGGAAGAGCAGTAATGCTTTAAGCTAACCAGTACTAATTGCCCGTGCGGCTTGACCCTATAACTTTGATACAATCAAAGACTTGTAGTTATGCCAAGTACGCAATCAAATTAAGTTCAGCACAATCTGAATAAAACCTCAGCTGATTGAGATTCTATGAATTCGTTGTGAAGCCACAAGGCTCCACGACACCAAGTTATGCCTGATGACCATAGCAAGTTGGTACCACTCCTTCCCATCCCGAACAGGACAGTGAAACGACTTCGCGCCGATGATAGTGCGGGTTCCCGTGTGAAAGTAGGTCATCGTCAGGCTCTTACAGCCCAAGCCGCCCTCCAACTCGAAAGAGTGGAGGGCGTTTTGCTTTGCGCTTTGCGGAAGCCAAAAGACCTCCCGCTCTCGGCTCGCTAGGTCGACAGCGCGCCAACAACTATCCCCGCATCGGGTGCAGGCGGGCTTTGCCGCCACGCCTGGCCATCCCCAGAGCTCCGGGTGCACTCCGCGCCAAATTGGCATCAAGAGCTGACAGCTCCCAAGAATCCATCTCGATTCGCGCCCATTCATCCCGCTCTGGGATATATTGACGTTCACGTCAATCAGAATGGCTGCGCGCCTGTGCCCAGCCCTTCGCGAGCACACAAAAATTCCAATTCATGCCCACGACTTACACCATCAGCGATCTTGCCAAGGAGTTCGACCTCACCACGCGTGCGATGCGCTTCTATGAGGACATGGGGTTGCTGCGTCCCGATCGCACAGGGCCTGGTGGACGCAGCCGTGTCTACAGCTCGCGTGATCGCACGCGTCTGAAACTCACGTTGCGTGCCAAGCGGCTCGGGCTTTCGCTGACGGAGGCAAAGGAGATCATCGATCTCTACGACAGCCCGCGTGATACCGGCAATCAGCTGCGCAAGTTCATGGAGGTGCTGGGTCAGCACCGACGTCAGCTGGAAGCGCAGATGACGGACCTACAGGCGAATCTCGACGAGATCCGCGAGCATGAAAAAGAAGCGCTGGCGCACTTGCAGCGTCTTGAGTCCGAAGTGAAAAATAAGTGATAATTGACGTTTACGTAAACGTCATATGTGTGTTTCGCATTCCGCCATCAGCGGGATGAAGCAGTGAAATGGGCCTGTCGTGCCCCTTTCGCATAATCTGTTGAACGCCCGTTTGCAGTTCACCTTCCTACATCTCTCGGAGACAAACCCATGAGCCTTGCCAACCTGCCCGGTCTGAATTTCCAACTCGGCGAAGACATCGACGCGCTGCGCGATGCCGTGCGTGAGTTTGCACAGGCTGAAATCGCACCGCGTGCGGCCGAAGTCGATCGCACCGATCAGTTTCCGATGGATCTGTGGCGTAAATTTGGCGAGCTGGGTGTGCTTGGCATCACAGTCTCCGAGCAATATGGCGGCGCCAACATGGGCTACCTCGCGCACATGGTGGCGATGGAGGAAATCTCCCGCGCCAGCGCGTCCATCGGTCTGTCGTATGGTGCGCATTCGAATCTGTGCGTGAACCAGATCAACCGCAACGGCAACGAAGCGCAGAAGGCCAAATACCTGCCCAAGCTGATCAGCGGTGAACATGTGGGTGCGCTTGCGATGAGCGAGCCGGGCGCTGGCTCCGACGTGATCAGCATGAAGCTGAAAGCCGAGGACAAGGGCGGCTACTACCTGCTCAACGGCACGAAGATGTGGATCACCAACGGTCCCGATGCCGACACGCTGGTGGTGTATGCCAAGAGCGAGCCCGAGCTGGGCGCGCGTGGCGTGACCGCTTTCCTGATCGAAAAGGGCATGAAGGGTTTCTCGATTGCGCAGAAGCTCGACAAGCTGGGCATGCGCGGCAGCCATACGGGCGAGCTGGTGTTCGAAAACGTCGAAGTGCCTGCCGAAAACGTGCTTGGCCAAGTCAATGGCGGCGCCAAGGTGTTGATGAGCGGTCTCGATTACGAGCGCGCCGTGCTGACTGGCGGTCCGCTGGGCATCATGCAGTCCGTCATGGACAACGTGATTCCGTACATCCACGACCGCAAGCAATTTGGCCAGAGCATTGGCGAGTTCCAGCTCATCCAGGGCAAGGTCGCCGACATGTACACCGTGCTGCAAGCTGGTCGTTCTTTTGCCTATACGGTCGCCAAAAACCTCGATCTGCTGGGAACTGACCATGTTCGTCAGGTTCGCAAGGACTGCGCGAGCGTCATTCTGTGGACTGCCGAGAAGGCGACCTGGATGGCGGGTGAAGGCGTGCAAATCTATGGCGGCAATGGGTATATCAACGAGTACCCACTGGGTCGTCTCTGGCGAGATGCGAAACTCTATGAAATTGGCGCGGGCACCAGCGAAATCCGCCGCATGCTGATCGGCCGCGAACTGTTTGCAGAAACCTGCTGACGGACAGTTCCACACCTTTGCTGACGCGCCATCTTTTCCTCCTGTATCAGCCAAGCCAAAAAGGAAAACCTTATGAGCACAACCTCCATCGAACAGCTGTTTGTCCACAACCGCGAGTGGGCAGCGCAGGTGGAGCGTGAGCGGCCCGGTTTCTTCACCGGACTGATGGCGCAGCAAAAGCCCAAGTACATGTGGATCGGCTGCTCCGACAGCCGCGTTCCCGCCAACCAGATTTCGGGTCTGGAGCCCGGTGAAGTCTTTGTGCACCGCAACGTGGCCAACGTGGTGGTGCCCAGCGACCTGAACTGCCTGTCCACCATTCAGTACTCCGTCGATCACCTGAAGGTCGAGCACCTGATGGTCGTTGGTCACTATGGCTGCGGCGGCGTGCTGGCCGCGCTGGAAGGTCTGCGTCTGGGTCTGGTGGACAACTGGACCCGTCACGTGCGCGATATCCGCGACAAGCACATCAAACTGATCGAATCGATTTCGCCTCAATGGCGTCACGACGCGCTGTGCGAACTCAATGCCATCGAGCAGGTCGTCAACGTCGCGCAATCCACGGTGATGCAGGATGCCTGGGCGCGCGGCCAGAAGGTCACGCTGCACGGCTGGTGCTACAGCCTGAAGAACGGCCTGATCACCAATCTGGAAATGACCGTCCCGGGCGTCGGTGGTCTGGAAGAGGTGTACACCGCGGCCATCGACAAGGTCGCAACGCGCAAGCGCGACTGAGCGCCGCCGCCAAGCCAAGTCACTCGTCCATCATCGCTGCCCGCAAAAAGGCAAAGGCACCCACCCATGTTCCCGCAACGTCTGGATGCCCCGCAGGCCTACGACATCGCCAAGGCGATGATGGATGGCTTCAACCGGCACTACAAACTGTTCCGCGCCGAGTCGGCGCGGGCCAAGCATCGCTTTGAAACGCAGGACTGGCACGGCCAGCAGCGCGCGCAGCGCGAACGCATCGAGTTCTACGACCTGCGCGTGAAGGAATGCGTGATGCGGCTCGACAAGGAGTTCGCCGCAGGCACGCAGTCCATGAGCGTGTGGCAGCAGGTGAAGCTGCACTACATCGGCCTGATGGTCGAGCACCTGCAGCCCGAGTTGGCCGAGACCTTCTTCAACTCGGTCACCACCAAGATCCTGCATCGCACGCACTTTCACAACAGCTTCATCTTCGTGCGTCCCGCCGTGAGCACGGAGTATCTCGAAAGCCGCGCTCCGGGCGCGTTGCCGACCTACCGCGCCTACTATCCGCAGACGCTGGAAAAGCTGCCGAACGCCTTGCGCGAGCTGTTCGAGCAACTCGATCTGCAATGCGCGTTCGACGATCTGGATCGCGACATCGAACTGCTGTCCGAGCGCATCGCCAAGCGTCTTGAAGGGCTTACGCTGCGCGCGAATTTTCAGATTCAGGTGCTCTCGAATCTGTTCTACCGGAACAAGGGTGCCTACCTCGTCGGCAAGATCATCACCGGCTATACCGAGCTGGCTTTTTCGGTGCCGATTCTGCACAACGGCGAAGGCAAGCTGCTGCTGCACGCCGCGCTGTTCGGCGAAGACGACATGCATGGCCTGTTCAGTTTTGCGCGCGCGTATTTCATGGTGGACATGGAAGTGCCGAGCGCCTACGTGCAGTTTCTGCGCACGCTCATGCCGCGCAAGCCTCGCTCCGATCTGTACACCGCACTGGGTCTGGGCAAGCAAGGCAAGACGCTGTTCTATCGCGATTTTCTGCACCACCTGAGTTACTCCAGCGACAAGTTCCGCATCGCGCCCGGCATCAAGGGCATGGTGATGCTGGTGTTCGATCTGCCGAGCTTTCCGTATGTGTTCAAGCTCATCAAGGACCACTTTCCTGCGCCCAAGGAAACCACGCGCGAGCAGGTCAAGGGCAAGTATCTGCTGGTCAAGCAGCACGATCGCGTCGGTCGCATGGCCGACACGCTGGAGTACAGCCTGGTGGCGTTTCCGCGTGACCGTTTTTCGGACGAGTTGATCGAAGAGATTCAAAAATTCGCGCCCAGCCAGTTGGAAATCAGCGACCGCGATGGCGATGGCAAGCAGGAAGTCATCATCAGCCATCTGTACATCGAGCGCCGCCTTGTGCCGCTGAACATCCATCTGCAGGAATGCTTCGACAAGGGCATCGCCGATCCCGACGCGCACCGCAGCATGTCGCGCGCGGTGGTCGAGTACGGCAACGCGATCAAGGATCTGGTGGCGGCCAACATCTTTCCCGGCGACATGTTGTGGAAGAACTTCGGCATCACGCGCAACGGCAAGGTCGTGTTCTACGACTACGACGAAATCGAATACCTCACCGACTGCAATTTCCGCCGCGTGCCCGCGCCGCGCAACGAAGAGGACGAAATGTCCGGCGAGATCTGGTACACGGTGCGTCCGCACGACGTGTTCCCGGAAACCTTTGCGCCGTTTCTGCTTGGCAACGATGCCGTGCGTGAAGTCTTCATGCGCCACCACGCCGATCTGCTCGATGCGCAGTTCTGGCAATCGCACAAGGAACGCATCCAGGCGGGGCACATGCTCGACGTGTTCCCCTACGAAAACGACCGGCGTCTGCACGAACGCAGCGCGCCGGCACGCGAGCAGGAAGCTGCTTCCTGACTTGCACAACACCGATCCATCCACAGACCACTTCATTCACGACCATCCAAGGAGATTCACATGAGCCAACAACACAACGATCCCGTCGTCATCGTCAGCGCAGCGCGCACGCCCATGGGCGCATTCCAGGGTGACTTCGCCGAGCTGTCCGCCAATGATCTGGGCGGCGCGGCGATCAAGGCCGCGGTGGAGCGCGCGGGCATCAAGCCCGAGCAAGTGGAAGAAGTGCTGTTCGGCAACTGCCTGATGGCGGGACAAGGTCAGGCCCCCGCACGCCAGGCCGGTTTCAAGGGCGGTCTGCCGCAAAGCTCGGGCGCGGTGACGCTCTCCAAGATGTGCGGTGCGGGCATGGAGGCCACCATCCTCGCGCACGACCAACTGATCGCAGGCAGCCGCGAAGTGATGATTGCCGGTGGCATGGAAAGCATGACCAACGCGCCCTATCTGCTGAAGAAGGCGCGCGGCGGCTACCGCATGGGCCACGACAAGATTTTCGATCACATGATGCTCGACGGTCTGGAAGACGCCTACGAACCTGGCCGCTCGATGGGCACGTTTGGCGAAGACTGCGCAGCCAAGTACCACTTCACACGCGAGCAGCAGGACGAGTTCGCCATCGCTTCCGTGATGCGCGCGCAGGCCGCGACCGAAAACGGCGGCTTCAAGGCCGAGATCACACCCGTCACCGTCAAGACCCGCAAGGGCGACGTGACGGTGAGCGTGGACGAAGGCCCGGCCAAGGCCCGGCTCGACAAGATCACCAGCCTGAAGCCCGCGTTCAAGAAGGACGGCACGATCACCGCTGCTTCGAGCTCCAGCATCAACGACGGCGCGGCCGCCATGGTGCTGATGCGTGAATCCACCGCCAAGCAACTGGGCTGCAAACCGCTCGCGCGCATCGTCGCGCACGGCACGCACGCGCAGGCTCCTGAATGGTTCACCACGGCTCCTGTGGGCGCGACCGAAAAGGCGCTCAAGAAGGCGGGCTGGAAAGTGGAAGACGTCGACCTGTGGGAAGTGAACGAAGCCTTCGCCGTGGTGCCGATGGCGCTGATGAAGGAACTCAACGTTCCGCACGACAAGGTCAACGTGAACGGCGGTGCATGCGCTCTGGGTCACCCCATCGGTGCGAGCGGCGCGCGCATCATCGTCACGCTGATTCATGCTCTGCAATCGCGCGGCAAGAAGAAGGGCCTGGCCACGCTGTGCATCGGCGGCGGTGAAGGCACGGCCATGGCGATCGAGCTGGTCTGAGGACCGGTCCGTTAGTCAGATGGAGTAGGCTACGCGTTCCGGGGCCGCAGGCTTGCGGCCTCTTTCGTCTACCGGGAGACAGGCATGAGTTCTGATGACAACCACGACGACAAGGAACTGCCGACGCCTCTGAGCGTGCAGCAGATCGAAGATTTCTGGCGCGAGTTCGTGCGGCACGAGAAGGAGCTGAAGACGCTCTCGGATCACGATTTTGTGAATCGCACGAACGAAATTCTGCAGCCGTTCGCGCCCGATCTGGCGCTGGAGCATGAGCGCAGCAAGGACTCGGATACTTCGCTGCTCGTGGTGACGGCTCACGGCAACATCGACCAGTTCGAAAACATCCAGGCCATGGCTCGCCATGCGCCGCAGATGCCGGGCTACAAGGTGCAGGCGTTTCGCAGTCGCGCGCTGGGCAGTGATTTTTCGATGGGCATGGAAGGCTTCACGCTGGCATGTTCCGACGTGCTGGTCGCGCATTACGATGCGGGCGGCAATGTCGGTCTGGAGCTGTCGTTCGAGAAGATCATTCCACCGGACATGCGCGATCATGCGCGGCACATGGCCTTCATCATGCTGGACCATGTGCTGGGCGAATGGGACTTCGCCGTGCGCGTGGGGCCGGTCGAATTCGTCGACGCGTTCTCGGACGAGGTCGCAGGTGCCGAGCCGCTGTCGGTTTTTCCACCGATCTTCGACGCCTTTCTCCGCGAGGATCTGGGGCGCACCTATCGCATGCCGAGCGAAGAAGACGACCGCTGGGTGATGCTGGAGATGCGCCAGCGCGGCGCGCCTCAGGATGCACCGCCCGATCTGCTGACCTTCCGCGCTTCGGCGAACGCGCTGGCCACGCGCGCCGATCTGTCGCATTTTCTGGAGCTGCGCTTCGCGTTCGAAAGCCAGGAAGATCTGGATGAAGCACGCGACGCGCAGGATGCGATGAACGACGAGTTGGAGCGTCTGCATGGCGGCCTGCTGGTGTTCACGCGTGTCGAGCAGATGCGCTCGCGCGTGGCGGGTTACTACGTGGACGATGTGGATTCGGCAAAGCAGTTGGCGGCGCGCGTGAGTGCCCAGCACGCGCCGAATCTGAAGCCCGAGATCGCGGTCACGTTCGATCCTTCATGGCAGGAATATCTGGCGTTCTATTCGGCGGTGCATCCCGCCGAAAGCAACGATGACGATGAGGATGACGACGAATGATCACCACGCTTGAACAACTGCGCAGCATCTACGCTCAACCGGCGGAACGTGCCTTGCGCAAGCAACTCGATCATCTCGACGAGTACTGTCAACGCATCATCGCGCTGTCGCCGTTCTGCGTGATGGCCACGGGCGGATCGCAAGGCTGCATGCTCGACGCGTCGCCGCGTGGTGGTCCCAAAGGCTTTGTGAAGTGCGCCGATCCAAAGCATTTACTGCTGCCCGATGCGGGCGGCAACAACCGGCTCGATTCGCTCACCAACTTGTTGACCGATCCGCGCATTGCGCTGCTGTTCTTTGTGCCAGGTGTGGACGAGACCTTGCGCGTGAACGGTACGGCGCGGCTGCGTGATGAGCCTGAGTTCATTCAGCGCTTTGAAGGCGAACGCCAACTGCCCAAGCTGGTGATCGAGATCGAAGTGCAGGAAGCGTATCTGCACTGCGCCAAGGCGCTGATGCGCTCGAAGCTGTGGAGCGCCGATGTGCAGATCGCGCGCAGCGAACTGCCGACGCTCAACCAGATCATCCATGCGCAGATGGGTTCGAGTGCTGCACCTGAATCGCAGGATGACATGGTGGTGCGCTACAGCCGCCAGATTTCCGAAGAGCAGGGGAGCTGAAACCATGTCCACCGTTCTTGTGATTGGTGCGTCGCGCGGCATTGGTCTGGAGTTGGTGCGGCAGTACCGCGAAGAAGGCCGCCGCGTGATTGCCACGGTGCGCGATGAGGCGGGGCGCGAGCGCGTGCAGGCATTGGGTGCCGAGGCCAAGCAGATCGATGTGACCAACCCCGCGAGCGTGAGCGGTCTGGCATGGCTGCTCGATGGCGAGAAGATCGACATCGCGCTGTATGTGGCTGGTGTGATCCGCAGGCCCAATGCACTCACGCCGCCCACGCAGCAGGACTTCGACGCCGTCATGCACACCAATGTGCTAGGCGCGATGCAGGCGCTTCCGCAGGTCGCGCCGATGGTGGAAGAGGCGGGCGGCGTGTTCGCTTTTCTGTCGAGTTCCATGTCGCAGATCGGCAGTGTCGATGACAGCGGATCGTGGGTTTATCGCGTGAGCAAGGCGGCGCTCAACATGGCTGTGGCGGCGGCGCAGAACGACTATCCGCGTGCTACGCTGATCACCATCGATCCCGGTTGGGTGCAGACCGACATGGGTGGCGCGACGGCGCCCGTCCAAATTGAAGACAGCGTGAGTGGCATGCGCAGCGTGATCGCGACGCTCACCCCCGAAGACAAAGGCCAATTGCTGCATTACGACGGACGTCGTGCAGCGCATTGGTGATTTTTCGAATTTCGATTTCGTTTTTTCTTTTTCAGTAATTCCAACAGACCGTAGAGACAACCAAGATGCTGCTCACAGAAGACCAGGAAATGATTCGCGAAGCCGTGCGCCAGTTTGCGCAGGAGCAGTTGTGGCCCAACGCGGCGAAGTGGGACAAGGAACATTTCTTTCCACGCGATGTGCACAAGGGCTTGGCCGAACTGGGTGCCTACGGCATCTGCGTGCCCGAAGAGCATGGCGGCGCGGGTTTGAACTATCTGTCGCTGGCTTTGGTGCTCGAAGAAATCGCGGCGGGTGATGGCGGCACGAGCACGGTCATCAGCGTGACGAACTGCCCGGTCAACGCCATCCTCATGAAGTACGGCAACGCGCAGCAGAAAAAGCAGTGGCTCGAACCACTGGCTCGTGGCGACATGCTCGGCGCGTTCTGCCTGACCGAGCCGCATGTGGGATCGGACGCTTCGTCGCTGCGCACCACGGCGGTCAAGCAGGGCGACGAGTATGTGATCAATGGCGTCAAGCAGTTCATCACCAGCGGCAAGAACGGCCATGTCGCCATCGTCATCGCGGTGACCGACAAGGGCGCTGGCAAGAAGGGCATGAGCGCGTTTCTCGTGCCGACGAATGCGCCGGGGTATGTGGTGGCGCGGCTTGAAGACAAGCTCGGCCAGCACAGCAGCGACACCGCGCAGATCAACTTCGACAACTGCCGCATTCCTGCCGAGAACCTCATCGGCGCGGAGGGCGAGGGCTACAAGATTGCGCTCGGCGGTCTGGAAGGCGGCCGCATCGGCATTGCCGCGCAAAGCGTGGGCATGGCGCGCAGCGCGTTCGAGTTTGCGGTGCAGTACAGCAAAGAGCGCGAGAGCTTCGGTACCGCGATCTTCAACCATCAGGCCGTGGGTTTCCGTCTCGCTGATTGTGCGGTGCAGATCGAAGCCGCGCGCCAGCTCATCTGGCATGCGGCCAGCCTGCGCGACGCGAATCGCCCCTGCCTGAAAGAGGCCGCAATGGCCAAGCTGTTCGCCAGCGAGATGGCCGAGCGCGTATGCAGCGCGGCGATCCAGACGCTCGGTGGATACGGCGTGGTGAATGATTTTCCGGTCGAGCGCATCTACCGCGATGTGCGTGTGTGCCAGATCTACGAAGGCACGAGCGACGTGCAGAAGATCATCATCCAGCGCGCGCTGGCCTGATCTTTTCGAGCGCCTGGTTCAAACGCCTTCGTCCTTGTTGGCGCTGTCCCGGTTGCGCATGACGATGGTGATCTGGCCGTTGGTTTCTATCGTCGCCAGTTCTACTTCATAGGCCTCAAGACAGCCTGCCTGGTGCAGCGCTGCCTTGAGGTCGTTGCCTGTGATGAGCTCATCGCACATCACCTTGTCGTTGACCTTGCCGTTCTCGATCAGCAGCACGGGTTTGCCGTCGATGAGGTTGGAAAAGCGCTTGCTGTAGAAGGTGCCATAGGCCAGCAGCGTGTGGCTGACGATCAGCGTGAGCGCCGATATCAACCCGCCGATCAGCGAGTTGTCGCCCGCGTTCATCGAGTTCTGCACGGCGTTCGAGAGGATGAGCAGCAGGATCAGATCGAACGGGTCGTACTGACCCACGTTGCGCTTTCCGGTGATCCGCAAAAACACCAGCAGAAAGGCGTAGACGGCGATGCCGCGCACGACGAATTCCCACCACGGTACGGCCATTGTGAACATTGCCACTCCTTCATCGCAAAAGATCGTGTCGATGCAGGCATTGTGGGCGCGGCGCTGCGCGGGCGGTGAACCGGCGATGTAGGACGCAGGCGCGTGTCGATGGCATGTGACGGCGGGGCGCGGAAGTCTGGCAAGGAGTCCTCGCCTGCGGTACGCTTGTCACCTGACGACTCAATCGAGTCCCGTGGATGTCGGCGGTCGGCCGCATACGGCGAACAAGGAACGTTTTCATGACAAGCAAGAATCTGCGCGCGGATACCGTGACGCTGGCGGGTGGGGTGCAACTTCCGCAAATGGGCTTGGGCACCTGGCCCTTGAACGATGACGAGGCTGCGGTGGCGGTGAAGTCTGCGCTGCAGATCGGTTATCGCCATGTCGACACGGCGGAGAACTACCGCAACGAAGTCGGCGTGGGCCAAGGCATTCGCGACGCAGGCGTGGCGCGTGAAGAGATCTTCGTGACCACCAAATTCAACAAGGAGTGGCACAGCGTCGAAGGCGCGCGCACGGCGTGCGAGGCGAGCCTCAAACGGCTGGGGCTGGACTATGTGGACCTGCTGCTGATCCACTGGCCGAATCCCGCGCAGGACCGTTATGTGCAGGCGTTCGAAGGTCTGCTCAAGCTGCGCGATGCGGGGTTGGTGCGTGCGGTGGGGGTGTCCAACTTCAAGGTGGCGCATCTGCAGAAACTGTTCGACGCGGGGCTGACGCCGCAGGTCAACCAGATCGAGCTGTCGCCCACGCGGCCGCGCAAGGAGCTGGTGGCGCTGCATCGCGTGCATGGCATCGTCACCGAGAGCTGGTCGCCGCTCGATCGCGGTGGCGATCTGCTCAAGGCCGACGCAATTCAGAAGGCGGCTGCGGCGCATGGTGTGACGCCCGCGCAGGTGGTGCTGCGCTGGCATGTGCAGCAGGGGCTGGTGGCGATTCCGAAGTCGGCCGACCCAGAGCGCCAGCGGCTCAATCTCGACGTGTTCGGCTTTGCGCTGAGTGCTGCGGAAATGGCGGCCATCGATGCGCTGGAGCAGCCCGAACCCAAGCTGCTCGATGCGGACCGCTTTGGTCATTGATCGGATGGCAGATCGATGACGCCATCCATCTTGCAAGCCTCTGCGCCCTGTCCCTGTGGTCGTGCGAATGCGAAGGGTAAGACCGTTGCGTTCGGCGATTGCTGCGGGCGCTACGTGGGGCATTTCAACGACGTGCCCGCGCCCGATGCCGAGTCGCTGATGCGCTCGCGCTATACGGCATTCGTGCTGGAGGATGTGGAGTATCTGAAGGCGACTTGGCATATGTCCGAGCAACCCGAACAACTGGATTTCGATCCTGCGAGCAAATGGTTGGGCCTGACGGTGAAGGATGCCCAAAGCACGGGGGAGGACAAGGCCGAGGTCGAATTCGTCGCGCGTTACCGCGTTGCAGGGCGGGCCGTGCGCCTGCATGAGCGCAGCCGCTTTGTGCGCGAAGACGGGCGCTGGTACTACGTGGATGGCGACCAGTTCTGATGCTCTCGCCTCACTGGTCGTCGGTGATGAGCTGACGCCGGAGGATGCCGCGTCCATCGACGCGCGGGCGCGGCTGCGATTGCTGCAATCGCTCGCGTCACGCGGGTCCACCGAGGTGGCTGCGTTCGTGATTCCTGCGGCCTTTCTGTGGCTGTATTCGCGCACCGCAACGCCGACCGCGCCCATCTGGCCGCTGGTTCTGTGGTGGCTGGCGATGATGACGTTTGCGTGCACGCTGCTGTGGATACGCAGTCGCTTGAAACGCGAGTGGGCCGCTTATGTGGAGCCAGGAGTGCAGGTGCCGGATGACGCGTCGCTGGCGCGCTGGCAGCGCATCTTCGCGGTGGCTTCGGCGACCAGTGGCGTGCTGTGGGGCCTGCTGATTTTCTGTTCGCACGACGGCGCGAGCTATGAGTTCAGACTGTTCGTGTATCTGGTGCTGTGCGGCGTGCTGGCGTCCGCAACCACGTATCTTGCGCCGATTCCCGTGGTGTTCTGGTCGTTCGCGACGCCTTTTTTTCTGTCTATGCTGATCGCGCTGCCGTGGTATCTGGAGGACCATTGGCATTACATGATTGCGCTGGTGGCGCTCTACGGAATGACGGTGGCAAGGCATGCGCTGGCGGCACGCAAGTTCGTGCAGCAGCAGTTGCAGCAGGAGCACGAACGCCATGCGATGAGCGTGCAGATCCATCGCGCCAAGGTGCTGGCCGAAAACGCGTTGGCCGAAAAGAACTGGTTCTTCTCGGCGGCCAGCCACGATCTGCGCCAACCATTGCAGGCCCTGGGCTTCATGCTGGAGTCGGCGCGCCAGCGCAATCACGATGACAGCGTGGCGGCGGCGTTGGCCGATGTGCAGACTTGCACGCGCGATCTGGACATGATGTTCAACGACCTGCTGGACCTGTCGCGTCTGGAGGGTGGAACGCTGGAGCTGCGCATGCAGCCCGTGCCGCTCGGCATGGTGCTGCTGGATGCGCGCCGCATGTTTGCGCCCGTGGCCGAGCAGCAGGGCGTGGCGCTGCGCGTGCTGCTGCCGCGCGAGGTGGATGCCGCCATCCAGACCGATCTGTCGCTGATGCGGCAGATGGTCTTCAACCTCGTGCACAACGCGCTGCGCTACACGCGCGAAGGCACGGTCACGCTGACCTGCCGACGACGCAATGGCGCATGGCGCATTCAGGTGTGGGACACGGGCATCGGCATTGCGGCGGATGAGGTGTCCAAGGTGTTTGCGGCGCACTACAAGGCCCACGATGGCGGCCATGCGCAGGCCGCTGGATCGGCGCGCGGACGCGGTCTGGGGTTGGCCGTGGTGGCGCGTTCGGCGCAGCGCTTGAATGTGCAATACGGCGTTCATTCGCGGCTCGGGCGTGGCTCGTGCTTCTGGCTGCAATGGCCGCGCGAAGTCGAGGTGGCGGATTCGGAATTCCAAGCGTCGCTCATGCCGATTCAGGATGCCGAGGCGGCGCAGGTGGTGGCACCTGTGCGTGCCACGGTGCTGTTGCTGGATGCGGAAGAAGTGCGTGCGAGCGACACCGCGCGGCTGCTGCGCGGGCTTGGTTGGCAGGTGCGCGTGGCACCATCTGCCGCACATGCGTTGGCGGATCTCGATCAGCATGGTGCGCCGCATGCCGTGCTGTGTGCGGGCCAGTTGGCGGATCACGGCGATGCTGTTTCAGCGCTGGAACGCGTGCTCGAATATGCGCCGGGTGTGACGGGAGCGCTGCTCACCAACGATGCGCAACTGCAGCGCCGGGCCGAGGACGAGGGCTATCTGGTGTTCTCGTTGCCGCTGCAGCCGCGTGAGTTGCAGGTGGTGCTGATGCGCATTGGCGGCGGTACGGCGTTGGCTTGAAGCTCAGTCGGATGAACCGGCCGGAAGCACCAGTTCCACACCCTGCATGCGCGTGATCAGTTCCACCCGGTTGGTGCAGCCGAGCTTTTGAAGAATCGCCGTGACATGCTCCTTCACGGTGTGTTCCGAGAGCGTCAGCGCTTGCGCGATCACCTTGTTGGGCTTGCCCTTGAGCACCAGATCGAGCACCTGCGTCTGTCGCTGCGTGAGCCCCAGATCGGTACCGCTCATGCGCAGTTGCACGGCTGCTGCGGCGCGCAGCGCGTCGGCCTTTTGCGGACCGCCATGCTCGACCCAAGGCGTGCCTGCAAGAACGGCTTGCACGGCGGATTGGAATTGATCCGGCGTGCAGCTCTTGTGGATCAGTCCCTGCGCGCCCGCAGATCGCACCTTGCCGGCCAGCGTGGGGTGGTTGTCGCCGCTCACCATCAGCACGCGCGTGTCGGGCGCGAGCGTGAGGATGTCGATGACGAAGCGCGTCGAGCCGCCATCTTCGAGCCAGAAATCCATGATGACGATGAGCGGTGCGCCCAGCGCTGCAATGGTCTGCAGGCCTTCGGCGGCGTTCACGACATGCCGCACCTCGTCCACGCCCGGCAGCAGCGCGAGCATCTGCCCGATTCCCTGCGCGACCATGGGATGGTCATCGATCACCAGTGCATAAGGGATGGGGCTGGGTGGCATGTGGGTTGGTGTTCAGATCAGGGCAGCGAGGCAAAACGTGGTAACAAATACCCCACCTTGGGAGGGTGTCGCCCAAAGGGGGTGAACGTGAGAATCCTTGAATCACGCCCGTCATCTCGATGGGCGCTTTCCAGAATGAGAGGATATATGAACTCGACGCTACTCAACCGCCGCACCGCCGCCCTGCTCATGCTGGCATCACTTTCCGCATGTGGCGGCGGTGGCGGTGGCAGCGATGATTCCGGCAGCACGGGTGGTGGCACCGGAACAGGTGGCGGTGGTACGGGCACGGGCGGCGGCACTGGCACGGGTGGTGGTGCGGGTGGCGGTACCGGTACGGGCGGTGGCACGACGGACCCGGGGACCGGAACAGGAACCGGAGGCGGCACTGGCGGCACGACCACGGTGACCGGCCAGTATCGTCTGGAGACCCCGGCCACCTCGTTTGCAAGCGCGCTGGCGACCGCCAACCAGCTTGGTGCGCAGGGCTATGCGTTCATCAGCACGCTGGCTGCGGGCGTGCTCAACAACGTCACCATGGGCGACTTCTACGTGACCGATACGGCGCACAAGAATGCGCGTCTCGACTACGTGGCCGATGCCGATGTGGGCTCGATCACGGCGCTGGTCGCGCAGGCCAATCAGCGTGGATCGCAGGGCTATCTGTACAAGTCGGGCGCGGTGTTTCCATCGAACCAGACCGACATCCGCAACCTCTACGTGCGCGATTCGTCGCTCAGCCAGACCTTCACCTACGAAGCCGTGCTCACCGACAACACCGCGACCAGCGCCAAGGTGCTGGGCGACGAACTCACGCGCATGGGTGGCCGTGGCTTCCGCTGGCTCGGCCCGATGATCATCGGCACGCAGATGTTCAACTTCTACTGCAAGGACAACGCGGGCACGACCTACGAATACTCGCTTGGCAGCATGAGCGGCCCGTATTCCGAGAAGAATGCAGCCGAACTGAAAAAGGCGCTGGACGCCAAGGGCGCGGAAGGCCGACTCACACGCGGTGCGCTGGTCATCGCCAATGGCGCGGGCGTGGCGGTGTGGGAAAAGTCGTCCAAGCAGAAGGGCGCAATCCAGTACCAGATCGAGTCCGACGTGAGCAGCGACACGCTGGCCAAGATGAAGGCGCGCCTGGACACCAACGCGGCCAAGGGCTTCTTTTTCCTGACGGGCGAATTCACCAGCGACAACGTGATGCACAACATTTCGGTGTCCAACGCGACCAACATGCTGCACCCATTGGCAGGTGGCGCGTTCCCAGGATGACCAAGATGATGGAGGGAGCGGAGAGGCAGGAAGGGGAACGGACTGCCGCATAATCAGAGCAGTTCTTCCCTTTTCTTCATGCAAAGGCGCTGACACATTCAGCGCCTTTGTTCTTTCCGTAGAGCGTTACCGATGACCGCGATGTTTGATGCTGTTCTGTTCGATTGTGATGGTGTGCTGGTGGACAGCGAATCCATCACCAACCGCGTGTTGCGCGACATGCTCAACGAAGCCGGTTGGCCGATCACGACCGAGGAATGCCTTGCCCAGTTCATCGGCAAGACGGTGCGCAGCCAGGCCGCGCAGATCGAGTTGCACACGGGCAAACCATTCACTGAAGAGTGGTTGCAGCAGTTCTATGTGCGCCGCAACGAGGCGCTGACGGCAGAGCTGGTGGCCATCGATGGCGCGCTGTCTGCCGTGAAAAGTGTGCACGAAAAAATGAAGGGCCGCATCGCCTGCGCATCCGGTGCGGACCGCGCCAAGGTGGAGATGCAGCTCGCCAAGGTGGGGCTTGCTCCGTTCTTTGAAGGCCGTGTTTTCAGCGGGCACGAAACGCCGCGCAGCAAGCCTTTTCCCGATGTCTATCTGGCCGCAGCCGCTGCGCTTGGTGCTGATCCGAAACGCTGTCTGGTGATCGAGGACACGCTGACCGGCGTGCAGGCCGGTGTGGCTGCGGGCGCGACGGTCTGGGCTTATTTCCCTTCGCATCAGGGCCATGCGGATGCGAGCGATCTGACCCGCGCGGGCGCCAGCCGCGTCTTCGACCACATGGGCGATCTGCCACGGTTGATGGCCGAATTTGGCGCGCGCTGATCGGCGCGCGGCATCTCCTCACTCACCTCACGTTCCTCACTCCGCAGCGTCCGCTGCCTTGCGCGAATGCTTGCGGTACTCGGCGGGTGAGTAGCCGGTCCACGCGCGAAACGCGCGTATGAAGCTCTTCTCGCCCGCAAAGCCCGCCGCCTGTGCGACTTGCTTGATGGGCCGGTCCGTGCGGTTGAGCAGCTCGATGGCCTTGTTGCGGCGCATCTCGTCTTTCAGCGTCTGCAGTGACGCGCCTTCTTCCTTGAGTTGCCGGTGCAGCGTGCGTGTGGAGACATGCAGCTCGTCGGCCAGCGTGCGCGCGCTGTGCATCACGTCGGGCGTGCTCGACAGAATCTGCCGCACGCGCTGCACCAGCAGGCGGTCGCGGCGGTACTTGCGCACCATGAGTGGCAGGGCGCGCTGCAGCATCTGCTGCATGGCGGCCTCGTCGCGCTTGAGGGGCAGGGCGAGGTAGCGCGAATCCAGTTCGACGGCAGCGTGCTGCGCGTCGAACGTGACCTTGCTGCTGAACAGCACGCGGTAGGCATCGGCATGCGGCGGTGCGGGAAAAGGAAACTGCGCGGACACCACCGGCAGGCGTGAATCGATGAACCAACTGGCCAGCCCAACGGCATTGCGCAGCACCGAGATCAGGCAGAACTCGCGCAGCGCGCCGAGCTCGCGGTGTTCGGTGATGGTGAGCACGCTGCGTTCGCCCTCGGCATGCAGATGCAGGCTGATGTCGTCCGCAATCAGGTGGTGGTGGCGGCACCAGCGGGCCAGCGCCAGGCCCAGCGTGGGCGCACTCAGCGAGGCGCGCGCCAGCATGCCGTAGCTGCCCCAGGGCAGGCGGCGGCTGAACCAGCCAAGGCTCTCGTCGTCCAGCTCGCGCATGGCGAAGCCGGAGAGCACTTCCATTTGCAGCGCCGTGATGCGTGCAGAATTATTTTTGATCTCTGCTGGCGCAATTTGTGCCGCCTCCAGCGCCTCTTGCGGGCTCATCCCACGCCGTTCGTAGGCGAGCAGAATAGCCCGCACAAAAGCCATGGGCGTGACGGCAGGGTGGGTGCTGTCCAGAGGGTGGGTGGGGACCAGATGGCGCATGGCTGGATTTTGCGTTGTGCTGGCACAAATTGCAACCATCTCGGCCTGATCATGGCTCCACATTGTCACGCGTCCGGCGTATGCTGTATGGCAAACGACGTGGGCAGGACTTGCCCATCATGCAGGAGACAAGAGCCAATGAATTCGCAGCCAGTGCCAGCACCAACGGGCCGTTTTGTTTCGAGCCAAGCCTCGGGCATGACCGACAAACCTTTGATCGAGCAGACGCTGGGCGATTTCTTTCGCGACATGGCCGCGCGCCATCCCGAGCGCGATGCGCTGATCAGCGCGCACCAGTCCCGGCGCTACACCTATTCCCAACTGCATGCCGAAGCGCGCAAGCTCGCCAGTGCGCTGCTGGGTCTGGGGCTGGTCAAGGGCGACCGCATCGGCATCTGGTCGCACAACAATGCCGAGTGGGTGCTGATGCAGTTCGCCACGGCGCAGGTCGGTCTGGTGCTGGTGAACATCAACCCGGCGTATCGCACGGCCGAGGTCGAATACGCGATCAACAAGGTCGGTTGCAAGGCCATCGTGACCATGCCGAGCTTCAAGACCAGCGACTATCTGGGCATGCTGCGCGAGCTGTCTCCGGAGATGGCCACGTCCCAGCCGGGTGAGCTGAATGCCGCGCGCATGCCGACGCTGCGCAGCGTGATCTGGATCGACGAAGCGGGCAAGGGTGACGAGCAGGCAGGCATGCTGCGCTTTTCCGAATTGCTCGCGCGTGGTGACACCAGCGATGCGCGCATCGACCCCATCGCCGCGACGCTCAAGAACACCGACCCGATCAACATCCAGTTCACCAGCGGCACGACGGGCTTTCCGAAGGGCGCGACGCTCACCCACCGCAACATCCTGAACAACGGCTTCTTCATCGGCGAGTGCATGCGCCTCACGCCTGAGGATCGTCTGTGCATTCCCGTGCCGCTGTACCACTGCTTCGGCATGGTGCTGGGCAATCTGGCCTGTGTCACGCATGGCGCGGCCATCGTGTATCCGAGCGATGGGTTCGATCCGCTCAAGGTGCTGGAAACCGTGCAGGCCGAGAAGTGCACGGGCCTGCATGGCGTGCCGACGATGTTCATCGCCGAGCTCGATCATCCGCGCTTTGCCGAGTTCGATCTGTCCACGCTGCGCACCGGCATCATGGCCGGATCGCCATGCCCCATCGAGGTGATGAAGCGCGTGGTCAAGGACATGAATCTGTCGGAAATCACCATCGCCTACGGCATGACCGAAACCAGCCCGGTGAGCTGCCAGAGCGACAGCGACTCGCCGCTCGAAAAGCGCGTTTCGACCGTCGGCAAGGTGCAGCCGCATCTGGACGTGAAGATCATCCACCCCGAGACCGGCGAAGTGCTGCCCGTGGGCCAGAGCGGCGAACTGTGCACGCGCGGCTACTCGGTGATGCTCGGCTACTGGGCCGACGATGTGAAGACGCGCGAAGCCATCGATGCCGACGGCTTCATGCACACGGGCGACCTGGCCACGATGGACGACGAGGGCTATGTGAACATCGTCGGTCGCATCAAGGACATGGTGATTCGCGGCGGCGAAAACATCTACCCGCGCGAGGTCGAGGAGTTTCTGTATCGCCATCCCAAGGTGCAGGACGTGCAGGTGGTGGGTGTGCCCGATCAGCGCTATGGCGAAGAGCTGTGCGCGTGGGTCATCACCAAGCCGAACGAGAAGCTCGTCGAAGAAGAAATCCGCGAGTTCTGCAAGGGCCAGATCGCGCACTACAAGGTGCCCAAGTACATCCGCTTCGTGACCTCGTTCCCGATGACCGTGACCGGCAAGATCCAGAAGTTCCGCATCCGTGATCAGATGAAGGACGAGCTGGGGCTGGAAGAAACCAAGTCGGCCTGATCCGAAAGAAGAAAAGCACACATGCACGTCGCCGCCCGCACTCGCCATGTTCTGCTGCCGCTGGCGGTTGGCATGCTGTGGTGCGCGCCAAGCTGGGCGAGCATGCAGGAGCGCGTGCTGCAGGTGCCTGTGACGACCACCAGCCCGCAGGGCAAGCAGGTCAAGGGCCAGATCGCCGTGACGGTGTATTCCGATCCGGCCAATCCCGTGCCTGCGCCGGTGCTGGTGCTGAACCATGGCCGTTCGCCGCAGGCCGAAGGCCGCAAGGAACTGCACCGTGCGCGCTTTGCCAAGCAGGCGCGTTTCTTCGTGAGCCGTGGATTTCTCGTGGCGGTGCCGACGCGTCTGGGCTACGGTCCCACGTTCGAAGATGACGCCGAGGACAGCGGCCCCTGCAAGTCCAAGCGATTCGCGCCCGCGATCAACTCGGCGGCCACGCAGATCACCACCGTGCTCGAAGCCGTGCGCCACCTGCGCAGCGACGCATCACCCGATCGCGCGGTGATCGTGGGTCAGTCGTTCGGCGGTGCGGCCTCGGTGGCTGCGGGTGCGAAGAATCCTGCGGGCGTACAGGCCGTCATCAACTTTGCAGGCGGTGCGGGCGGCAATCCGCGCACGCACACCACCAAGCCTTGCGATCCCGAGCAGATGGCGCAGGCCTATCGCGATTGGGGCAGCAAGACGCAGTTGCCGATGTTGTGGATCTACGCAAGCAACGACCAGTATTTCGGCGCGGAATGGCCGGTGAAATGGCATTCTGCGTTCGAGCAGGGCGGCGGTCGCGCGCAGTTCAAGCAGTTTCCCGCGTTCGGCAAGGACGGGCATGAGCTGTTCCGTGCGGGCACCAAGCAGTGGGAGCCGTTGGTGTCGCAGTTTCTCGATGAAGTGGGCTTTGCTTTGCCGAGCACTACCGGCATCACCAGCGTCACGAGCGCTCCAGTCGCTCCATCTTCTGCGCCTGCCGCACCCGCAGCGGCGACCGAAGAGGCGGCGCGATGAGCATGCCGGCTGCGACCGCGGGTCGCTCTTTCTGCGTGGACTTCAACGCGGCATCAATGTCCGGCTTTGGGCTTGTCCAGCCCAGCGGCGCGGCGTGCTGCGACGAGCCGCTTGCGCATCGAAACCTCCTGCAGATCGAGCTCGCTCACCACGGTGCGCAGCGTCTCGTCGTTGATCCGATGCTTGTGCCGTTCGGCGTAGACCGCATCGCGCTCTGCACGAATGCACTTCAGGCGCGTCTCGACCTCCAGCACGTAGCGGTGCTTGCGCTGGTGCACGATTTCGGGCGCTTCGCGCGAGGTTTCCAGACTGGTTGCCACGCCGCTGCCGTCGTCAAGCAACTGGATGCGGTTGCGGTATTCCTGCATCAGGTGGCCCATGACTTCCTGGTGCATTGCCACCCACTCGGGCGAGTGCTTTTCGATGTCCTCGTCGGACAGCGTGAGTTCGCCCATTGCGGCCATGCAACCCGCCTCGCGCGCCAGACGTTCTTCGCGCACGGTGGGCGGCTCGCCGGTCGGCGGCAGATGCCTGAGGATGATGGGCAGGGCCACGCTGCCCAGCACCAGCGTGAACAGAATCGTGCCGGTGGCCAGAAAGATCAGCATGCCGCGCGCGGGGAAGGGCTCGCCGTTGTTCAGCAAAATGGGCACGGACAGCGCACCGGCGAGCGTCACCGCGCCGCGAATGCCGGCGAAGGTGGTGGCCAGATTCAGCAATGCCGATGGGCGCTCGGCCATCTTGCCGGAATGGTGGGCGCGGCGCAGCGCACCATGCACGCCCAGCGTGATCCAGATCCAGCGCAGCAGCAGCAACGCACTCGAAATGGCGGCGACGTAGCCCACCAGAATCCACCATTCGTGACCAGCTTCATGCAGCGGCACGCCGATGATGGAGGGCAGTTGCAGGCCCAGCAGCAAAAAGATGGCACCGTTGAACGCGGCTTCGACCAGGCTCCAGGTGCCTTCGGTCTGCAGACGCTCGCTCACGTAGCTGCTGCGGTCGAGATCGCCGAAGTTGGTCGCGATGCCCGCAGCCACAGCGGCCAGAATGCCGGAGACGCCGATCTTTTCGCCCACGATGTAGGCGGCAAAGGGCAGCAGCACCAGCAGCAGCACCATCTGCGTGGCGGCCACATCGCCCAGACGGCGGGTGATGGAGCTGCGCGCGTAGCTGAATCCCCAGCCGAGCAGCGCGCCCACCGCCAGACCGCCAGCGGCCATCCAGATGAAGTCCTTGGCGACCGCGCCCCACGAGAGTGTGCCGGTCAGCGTCGCGGCAATCGCGAATTTCAGCGCCACCAGGCCGGACGCGTCATTGAGCAGCGACTCGCCTTCGAGGATGTGCATGGTCTTGTCGGGCATGCCCAGATTGCGCGTGATGGCGGAGACGGCGACCGCATCGGTGGGCGAGACCACGGCGGCCAGCGCGAAGGCGACGGGCAGCGGAATCTCGGGAATCATCCAGTTGATGAGATAGCCCAGACCGAATACCGTGAACACCACCAGACCGAAGGCCAGCAGCAGGATGGGGCGGGCCAGAGAAAAGAACTCGCGCTTGGGAATGCGCCAGCCGTCGGCAAACAGCAGCGGCGGAATGAACAGCAGCATGAACAGTTCGGGGTCGAAGGCGATGTGCAGTCCGGCTTGTGGCCAGGCGATGGCTGCGCCGAGCGCAATTTGAATCAGTGGAAGCGGAATGGCGCGGATGTAGCGGGCAACAATGCCCGTCAGCGCGCCAAGCATCAGGACAAGCAGGACGGTTTCGACGGTGTGCATATGGCATTTTCGATCCATATGGGCCCGGACTTCTGTCAGATATTGAAATAAACCAAGCGCCCGAATAGGGATAAGTGGAGAACTGAACGATGAGCATTCTTGGAACGCAACTCAATGCGCGGTCGGCTGACTTTCAGGCCAACGCGCAAGCCATGCAGGCCGTGGTCGATGATCTGCGCGCACAGACCGAGCGCGTGGCGCAGGGCGGCGGCGAGGCAGCGCGTGCCAAGCACGTCGCTCGCGGCAAGCTGCTGCCGCGCGAGCGCGTGCAGCGTCTGCTCGATCCGGGCACGCCGTTTCTGGAGCTCTCGCCGTTGGCTGCGCTCAACATGTACAACAACGACGCGCCCGGCGCGGGCGTGATCACCGGCATTGGCCGCGTCAACGGCGTGGACTGCATGGTCGTCTGCAACGACGCCACGGTGAAGGGCGGCACCTACTACCCGATGACGGTGAAGAAGCACCTGCGCGCGCAGGAAGTGGCGCAGCAGAACCGCCTGCCCTGCATCTATCTGGTGGACTCGGGCGGCGCGAACCTGCCCAACCAGGACGACGTGTTCCCCGACCGCGAACACTTCGGTCGCATCTTCTTCAACCAGGCCAACATGAGTGCACAAGGCATCTCGCAGGTGGCCGTGGTGATGGGTTCGTGCACGGCCGGTGGCGCGTATGTTCCGGCGATGAGCGATGAGTCCATTATCGTGAAGAATCAGGGCACGATTTTCCTTGGCGGCCCTCCGCTCGTGAAGGCGGCGACCGGCGAAGTGGTGAGCGCCGAAGATCTGGGCGGTGGTGACGTGCACACGCGTCTTTCGGGCGTGTCCGACTACCTGGCCGAGAACGACCTGCACGCGCTGGCGCTGGCCCGCCAGATCGCAGGCAATCTGAACCACGGCAAGGAAACCAACGCCAACGACCACGCACCGCGCGCGCCGCTGTACGAAGCGAAAGAGCTGTATGGCGTGATTCCCACCGACACGCGCAAGCCCTTCGACGTGCGCGAGATCATCGCCCGCGTGGTCGATGGCAGCGAGTTCGACGAGTTCAAGGCGCGCTTCGGCAGCACGTTGGTCTGCGGCTTTGCGCGCATCGAAGGCATGCAGGTCGGCATCATCGCCAACAACGGCATTCTGTTCAGCGAGTCGGCAGTGAAGGGCGCACACTTCATCGAGCTGTGCTGCCAGCGCAAGATTCCACTGGTGTTCCTGCAGAACATCACCGGCTTCATGGTCGGCCGCAAGTACGAGAACGAAGGCATTGCACGCCACGGCGCCAAGCTGGTGACGGCGGTGGCGACGGCCAGCGTGCCGAAGTTCACCATCATCATCGGCGGCAGCTTCGGCGCGGGCAACTACGGCATGTGCGGCCGTGCGTACTCGCCGCGCTTCCTGTGGATGTGGCCGAACGCGCGCATCAGCGTGATGGGCGGCGAGCAGGCAGCGAGCGTGCTGGCGACCGTCAAGCGCGACGGCATCGAGTCCAAGGGCGGCGCATGGAGCGCAGACGAGGAAGAAGCCTTCAAGGCACCGATCCGCAAGCAATACGAAGAGCAGGGCCACCCGTACTACGCATCGGCGCGCCTGTGGGACGACGGCATCATCGATCCCGCCGACACCCGCCGCATGCTGGCGCTGGGCCTGTCCGCGACGCGCAATGCGCCGATCGAGGACACCCAATTCGGCGTGTTCCGCATGTGATCTACACCAAACGGAGACAACCAAGATGAGCCAAGCATTGACTCTGATTGTGGAAGGCGCGGTCGCGACGATCACGCTCACGCAGCCTGAAATCCGCAACGCGTTCAGCGACGAAGTGATCGCCGAGATCACGCAGGCCTTCCGCACCGCAGGCGAGCGCCCCGACGTGCGCGCCATCGTGCTCGCTGCCGAAGGCCCGGCCTTCTGCGCGGGTGCGAACCTCAACTGGATGCGCCGCATGGCGGACTACACGCGCGAGGAAAACGTGCAGGACGCGGGCATGCTCGCCGAGATGCTGCGCGTGATCTACGAATGCCCCAAGCCCACCATCGCGCGCGTGCAGGGCGATGTGTATGCGGGCGGCGTGGGGCTGGTGGCGTGCTGCGACATCGCGGTGTCCGCCGACCATGTGAACTACTGCCTGAGCGAGACCAAGATCGGCCTGATCCCGGCGACCATCAGCCCGTACGTGATCCGCGCGATGGGTGCGCGTGCGGCGCATCGCTACTTCCTCACGGCCGAGCGTTTCAACGCCGCAGAGGCGCTGCGCATCGGTTTCGTGCACGAGGTGGTGCATGCCGACGAACTGGACGCCAAGGTCGACACCATCCTGAAAAACCTGCTGTCTGCAAGCCCGAACGCGGTGCGCGCGGCCAAGAAGCTGGTGCAGGACGTGGCCGAGCGTGAGATCAACGCGCAGCTCATAGCGCAGACGGTGGAAGGCATTGCCGACATCCGCGCGAGCGAAGAGGGCCGCGAAGGTGTGCAGGCGTTCCTTGCCAAGCGCAAGCCTTCGTGGTTGCCGGGCTGATCTGACACTGCCAAAAAGAAGACCCGCATATGGACGCAATCTGGCTGCAAATCGTGCAATGGCTGCATTCGGTCGGCATGCACGTGGACGCCAACACGGTGCGTGACGTGACCGAAGGGGCCAAGCATGTGACCGAAAAGCTCGACATGCCCAGCATGATCGCGCTGGCGGCGGCGCTTGGTTGGGCGAGCGGGTTCCGTCTTTATGCGGTCGTGTTTCTGGTGGGCGCGATCGGCGCTGCGGGCTGGTTTCCGCTGCCTTCGGGGCTGTCTGTTCTGCAGAACCCCGTGGTGCTGGCGGTGAGCGGTTTCATGCTGCTGGTGGAGTTCTTCGCCGACAAGATTCCGTGGTTCGACAGCCTGTGGGATTCGATCAACGCCTTCATCCGCGTGCCTGCGGGCGCGGCGTTGGCGGCGGGCGTCTTCGGTGCCGACAACGCATCGATGGCCGTCGCGGCGGGGCTGCTTGGCGGCACGCTGTCGGCGACTTCGCTGGCCACCAAAATGACCACGCGCGCCGCCGCCAACACATCGCCCGAGCCGTTCTCCAACTGGGGGCTGTCGTTTCTCGAAGATGGTCTGGTCGTGGGCACCGTGTGGCTTGCGACCCAGCATCCGATCGCGTTTGGTTTTGCACTGGTGTTCGCGCTCATCCTGTCGGTGATCGTGCTCATCGTGCTGTTCAAGTTTCTGCGCGCCGTCTGGCGTCGCATCTCTGGTTTGTTTTCCGATTCCGAGAGGAAGGTGGTTTGAGTATGTTCAACAAGATCCTGATTGCCAATCGTGGTGAGATCGCTTGCCGTGTCGCAGCTACTGCTCGCCGCATGGGTGTGAAGACCGTGGCCGTGTATTCCGATGCGGATGCCAACGCCAAGCATGTGGCGTCGTGCGACGAGTCCGTGCACATCGGCGGCAGCGCGCCCAAGGACAGCTATCTGCGCTGGGAGCGCATCATCGAAGCGGCCAAGGCCACGGGTGCGCAGGCCGTGCATCCGGGCTACGGCTTTCTGTCGGAAAACGAAGAGTTCGCCCAGGCCTGCGCCAACGCCGGTCTGGTCTTCATCGGCCCGCCACCTTCCGCGATTCAGGCCATGGGCCTGAAGGCCGAATCCAAGCAACTCATGGAAAAGGCCGGCGTGCCGCTGGTGCCCGGATACCACGGTGCCGATCAGGACCCCGCACTGCTGCAGCGCGAAGTGGACCGCATCGGCTATCCCGTGCTCATCAAGGCCAGCGCGGGCGGCGGTGGCAAGGGCATGCGCGCGGTCGATTCCGCTGCCGGTTTTGCCGACGCACTCGCATCGTGCAAGCGCGAAGCCATCAACAGCTTTGGCGATGACGCGGTGCTGATCGAGAAGTATGTGCAGCGTCCGCGTCACATCGAAATCCAGGTGTTCGGCGACACGCACGGCAACTATGTCTACCTGTTCGAGCGCGACTGCTCGGTGCAGCGTCGCCACCAGAAGGTGCTGGAAGAAGCGCCTGCACCCGGCATGACGGAAGCCATGCGAAAGCAGATGGGCGATGCCGCCGTGGCCGCAGCGCGCGCCGTGAACTACGTGGGCGCGGGCACGGTGGAATTCATCGTCGAGCAGCGCGAAGGCGGCGAAATGAACTTCTTCTTCATGGAGATGAACACCCGTCTGCAGGTCGAGCATCCGGTCACCGAAGCCATCACCGGCGAAGACCTGGTGGAGTGGCAACTGCGCGTGGCCAGCGGCGAAAAGCTGCCCAAGCAGCAGAGCGAACTCAAGATCATCGGCCACGCCATCGAAGCGCGCATCTGCGCCGAGAATCCGGACAACAACTTCCTGCCCGCGACCGGCTCGCTCAACGTCTACCGCAAGCCGCCCTGCGTGAGCTTCGAGCGCGGCGATGTGCGCATCGACGATGGCGTGCGCGAAGGCGATGCGATCAGCCCGTTCTACGACTCGATGATCGCCAAGCTCATCGTGCACGGCGACAACCGAGAGCAAGCCCTTGCGCGCCTCGACGCCGCACTCGCGCAAACGCACATCGTGGGCCTGAATACCAACGTGCAGTTCCTGCGTCTGGTCGCTCGCAGCAATTCGTTTGCCAACGCCAACCTCGACACCGCACTCATCCCGCGCGAAGAGGCCGTGCTGTTCAAACAGGAAACCGTGGGCATTCCGCTGGCCGTGGCCGCCGTGGTGTCCAACGTGCTGCTGAACGAAACCGACGCACAAACCGCCGACCCCTTCAGCCACCGCGACGGCTGGCGTTCGCTCGGCGTGCTGCAGCGTCCCTTCGACTTCGACTATGCGGGCCGCCCGGTCACCGCATCGCTGTCGTATCTGGCAGCAGGTCAGTACGTGCTGAACGTGCAGGACGGCGACCAGCAACTCGCCACCGCCCCGCTGCGCTTCGAGCGCCGCGCCGACGGCGTGCTGAACCTCCAACTCGGCGAAAAGCGTGCCCGCTCGCGGGTCTACATGCAGGGCGACACAGCCCACGTGTTCACGCCAGCAGGGGCGACCCGCATCGACGTGGTCGACCCACTTGCACACGCAGGCGACGCCCACACCGAAGGCGGTCGCCTCACAGCGCCGATGCCCGGCAAGGTCGTCTCGTTCGCAGTGAAGGCCGGGGACAAGGTCAGCAAGGGCCAGGCCCTCGCCGTGATGGAAGCGATGAAGATGGAACACACCATCGCCGCCCCGGCTGATGGCGTGGTGGCAGAGCTGCTCTACACCCCAGGCGACCAGGTCACCGAAGGCGCAGAACTCCTCAAGCTCACAGCAGCCTAAGCAGGCAAAAAGGGAATCTCGCGAAATCGCGAGATTCCCAGCACGAGCGCAGCAAAGTGCCGTAAGCACCTCTTTCAAACTGACTTCCGGCGGTTGTCCGAGCGGAGCGCGAAGCGCGCAGCGAGTTCTGCCGGCGGTATTTGAAAGCGCTTTTTGGTGACTTTTTGGCGCAAGCAAAAAGTTACTGCCCCGCCGGGGGCAGTCCCGGCCTCCCCCTTAAACCAATAAGCAGAAGAAAAAACGACCATCCAAAACCAGTTACCCTCGAAGCCATGAGGATCACGTTCCACTTCAAGAATTCCCCCACAGACCTGTGGCTCAAAGACCTGCGCGCAGCCCTGCCCGAAGCGGACATAAGCGAGTGGCACCCCGGCGCAGAACAGGCAGACTACGCCATCGTCTGGCAACCCCCCCAGCAACTTCTGGATGAGCAGGGTGCACAACTCAAAGCCATCTTCAACCTCGGCGCAGGCGTGGACGCACTGCTCAAACTGCAGTGGCCCAATCACCTGCCACTGGTCCGCATAGACGACGGCGGCATGGCAGTGCAAATGGCCGAATACGTAAGCCACGCCCTGATCCGCCATTTCCGCGAACTCGATGTCTACGAATCACAGCAGCGCGTAGCAGGCGAGTGGAAGCCGCACCGCACCAAGCTGCGCAGCGATTTCCCCGTAGGCGTGATGGGCCTTGGCGTGCTTGGCGAACGCGTGGCGCGCACGGTCGCGCAGTTTGATTTTCCGGTCAACGGCTGGAGCCGTTCGCCCAAGCAGATCGACGGCGTGCAGTGCTTTCACGGCGAAGCTCAGGGCTTCAAAAACTTTCTCGCCGCCACGCGCGTGCTGGTCAACCTGCTGCCGCTCACGCCCGATACCGCCAACATCATCAACAGCGAAACGCTGTCGCAACTGCAGCCGGGTGCCTATGTGATCAACGTGGCGCGCGGCGCGCATCTGGTCGAAGAAGACCTGCTCGCACAGATAGCACGCGGCCATGTGGCGGGTGCGACGCTCGACGTGTTCCGCACCGAGCCGCTGCCGCCCGAGCACGCTTTCTGGAAACATCCGAAAATCACCATCACACCGCATTCTTCCGCCAACACCATGCGCGAGGAAAGCGTCGCGCAGATCGCGCGCAAGCTCATGGCGTTCGACCAGGGTGAAAAAGTCGCGGGGCTGGTCGACATGTCGCGCGGCTACTGAGCAAACCAGCCCAAAAGCAAACAATCAAGCAAACGACGAAACGAACGTACGAAGGAACACACATCATGGCCCTGTCATCTCTTATCCCCAGCCGCGTGAAACTCATCGACGTGGGCCCGCGTGATGGCCTGCAGAACGAGAAAACGCCCGTTCCCGCAGAAGTGAAAATCGAGCTTGTGCATCGCCTGCAGGACGCGGGCCTGAAGGAAATCGAAGTCACCAGCTACGTCAGTCCCAAGTGGGTGCCGCAGATGGGCGACAACGTCGAAGTGATGGCGGGCATTTCGCGCCAGCCGGGCGTGCTGTATTCGGTGCTCACGCCCAACATGAAGGGCTTTGAATCGTCCGTCGCATCCAAGCCCGACGAGATCGTCGTGTTCGGCGCGGCGAGCGAAGCCTTCAGCCAGAAGAACATCAACTGCTCCATCGCCGAAAGCATCGAGCGCTTTGCGCCCGTTGTCGAAGCCGCGCTGGCCGCTGGCATCAAGGTGCGCGGCGCGATGAGCTGCACCGTGGGCTGCCCTTACGAAGGCGAGATCGCTCCCGAAAAGGTGGGCGAGCTTGCGCGCCTGATGAAGAACATCGGCGTGCAGCGCGTGGACGTGGCCGACACCATCGGCGTGGGCACGCCGCGCAAGGTGCAGGCCGCCATCGAAGCAACGCTCAAGCATTTCGACATCGACAACATCTCCGGCCATTTCCACGACACCTACGGACAGGCGCTCTCCAACACGCTGGCCGCGCTGGAACTGGGCGTGTGGAATTACCAGTCGTCCGTCGCGGGTCTGGGTGGCTGCCCATATGCGAAGGGCGCGACCGGCAACGTCTCGACCGAAGATGTGGTCTACCTGCTGCAAGGCATGGGCATCGACACCGGCATCGATCTCGACAAGCTGGTCGATGCAGGCAAGTTCATCAGCGATTATCTCGGCCGCAAGCCGAACTCGCGCGTGGCGACCGCCATCATCAACAAGCGCGCAGGCTGATCGCATCATGTGTGGATCCGAACTCCATGCCTTGCCCGACGGCGTGCGCCGCGTGGCCGAAGAGCTGCAGGCCAAGGGTCATGCGCACGCGCCGGTCATGCTCGACAACTCCGCGCGCACCGCGCAGGAAGCAGCCGATGCGCTTGGCATCACCGTCGGGCAGATCGCCAAGAGCATCATCTTTCGCCGCAAGATCGACGATGTGGCGGTGCTGGTGATCACGTCGGGTGACCGCCGCGTCGATGAGAAAAAAGTCGATGCGCTCGTCGGCAAAACAGGCCGCGCAGATGCCGAATTCGTGAAGGCCCAAACCGGCTTCACGATTGGCGGCGTGTCGCCCGTCGCGCATGCGAACAAGCCGGTCACGCTGATCGACAGAGATTTGTTCCGCTTCGATGTGATCTGGGCTGCTGCGGGTCATCCGAACGGCGTGTTCCAGCTCGCTCCGCAAGATTTGGAAAAACTCACCGGTGCGCCGGTGGCTGATGTGGTGAAAGAGATCGAGAAGGCATGAGCGACACCAACAACCAGGCGACGCAAGTCGTGGACAACCTGCTGCTCGAAGCGCGCTCGCTCGATGTGGCCGAACTCGGCCATTTTGCGGACACGTATGACGGCGTCGTCGATTCGCCTTGCGTGAACGTCTGCCGCATGACCGCTGACCGCAGTCATTGCCAGGGTTGCTTTCGCACCATCGAGGAAATCCGCCAATGGTCCAAGGCCGACGCCGCCACGCGCCGCACGATCTGGTTTGCAGCGCTTGCACGCGCGGGCATCGAACAACCGAAGGCAATCGCATGAGCACGACCGCGACGACCACGACCACGAAGCAGATCACCTGCTGGCTTGATTTCGTCTCGCCCTACGCGTGGCTCGCGTTCGAGCAGGCACCGCGCACGTTGGAAGGATTGAGCTACCAGTTGCGCTACAAGCCCGTGCTGCTCGGCGCATTGCTCAAGCAACATGCCAACCCCGGACCGGCCGGCATCGTGCCCAAGCGTGAATGGACATACCGCCACGCGACATGGCTTGGTCACGCGCAAGGTTGCGGTCTGCAGATGCCCGCGCAGCATCCGTTCAATCCACTGCCGCTGCTGCGCCTTGCGCTGTCGTGCAGCGACGATGGCTGCATCAACCGCTTCACCGCCGATGCGATCTTTCGCCATGTGTGGCTGGGTGGCGCAGATGCCGTGGACCCCGCGCGCATCGCCGCGTTGAAGGACACCTTGCGCGAACAGATCCGCCCGGACGCAGACGATCAGGCCAAGGCCTTTCTGCGCGCGAACACCGACGAAGCCAACGCGCTTGGCGTGTTCGGCGTGCCGATGTTCGAGGTCGACGGCAAGATGTTCTGGGGCCAGGACAGCCTGCCCATGCTGCGTGCGTATCTGGATGGCGATGCGTGGTTCGACACTGGCGCCTGGGATGGCATCGCGCAGGTGAAATCCGGCTTGGGTTGAAGTGCACACGCTGCCGTAGCGATTGTTGACGGAGTCCCGGCAGTTGGTTTGCAGTTGTCTGATGTACAGGACTGCAACTTCATTGAATCCTCTTGAAAATTTTGAAAGCGGTGGCTCTCATGGCACACCGCTTTCAAAACCAATACGAGGGAGGATTCACCATGAAGAGAAAGCATATTTTCCGTGCGCTGGCCGTTGCTGCGGCCTGTGTTCTGAGCTTGAACGCGCAGGCCGTCACCAAACTGGAAGGCGCAACCGCCAACACCTTGCAGGTCAGCGAATCGGGGGCAGGGCACTTTCTGATCGTGCCGTACTTCACCACGCAAAGCGGCAACGCGCTGCTGCTCTCGCTGATCAACATGGACGAGGTCAACGGCAAGGCCGTGAAACTGCGCTTTCGCAGCGCGCGCAATGCGGACACGCTGTTCGACTTCCAGGTGTTTCTCGCGCCGGGCGACATGTGGACTGGCAATGTGAGTCAGAACGGCAACGGGCTGTCGTATCTCACTACGTCGGATGCGAGTTGCTCCAAGCCTGGCAGAGCGTCGATCAACGCTACACCATTCAAGACCGGGCGACTCAATCCCAAGGCAAGCGCAGCGGCGCGTGCCGATGAAACGCGCGAAGGCTACATCGAGATCGTGACGATGGCCGACATTCCGCCGAGCAGCAGCGGGCTGTTTCCATTGATCACGCTGGAGAATGAAATTCCCGGCTGCGAGTTCGCAACAAGCAGCGCCCTGTGGTCCGCGCTGGATGTGAACAAGACCGGTCTGGCGGACTATGCCGCCATGGGCATGCAGCCCCCAAGCACCGGACTCACGGCTAACTGGACCATCATGAATGTGCCCAAGGCCTTGTCGTGGAGTGGCGCAGCGTTTGCACTGGAAGCGCGGCGGGATGGTCGCGCAGCGCGGGGCAATCTCGCGTACTTCCCGCAAAGCACATCGATTTTGAGTAATGTCGGCACTTACACGGCGGACCCGCTGTTCGCTGCTTCGTCCCTGCGTCTGGTCGGGAGGATGAATGATCTGCCAGACATTTCAACGCCGTATGTGGCGGGTGTGAGCAACCCTTCGCAACAGGCCAAGGCGTTGACCAGTCTTCTGGAAGTGCCGACGGTGTCCAACGAGTTCTGGACGGATGCTGGAATCGCAGCCGAGACCGAATGGCTGTTCTCCATGCCAACCAGACGCTTCATTGTGGGCATCGACTATTCGGCAGAAGGAATGCTGGATCCGGTGGTCAATTCCGCACTCGGAGCGACGGAAGACTCGAGCTGGATATCCATGCCGTCGGATTGGACGGCGTGCCTTGATGAGCCAAGCCGCACGGTAAGGGACAGAAGCGGGGTGAGACCCGACAGTGTCGAGACACAGGAGATTCGCATCAATTTCCTGTGTGGAGCGACAACGCTGTACCCCGTGCGAAGTCATCCGGATACCGACGGCGGAGTTCTCTCGTCCAGTTCAGCCCCCGGAAATGTGCGCACCGTTGATGTCACCAATGGTTGGATGTCTCTTCGTCATGGTGGCTGGACTGGCAACGGCATGCCCGTCATTGGCCAAGCCTTCGTTCGCGCCTTCAATCCCAACGTGGCCCCCGGCACGGCTGGCAACTTCAGTGTGACCTGGCCGCATCGGCTTCTCAAGAACTGAAGTACTTGAAGTCCATGCGTTGCATTGCACTTGCCTGACGAAGACGCGATTGTTGACGTATTCGCGGGTTCCTTATCGAAGTCCTCTGATGTGAGTGAGTGTGAACGATCGATTTTCTTTCGACACTTTGTATGTGGATTGTCCATTCAGCAATTCATATGCAAACCAATACGAGGGAGGATTCATCATGATGAGAACGACGATATGTGCGCTGGCCGTTGCCTTGGCGTGTGCTGTGAGTTTCAACGCGCAGGCGGTGGTCAAGTTGGAGGGTGCCACCGCCAATACATTGCAGGTCAGCGAATCGGGCGCGGGGCATTTTCTGATCGTGCCGTACTTCACCACGCAAAGTGGCAACGCGCTCCGCTGTCACTGATCAACATGGACGAGTTCAACGGCAAGGCGGTCAAACTGCGCTTTCGCAGCGCGCGCAACGCGGACACGCTGTACGACTTTCAGGTGTTTCTCGCGCCGGGCGACATGTGGACGGCCAATGTGAGTCAGAACGGCGCAGGACTGTCGTTTCTCACGACAGCGGATGCGAGTTGCACCAAACCCGCGAAGTCGGTGATCAATGCCACGCCATTTCAGACTGAGCGACTTGATCCGAGCATCACGGCGGCGGAGCGTGCGGGGGAGACGAGGGAAGGCTATATCGAGATCGTTACGATGGCGGATATTCCGCCGAGTGCGAGTGGCCTGTTCCCGTTGATCGACCTGAATGATGGCGTGGCACGCTGTTCCAACCTGACGAGCAATACGGCTTGGACGGCGCTGGATGTCAACAAGGCTGGGTTGTCCGATTACGCAACGTTGGGCATGCAGCCACCGTCCAGCGGCTTGACGGCCAACTGGACGATCATCAACGTGCCCAAGGCCTTGTCATGGAGCGGATCGGCGCTGGCTTTGGAGGCGCAGCGTGACGGGAAGGCCGCACGGGGGAATCTGGCGTATTTTCCGCAGATCATGACGACGGCTTCCGCTGCGCAAAACTACTCGGCAGATCCGCTGTACGCAGGCGCGAATCCGCCGTTGGCTGCTCGCATGAGTGACTTTCCGGACATCTCGACGCCGTACGTTGCTGGTGTGGGCACTGCGAATCAACAGGCCAAAGCGTTGAAGGAATTGTTGGCAGTGACTTCCGTTTCGAACGAGTTCTGGACGGACAAGGGAATTGCGGCGGAGACGGACTGGTTGTTCAGCATGCCGACCAAGCGCTATGCGATGGCCGTCAACTACAAGGCACCTGCGGCGTCGAAATTGGTGCTCAACACCGAGGTCGATCCGGACGCCCTGACGATGGACAATTTCCTCAATTCGATGGATGGATACTGCGTCACCGACTTGGCTCTCAACGCATATGACAGAGAGTCGAGAGCTTACTCGGTCATTCAAGTCATTGCGGCGCAATCGAACAAGCCTATGCACGTATGCAGTGCAGTCAGTTTGCTGAACATGAGTGAGTTCATTGAAAAGTTGGTTCCATTGACTTTGTTGGCCTCACCGCCTGTGCTCGCCAATGGTTGGATGAAGCTTCACGCGAATGGCGCGAATGGCGCGAATGGCGCGCAGGGCAAGGGGCGTCCCATCATTGGCCACGCATTCGTCCGAGCCTTCAATCCCAACGTGGCCCCTGGCACGGCTGGCAACTTCAGCGTGACCTGGCCGCATCGCCTTCTCAAGAACTGAAGTTCGTTTGTTTCCTTCAAAAGCGTGTTCGTTCGCCTGCACTCCAGATGCATTTCGGGTGCGGGCCTCGAACATCACAATCATTCTTGGCAGGCACCCTCGTCCGGCTCAAGAAATGGTTCACGCCAACGCAAATCTTCGCTGAGTTGGCGATTCTCTACAGAATTCCTAGACGCAGTTTGAAATCGTTTGATTTGTTGGACGATTGCATCCTTGAATTCTCTTGATACTCCTCGGCGCGGGCGTTTACAGACTGTTCCGCAATCAAACCTATACGAGGGAGGAATCAATATGAGAAAGAGCATCTGTGCGTTGGCCGCTGTGGCTGCCTGCACTTTGGGTTTCAACGCGCAAGCGGTTGTCAAACTGGAAGGGGCTACCGCCAATGCGTTGGAGGTCAGTGAATCGGGGGCCGGGCATTTCCTGGTTGTGCCGTACTTCACTACGCAAAGCGGGAATGCGCTGCTGTTTTCGCTGGTCAACATGGATGAGGTCAATGGCAAGGCCGTGAAGATGCGCTTTCGCAGCGCGCGCAATGCAGACACGCTGTTCGACTTTCAGGTGTTTCTCGCACCGGGCGACATGTGGACGGCCAATGTGAGCCAGAACAGCGCAGGACTGTCGTTTCTCACGACAGCGGATACGAGTTGCACCAAGCCCGCGAAGTCTTCCCTCAATAGCACACCGTTCCAGACCGAGCGATTGAATTCCAAGCGCACGGCTGCGGCGCGTGCCGACGAAACCCGCGAGGGCTATATCGAGATCGTCACAATGGCGGATATTCCTCCAAGTGACAAGGGTCTGTATCCGCTGATTGCAGCGAACGCGGGCACAGCCCGTTGCGCGAATGCATCGGGCAATGCGACTTGGACGGCGCTGGATTCGAATCGGGCCGGACTGTCAGACTATGTGGCACTGGGCATGCAGCCGCCCTCCAGCGGCTTGACTGCCAATTGGACGATCATCAATGTGCCCAAGGCCTTGTCATGGAGCGGCTCGGCATTTGCCTTGGAGGCGCGCAAGGGTGGTGTCGCAGCGCTGGGGAATCTGGCTTACTTTCCACAGGTCTCAACGACTTTGAGCAATGCGGGAACTTATTCGGCAGACCCCTTGTTTGCATCCGCAAAGCCGCGTCTGGCCGCGAAGATGAGTGAACTGCCGGATATCTCCACGCCGTATGTGTCGGCAACGACGGACCCCAATCAACAGGCGAAGGCGTTGACGAGCCTGCTGGAGGTGACGACAGTGGCCAACGAGTTCTGGACCGATGCAGGAATTGTTGCAGCGACGGATTGGCTGTTCTCGATGCCAACCAGACGTTTCATGCTGGGGGTCGACTATTCGGCCGGAAGTTCTGCGGCGTTGGTATACAACTCCGCCATGGGCGTGTCCCAAGACACACTTTCGTTGTCCTATTGGGATGGTGAGTCTGTTTGCGATATCGAGCCAGTGCGTTCCGTGAGAGATCGAAATGGGGTCAAATCCACCTGGGCCGATACCAAGGAGGCGCGCTTCAACTTCTTGTGTGGAGCGACCTCTTTGTACTCACTGCGAAGCATTGCCAACAAGGACAGTGGGGTGCTTGGCTCCAGCGTCGGCGACGGGAGCGAACGCAGCATCGATATCTCCAACGGATGGATGGCAACCAGCCTCGAAAGTTTGGATGGTAAAGGTCTCCCCGTCATTGGTCAGGCCTTTGTCCGCGCATTCAATCCCAGTGTTGCCCCCGGCACAGCTGGCAACTTCAGCGTGACCTGGCCGCATCGTCTTCTCAAGAACTAAAGAACTGTTCATATCGTGGCTCACACGCCCGCATCCTTTATCCCGGATGCGGGCGTTTGGTCTTTCCCGTTCCGATTTGAATCGTCAATAATGATGTCCAACCATCAACCGGCTGGCATCAGCAAACAGCGCTTTGCCATCCAACGATTGGGAGCGTGCGTATGCGTGGAAAGATCGTGGGTCTGTATGCGGCGTCGCTGCTGGCTCTGGCAAGTGGTGGGGCGCAGGCCATTCAGACACCTGCGGGGGCTGAGGCGGATTCTCTGAAGGTCAGCGAGTCCGGTGTCGGCCATATGCTGATCGTGCCGTATTTCACCACGCAGGGTGGCAATGCAATGCTGCTGTCGCTCATCAATACCGATGATGCGAACGGCAAGGCCGTGAAGCTGCGGTTTCGTGGGGTGCCGAATGCCGACATCGTCTATGACCTGCATGTCTTTTTGGCGCCCGGCGATATGTGGACGGCCAATGTGAGTCAGAACGCCGAAGGGCGGTCCTACCTGACCACGACGGATGGTAGCTGCACCAAGCCGGAGAAATCGAAGGTCAACGACACGCCTTTCCAGACAGAGCGTCTGGATCCCAAAGTGACGGATGCACAACGTGCCAATTTCACGCGCGAAGGCTATATCGAAGTGATTACCATGGCGGATGTGCCGGTCAGCCAGACCGGCATTTCGCCGCTCATCGCGCTGAAGGATGGCAAATCCGTTTGCGCTGACACGGCTGCGAATACCTCCTGGTCTGCGATGGACCGTGATCTGGCAGATGTGGCCGCCTACGCCGCGCATGGGCTCACTCCGCCCACCACAGGGTTGGCAGCCAATTGGACGCTGATGAATGTGCCAAAGGCGTTGTCATGGAGCGGCGCTGCCATGGCGCTGGAGGCGCGTAAGGATGGTGTGCCAGCCAAGGGCAACCTGGCCTATTTCCCGCAAACATCCGATGGCATGCCGGGGCTGGGCCGGTTTTCTGCCGATCCTTTGTTTGCAGGCGAGCGCCCCATCGTGTGGCCCGTCATGTACGACTTGCCGGATTTGTCCACGCCTTATTACGTGGGGGCAAGTTCGGCAGCGGTGCAGGTGAACGCCATCGCCGCTGGCTTGGAAGCGAGGTCAGTGATCAATGAGTATTGGACTTCGAGTGTCATCCAGGCGAAAACCGATTGGCTTTTGTCCATGCCGACGAGGCGGTTTGCGGTGGGGATCAATTATGCGGAAGCCGACGCGAGCAAAAAGGCGGTCTTCAATCCCGACGTGAGTGAGCATTTTTCAAAGGAAAAGACAAGAGTCACGGGCGATGCACTGTGCCTTGTCGATCCGTTGTTTGTTGCCAGGAATAGAGAGTCCTATGCGCCAAAGGATCTTGTTGTCGTTGGAGGGCTGCGTCTTGCCGTATTCTGCGGGGTAACCAGCGTGCTCACATTCAAGGGGCCTCACCAAGGGGGGGCTCCGCTGGAAGTCTCCGATGTTCTTTCCGCGCGCACCGCGATCAATCAAGGCGAAGGGCCTAGTGCCGATGGTTGGGCGAAAGTGGGGCTCACGCGATCCAGCAATGTGCGGATTCCCGTCATCGGAAGCGCCTTCGTCAGCGCCAACAATCCCAACGTCGCACCCGGCACCGCTGGTAACTTTGGCGTGACTTGGCCGCATCGCTTGCTCAAGAACTGAATTTCGCTTCAGCGTGTTCCCCTGCACTCCGAATGCGCTTCGGATGCGGGGCTTGAACAACTGCCTTCATTTCTGGGTATCGTCTTTGTCCGGTTCCAAAAATCGTCTGCACCAAGACCAATCACGGGTTTGTCCTAGCGAGGGATTTCCCCTGCGGCAGATGGCTCAAATCAAGCCTCCCAACCCGTCTCAAAGCGATTTTTGAGTGACAAAACCGCTCAAATTTCAAATGGAGAAATGTCAACCAAGGGTTGCTACCGGGTTTGTCAGATCGCCGTAAGCGCCGGAATTTTGGCGTCAGTTTCGCTGTCAGTTTTCGGAAAGTTGTTGAAAGGATATTCCGCTCACCTGCCAAGAGCGCAGAGGGAATTATTTCAATTTTCCAACGACAGGAGACAGCAAATATGAGCAGCAGTGCACCGTCCCGGCCGTCCGCAGTGGCAGCGCCACGGCCGATGAGCGGCGAAGAGAAGAAGGTTATCTTCGCATCCTCGCTAGGTACCGTTTTCGAGTGGTACGACTTCTATCTGTACGGGTCGCTCGCGGCCATCATCGCCAAGCAGTTCTTCAGCGGTCTGGACGCTGGCTCGGCGTTCATCTTCGCGCTGCTGGCTTTTGCTGCGGGCTTCCTGGTGCGTCCGTTCGGCGCCATCGTGTTCGGCCGTCTGGGCGACATGATCGGCCGCAAGTACACCTTCCTCGTGACCATCCTGATCATGGGTATCTCGACGTTCATCGTCGGTATCCTGCCCACCTACGCCAGCATCGGCGTGGCGGCTCCGATCATCCTGGTGGCTCTGCGCATGCTGCAGGGTCTGGCGCTGGGCGGTGAGTACGGCGGTGCGGCTACTTATGTGGCCGAGCACGCTCCTCACGGCGCTCGCGGTGCCTACACCTCCTGGATTCAAACCACTGCCACGCTGGGCCTGTTCCTGTCGCTGCTGGTGATTCTGGGCACACGTACCGCTCTGGGCGAAGAAGCGTTCAATGCCTGGGGCTGGCGCATTCCGTTCATGGTCTCGATTCTGCTGCTGGGCATCTCGGTGTGGATTCGTCTGTCGCTGTCCGAGTCGCCTGCGTTCCAGCGCATGAAGGCTGAAGGCAAGACCTCCAAGGCACCTCTGGCGGAATCCTTTGGTCAATGGAAGAACCTGAAGGTCGTGCTGCTGGCGCTGTTCGGTCTGACGGCTGGTCAAGCCGTGGTCTGGTACACCGGCCAGTTCTACTCGCTGTTCTTCCTGACGCAACAGCTCAAGGTCGATGCGATCACCGCCAACCTGATGATCGCTGCCGCGCTGTTGATCGGCACACCGTTCTTCGTGATCTTCGGTACGCTGTCCGACAAGATCGGCCGCAAGCCCATCATCATGATCGGTTGCCTGCTGGCCGTGCTGACTTACTTCCCGGCATTCAAGATGCTGACCAACGCTGCCAACCCGGATCTGGCCAAGGCCCAGGCCACTGCCGCCATCACGGTGACTGCCGATCCCAAGACCTGCTCGTTCCAGGGCAACCCAGTGGCTCGCGAAATCGACTTCAAGAGCTCCTGCGACATCGCCAAGCGTTTCCTGGTGGCCAACTCGGTCAGCTATGAAAACACCCCTGGCCCTGCCGGTTCTCCTGCTGTCGTGAAGATTGGCGACAAGACCGTGACCGCTCCCGAAGGCGTGGTGGTGAACCACAAGTTCGATGAAGCCACCGTGGCCGCCATCGCTGCGTTCAAGAAGGAAGTCGTCGAAGATCTGAAGCTGGCCGGTTATCCGGCCAAGGCGGATCCAGCGAAGATGAACAAGATCATGATGCTCGTCATCCTGGCCTACCTCGTGCTGCTGGTGACCATGGTGTACGGCCCGATCGCCGCGATGCTGGTGGAAATGTTCCCGACCCGCATCCGCTACACCTCCATGTCGCTGCCGTATCACATCGGCAATGGCTGGTTCGGCGGTCTGCTGCCCACCACCGCGTTCGCCATCGTGGCCTCCACCGGCAACATGTACAACGGTCTCTGGTATCCGATCGTGATCGCAGGCATGACCTTCATCATCGGCACGCTGTTCATCCGCGAAACCAAGGATGTGGACATCTACGCCAACGACTGAACCTTGATTCGGGGTAACACTTAGACGATTGCCGCCACACCCACAAAGTGTGGCGGCAATACATCATTTAGGGTCGAACAAATGACTTTTTTGTATGTTAGACAAGTAGTTATCCCTAGAATCAACGCACTGACTAACGTTTGAACACAATCCGAGTGGGTTTCAAACTCACCAAATGTGTAGCAAGCGTTTTCAACGAATTACATATTGATCACACCACGGTGATCTCATACCTTCAAGGAATCAACATGCAAACATCCAGCCGTCTGTTGCTCGCATCCCTGGCTCTGCTGAGCACTTCTGCCGCTTTCGCTCAAAGCAGCGTTACCGTTTACGGTCGTGTGAACACCTCCGTCGAGCGCCAGAAGGTGGGCGATGTGAGCGCCACCGTGATGCAGAACAACGCTTCGCGTTTCGGCTTCCGTGGCACGGAAGATCTGGGCGGTGGCCTGAAGGCTGGTTTCGTTCTGGAATCCGGTTTCAACTCCGACACCGGCACGTCCGATGGCCGTGGTTTCTTTGCTCGTCAAAGCGAAGTGAACCTGGGTGGTAACTTCGGTCAAGTGCGTCTGGGCCGCTGGACTGCTCCTTCGTACTTCGCCACTGCTGATTACATCAGCATGCACAACCACGACACCGGTACATCCGCAGACGCGTTCTACGCCTACGTGATGAACGACGTGGCAACCAACTCCAATGGCGTGAGCTACAAGACTCCGACATTCGGTGGTTTCGACGTTGAACTGGGCACTGGCCTGAACGAAAAGAACACTGCCAAGTACGGCAAGAAGAACGTGTATGACTTGGCCGCCAACTACGAAGGTGGTCCTCTGGCTCTGGGTCTGGGTGCAACCAAGTTCGACCAATCGAACCAGTTCGCTGTTCGCGGCCTGTACAAGATCGGTTCGCAATTCCTGGTGGGCGCATACGTGCAGCGCAGCAAGAACTGGGGCTTTGACCAAGTGTCCTCCAACGCAGGTGGCAGCCGTACCGCTTACCGTCTGTCCGGCGCTTACCTGCTGGGTGCAAACGAGTTCCACCTGAACGTCGGCCGCGCTGGCAAGATGAAGAACATCGCCGAATCGCAAGCTCTGCAGTACACACTGGGCTACAACTACAACCTGAGCAAGCGCACCAAGGTCTACGCTTTCTACACGAAGGTTGACAACAAGGACGGCGCTTCCTACATGTCCGGCGCTGCCGGTGCTGACTTCAGCTCGTTCGCCGTCGGCGTTCGCCACAATTTCTAATAAAAAGAACAGGTGGCGTAAGCTGCCTGCAATCCTGGCCTGATGCAATGGCATCCGGGTCAGGTTTCAAACTGGCCTCACGATTTTTCGTGAGGCTTTTTTATTGGCCGACTCTCTCGTTCCAATCATTCAGGAGATAAGGCATATGTGGAAGCTGGTTGTAGGTTTTGTGGTGTTTGCGGCGGTTGCGCTGTTTGTGATCTCCAAGATGGGCGATCAGGTCGACATGAGTGGTGAAAAGCATGGTTCGGAAACCACCCATGCGCCCGAGCCAGCGGCCAGCAAGTAAGGCACATGCGGATGTGCTTGGCGTCGGATGAGCACACAGCCGGTTTTCCTGGTGGGGGCTGGTGAAGCGCTCGGGGCTTCTGTCTGATACCGAAGCCGCCCACCGATCGATGCAAAGAAAGAAGCCCGCAAGCCTATGCAGCTTGCGGGCTTCTTGTTTTCTGTGGTGGGAGTGCTTCAGCGTTGAAAGCGCCCATTCGGTCCGATGATGGACAGCTCGGTGTATTCGAGGCCCGAATGGTTGGTGCTGCTGTAGTTCAGCTCCATGCCGCCGAGGTCGTACTGGCGGATGCTCTCCAGTGCATCATGCAGATGGGTGCGGTCGATGTTGGGCGCGGCGCGGCGCAGTCCTTCGACCAGCACCTTGGCACTCGCATAACCCTCCACCATGGCGGGGGAGATGCCGGTGACGTTCTGCGCGCGGGCCGCGAGCTGCATTTCCTGGATCAGCGGCTTGGCGGTCGAGCGCTCCGACGGAAACACCTGCGTGACGATGATGCCGCGCGCCTTGTCGCCCAGCGCCTTGATGAAGCCGCTGGACGCGTTGTTGGACAGCGTGACGATGTGGCTGCCGTAGCCCACCTTGCGCAGCGCGAGAATGGCCTCGACGGCGGGCGATCCCGAGCCGATCACGATCACCGCCTGCGGTTGCTTGCCCATGATGCGCGGCGCGCTGGCCGAGAAATCCGGCTTGTTGCGGTCGAAGGTTTCGATGAACAGCGGCTCCAGCTGGTTCTGCTTGAAGCCTTTCATCGCACCGGCAAGTCCATCGTCGCCCGAGGTGTCATCGACATGCAGCACGCCGATGCGCGTCGAGCCCTGACGCACCAGATGACCGATGGCCATTTCCACCTCGCGCTGATAGGGCGCACGAACGTGAAAGAGATTCGTCGCCACCGGACGGTGCAGCACCATCGCGCCCGTTGTGGGGCCGACCAGCGGAATGCTGAACTTGTCGAGCGTCGGCACCAGCAGCTGCGTGTTGGGCGTGCCGGTGGGCATGAAGAGCGCAACCACTTTTTTCTCTTCGATGAGCACGTAGGCGTTCTCCAGCGTCAACGCGGGATCGAACTTGTCATCGAGCGTGATGAGCTCGATCTTCCGCCCTGCGATGCCGCCCTGCGCATTGACCTGATGGAAGTACAGCGCCGCGCCTTGCATGGACTCCTTGACCGTCGCGGCGGCTGAGCCGGTGATGCCGGTGGTCTGCCCGATGCGGATGTTCTGGGCCTGCGTGGTGGCGGGCACACCCGCGAAAAAAAAGCCTGCGGCCATGGCAACAACCATGGCGGACAGGCGCTTGCAGCGATACATATGGCGTCCCCTCTTTTGTGAGTGGGTCGCTTGAGTTGTGTGATGCGTATGAATGCGACCCGCCGCGATTATTGGGGCGGCGCACTACGTACGTATCGTCAAAACGGACGTGGGGTTTTCGAGTACCCCGGTGCAGGGGAGGCGTGCGCGGTCAGGCGCACGACGCTTGAAAACCTTCAGCGGCGGAACTTGCCATCCGTGCCGATGATGGACAGGTCGGCGAAGTTCATCCCCGTGTGGTCGCTGGGACCGTAGGAGAGTTCGAGACCGCCGATGTCGTACTTGCTCATGCTCTCCAGCGCGCCATGCAGCCTGGCGCGGTCGATGTTGGGGGCCGCGCGACGCAGGCCTTCCACGAGCACCTTGGCGCTCGCAAAGCCTTCGACCATGGCGGGCGACGTGTCGGTCACGCCCTGCGATTTGGCCACGCGTTGCAGCTCCTGGATCAGCGGATAGGCCATGGAGCGCTCGGACGGGAACACCTGCGTGACGATGATGCCGCGTGCCTTGTCGCCCAGCGCCTTCACGAAGCCGCCAGAGGCGTTGTTGGACAGCGTGATGATCTGCCCGCCGTAGCCCGCGTTGCGCAGTGCGACGATGCCATCGACCACGGCAGAGCCTGTGCCGATCACGAAGGTCACCTGCGCCTTGCTCGCCAGAATGCGTGGCGCGCTGGCCGAGAAGTCAGGCTTGCTGCGGTTGAAGGTCTCGATGGCGGTGGGCTCCAGCTTGTGCGTCGCGAAGCCCTTTTGCGCACCGGCGAGGCCGTCCTGCCCGAAGGTGTCATCCACATGCAGCACGGCAAAGCGCGACTGGCCCTGGCTCACCATGTGGTCGATGGCCATTTCCACTTCGCGCTGGTAGGTGGCGCGCACATGGAAGATGTTCTTGGGCACGGGTTGGTGCAGTGTCATCGCGCCTGTGGACGGGCCGACCAGTGGCACGCCGTACCTGTCGAGCAGCGGAATCAAATCCTGCGTGTGCGGCGTGCCGCGCGGCATGAAGAGCGCGGTGACATGCTTTTCTTCGATCAGCGTGCGCGCGTTGTCGAGCGTGAGCTTGGGGTCAAACTTGTCATCAAGCGTGACGACTTCGATCTTCTTGCCGGCGATGCCGCCTTGCGCATTGACGTGGTTGAAATACAGCTCCGCGCCCTGCATGGATTCCTTGACGGTCGCGGCGGCAGAGCCGGTCACGCCAACGGTCTGGCCGATCAGAATCGGCTGCGACTGGGCCTGCGCGATGCTTGGCAAGCTGGAGAACAAAAGACCGGCCGCCATCGCAGCCATGGCATGCCGACGCTTGCTATGAATCATGAGTCAACCCCTTGTTGGTGGGGCCGCACGGAGTAAGTGAGCGCGACCCCAAGGGGGTTGATTATTCAGTGATCCGTTCCGAACAAAGCGTTAACCTTAGAAGCAACTATTGATATAAAAACACCAATTGACACGTATGTGTGCCCTTGCCCACATTCTTTGTCATCCCGTTGACGCATTTGCGATCAACGGCGGAATTTCCCATCCGTGCCGACGATGGACAGATCTGCGAAGTCCAGTCCGGTGTGGTCGTCTGCGGAGTAGCTCACTTCCAGTCCGCCGATGTCGAACTTCTGCATGGACTCCAGCGCAGGGCCGATCTTGTCGCGCGTGGGCTTGGGGCCTGCGCGGCGCAGGGCTTCGACGAGCACCTTGGCGGCGGCGTAGCCTTCGAGCATCGCGGGGCTGACTTCCTTGCCCTTGGCTTTGGCCAGATCGAGTGCCTCGCGAACCAGCGGCGAATTGCCTGCGCGCTCGCTCGGGAACACCTGCGTGACGATCACGCCGCGTGCGTTTTCGCCCAGGCTTTTCACAAAGCCGGACGAGGCGTTGTTGGACAGGGTCACGAGCTGTGCGCCCGATCCGGCCTTGCGATAGGCGTTGTAGCCATCGACCACGGTGTTGCCCGAAGCCAGAATCAGCACGGCCTGTGCGTTTGCCTGAGCGATCTTCGCGGCGATGGGGCCGAATTCGGGCTTGGCGCGGTCCACTTTTTCGAGCACCACGGGTGTCATCTTCGAAAGCTCGAAGCCACGCTTGGCACCAGCGAGGCCATCAGCGCCAAAGCTGTCATCGGTCGCGATCACGCCGATGCGGCTGATGCCGAGCGATGCCAGATGCGTGATCGCCTTTTCGGCTTCGCGCTGGTAGGTGGCGCGCACATTGAAGACGTTCTTCTGCAGCGGCTTGTGCAGCACCATCGCGCCGGTGGACGGTGCAATCAGCGCCACACCGTGTTTGTTCAGATGCGGCACGATGGCTTCGTTGTGCGGCGTGCCGCGCGTGAGGAACATGGCGGTCACGTGCTTTTCCTCGATCAGCGTGCGTGCGTTTTCACCAGCGAGCTTGGGATCGAACTTGTCGTCCATGGACAGCAGTTCGATCTTCTGTCCGTTCACGCCGCCGCGTGCATTGACGCTGTCGAGGTACAGCTTGGCGCCGTCCGTCGTTTCCTGCACGCCTGCGGCCACGACGCCGCTGAAACCCGCCGTCTGCCCGATCACGATCTGCGCCTGTGCGGCGCTCGCACCCATCCCTAAGGCGAACGCAGCCCATGCTGCGGCCTTGCTCCAGCTCTTCATGCTCATCTCCAATGGTTGAAATTTTTCTTGCGTCCGCGTATTTGCCGTGAAGGCACGCCAGCATCGCTTTTGAATGTAATTTTTGCGGTAGCGCAAATGCCATTTTGTTGGCGAGTGACGAACTATTAACTATTGCAAACTGTGTGACAAGTGGTGTTTGTCGGGGTAGCCACTTACTTTGTTTTGACGCAAGAAGATGTGCGTATAGGTACAAGCACGGAGATGTTGTGGAAAGTTGGTGCAATGACCTGACCCGACGCAGGTCAAGCCCGCCGCCTAGAATGTTCCGCCTCACTTAGGAGAGATGGCGCTCATGACACAGGGATTGATCCGTATCCACGGAGCCAGACAGCACAACCTCAAGAACCTCGATGTAGACATCCAGACTGGCGAGTTGACCGTCGTCACGGGCCCAAGCGGCTCGGGCAAGTCCAGCCTGGTGTTCGACACCCTGTACGCGGAAGGCCAGCGCCGCTACGTGGAGACGTTCAGCGCCTACGCGCGCCAGTTTCTCGACCGCATGGACAAGCCGGCGGTCGACAAGGTGGAAGGCGTTCCGCCTGCGATTGCGATCGACCAGACCAACCCCGTGCGTTCGTCGCGCTCCACCGTGGGCACGATGACCGAAATCAACGACCATCTGAAGCTGATGTTCGCGCGCGCCGGTCAGCTGTTCGACCGCGTGACCGCGCAGCCCGTGCGCCACGATTCGCCCGATTCGATCTACGCCGAATTGAAGGCGCGTTGCGAGGCCGAAAACGATCCGCGCATCGTCATCACCTTTCCGGTCGAGCTGCCCGCAGGCACGTCGGCCGAGCAGGTCGAGCAATGGCTGTCGGCCAGCGGTTTCACCAAGGTGCAGGCCGAGCGCGAAGTGGCCACGCCCACCGGCCCGCGCAAGCTGCTCGATGTGGTGGCTGACCGTTTCCGTCTGGGCAATGCCGAACGTGCGCGCGTGATCGAGGCGATTGAAGTCGGCCTGAAGCGCGGCAGCGGCAAGCTCATCGTCTACAAGCTGAACGACGAAGGCGAGCCCGATCTCTGGCGCTTCTCCACGGGACTGCATTGCCCCGACAGCGATCTGCGCTACAGCGAGCCGATTCCGTCGATGTTCTCGTTCAACTCGGCCGTGGGCGCGTGCGACACCTGCCGAGGCTTTGGCCGCGTGATCGGTGTCGATTACGGTCTGGTGATTCCCAACGACCGGCTCACGCTGCGTGCCGGTGCGATCAAGACGATTCAGACGCCCGCCTGGAAAGAGGCGCAGGACGATCTGATGCGCCACGCCGAAGCCGCGGGCATTCCGCGCGACACGGCCTGGTACAAACTCACCGACGAGCAGAAGAAATGGGTGATCGACGGCACACCCGGCTACAAGGACGGCAACTGGAACAAGCAGTGGTATGGCATTCGCCGCTTTTTCGAATATCTGGAGAGCAAGGCGTACAAGATGCACATCCGCGTGCTGCTGTCCAAGTACCGCAGCTATACGCCATGCCCCGTGTGCGCAGGCGCGCGCCTCAAGACCGAGAGCCTGCAATGGCGCATCGGCAGCAAGGACGACGCGGATGCCGTGATCGCTCCCGCCAAGCGCTTTCTGCCGCAGGGCGTGGACTGGACGCGCGAACAGCTCGAAGCGCTGCCGGGGCTCTGCCTGCATGATCTGATGCTGTTGCCCATCGACCGGCTGCGCGTGTTCTTCGACCGCATCGGCGCGAGCGCCGCGCATCGCATCGTCGGCTGGGCCAAGTCCGGTGAGTTGAAGAAAAGTGATCTGCCCGAGCACAGTGTGATCGAGGTGGACAGCGGCGAAGCGCAAGCGCTGCGACTGCTGCATGAAGAGATTTCCACGCGTCTCAAATACCTGTGCGACGTGGGCATCGGCTACCTCACGCTCGACCGCCAAAGCCGCACGCTGAGCGGCGGCGAAGTGCAGCGCATCAACCTGACGACCGCGCTCGGCACATCGCTGGTGAATACGTTGTTCGTGCTCGACGAACCCAGCATCGGCCTGCATCCGCGCGACATGCATCGCATCACCGAGGCCATGCTGCGTCTGCGCGATGCGGGCAACACGCTGGTGGTGGTCGAACACGACCCCGCCGTGATGCTGGCGGCAGACCGCGTGATCGACATGGGCCCCGCGCCCGGTGAGCGCGGCGGCGAGATCGTGTTCGATGGCACGGTCGGCGAACTGCGCAAGGCCGACACGCTGACCGGCGTGTACTTGGGCGGTCGCAAGACGATCAGCTCCGGCATCAAGCGCTTGGTGACCGACTCCACGCCGCGCCTGATTCTCGAAGGCGCGCGCGAACACAATCTGCAGAACGTGACGGTGGAGTTTCCGCTGCAGCGCCTGGTCACCGTGACCGGCGTTTCCGGCTCGGGCAAGTCCACGCTGATTCAGGACGTGCTCGCGCCCGCTCTGCTGCGCCAGTTCGGCAAGGCCACGGAATCGCCGGGCGCGCATGACCGTCTGCTGGGCTCGGACCATCTCTCCGATGTGGTGTTCGTCGATCAATCGCCCATCGGCAAGACCGCGCGTTCCAACCCGGTGAGCTATGTGGGCGCGTGGGATTGGATCCGCGAGATTTTTGCGAATGCGCCGTTGTCGCGCGAGCGCGGCTACACCGCTGCGAAGTTCAGCTTCAACGCGGGCGATGGCCGTTGCCCGACCTGCGGCGGATCGGGCTTCGAGCATGTGGAGATGCAGTTCCTGTCGGACGTGTATCTGCGCTGCCCCGATTGCGACGGCCGCCGTTATCGTCCCGAAATTCTCGAAGTGAAGATCGAGCGCGCGGGCCGCATGTTCAGCGTGGCCGATGTGCTCGAACTCACGGTGAGCGAAGCGGCTGCCGCGTTCGCGAAGGACCGCGATGTGATTCGCGCGCTGCAACCCATCGTCGATGTGGGGCTGGAATATGTGAAGCTCGGCCAGCCTGTGCCCACGTTGTCGGGCGGCGAAGCGCAGCGTTTGAAGCTGGCGGGATTCTTGGCCGAAGCCGCGAAGAACGGCAGTTCCAGCAAGCAGCCAGTCGCCAAGAAAGGCACGCTGTTCCTGTTCGATGAACCGACGACGGGTCTGCATTTCGACGACATCGCCAAGCTCATGCGCGCGTTGCGCAAGCTGCTCGATGCGGGGCATTCGCTGATCATCATCGAGCACAACCTCGACGTGATTCGCGCAAGCGACTGGATCGTCGATCTGGGGCCGGAAGGTGGTGATGCGGGCGGTCTGGTGATTGCGCAAGGCGCGCCAGAAACGCTGCGCCACGACATGAAGTCGTACACCGCTGCGGCGCTGCGCGAGTACGAAGAATCGCTGGGCGAGAGCGGTCATTCCGTGCATGAAAAGCAGGCCACGCTGCGCCGTGAAAAGCGCGCGCTGGAAGGCCACAAGCCCGCAGCGAAGAACGCCATCGAGATCGTCAACGCCAAGGAGCACAACCTCAAGCACCTGAGCGTGGACATTCCGCGCGGCAAGTTCAATGTGGTGACGGGCGTGTCCGGCTCGGGCAAATCGACGCTCGCGTTCGACATTCTTTTCAACGAAGGCCAACGCCGTTATCTCGAATCGCTGAACGCCTACGCGCGCAGCATCGTGCAGCCTGCGGGGCGTCCTGAAGTGGATGCGGTCTACGGCATTCCGCCGACCGTCGCCATCGAGCAGCGCCTGTCGCGCGGCGGTCGCAAGTCCACGGTCGGCACCACGACCGAGGTCTGGCATTTTCTGCGTCTGCTGTATGTGAAGCTCGGCGTGCAGCATTGCACCAAGGACGGTGCCGCCGTGCAGCCGCAGACGGCGGACAGCATCGCCGCGCAGTTGCTCACGAACTTCAAGGGGCAGCACATCGGCCTGATGGCGCCGCTGGTGATGAACCGCAAGGGCGTGTACACGGAGCTGGCCGATTGGGCGCGTCCGCGTGGCTACACGCATCTGCGTGTGGATGGCAACTTTCTGCCGACAACGGGATTCCCGCGCATCGACCGCTTCAAGGAACACACGATCGAGCTGCCGGTGGCGAGCATCACCGTGTCGCCGCAGCACGAAGGCACGTTGCGCGATGCGTTGAAGCAGGCCCTTGAACACGGCAAGGGCGTGGTGCATGTGCTCAGCGATCTTGATGGGCTGGAGAGTGCACTGAAGCTCGGTGAACCGACAGCCCACATTGGCAAGCTGCAGGTGTTTTCCACCAAGCGCGCCTGTCCGGTGTGTGCGACGAGTTATGCGGAACTCGATCCGCGTCTGTTCTCGTACAACAGCAAGCACGGCTGGTGCCCCGATTGCGTGGGCACGGGCGTGAAGCTGACCAAGGAGCAGCGCAAGGTGTTCGACGACTCCGTGCAGGGCGAGGACAACCGTGGCCGCGAGCAGACCTTCGAGGAGCCGAACGCGGACGACGTGACCGATGCCGTCTGCCCAGGCTGTGAAGGCTCGCGCCTGAATCGCATCGCGCGCGCCGTGCTGTTTGCGGACACGCCGATCACCGATGTGGCGCGCCTTTCTGTGTCCGAGGTGCGCGAATGGATTCAGGGGCTGGAACTGTCGGGTCGCGAATCCGAGATCGCGCGCGATCTGATTCCCGAGATTCAGAGCCGTCTGGAATTCCTCGAAGAAGTGGGTCTGTCGTACCTCACACTGGACCGTGGCGCGCCGACCTTGAGCGGCGGCGAGGCACAGCGCATTCGCTTGGCCGCGCAGCTCGGCAGCAATCTGCAGGGCGTCTGCTACGTGCTCGACGAACCGACGATTGGCCTGCATGCGCGCGACAACCAGATTCTGCTGAATGCCCTGCACAAGCTGGGCGACAAGGGCAATACGCTGGTGGTGGTGGAGCACGACGAAGACACGATTCGCCGTGCCGATCACATCATCGACATCGGCCCGAGCGCGGGCAAGCGCGGTGGCAAGCTGGTCGCGCAAGGCACAGTCAAGGACATCGAAGCGGCGGCGGATTCGCAGACTGGCAAGTACCTGCTGCACGCGATGAAGCATCCGCTGCAAGCGCGTCGCGATGTGGTGGACGCGGCGAAGAAGGATGCGCGCGTGCCCGAGCATTGGCTGACCGTGCTCGATGCGCAGATGCACAACCTGCGTGGCGTGACCGCGCATGTGCCGCTCAATCGTCTGGTGGCGGTGACGGGTGTGTCGGGCTCAGGCAAGTCCACATTGGCGCGCGATGTGCTGCTCACCAACGTGGCGGCATGGGTGAGTCAGCGTTCGACCAAGGCGGGCCGCGATGCGATGGATGCGGGCAACGCTCCTGCGCTGATCGGCTGCAAGGGTCTGTCGGGCTTCGAGACCGTGGATCGCGTGCTTGAAGTGGACCAGACGCCCATCGGCAAGACTCCGCGTTCCTGCCCCGCGACCTACATCGGCTTCTGGGACACGATCCGCAAGCTGTTTGCCGAAACGCTGGAAGCCAAGGCGCGTGGCTATGCGCCGGGCCGCTTCTCGTTCAACACCGGCGAAGGCCGCTGCCCCGCCTGCGAAGGGCAGGGCGTGCGCACCATCGAGATGAGCTTTCTGCCCGACGTGAAGGTGCCTTGCGAGGTCTGCCATGGCGCGCGTTTCAATCCCGAAACGCTGGCCGTCACCTGGCGCGGCAAGAGCATTGGCGATGTGCTGCAGATGGAGGTGGACGAGGCCGTCGAGTTCTTCGCGAGCATGCCGAGCATTGCGCATCCGCTGCAACTGCTCAAGGACGTGGGGCTGGGCTATCTCACGCTGGGTCAGCCATCGCCCACGCTCTCGGGCGGCGAGGCGCAGCGCATCAAGCTCGTCACTGAACTCACGAAGGTGCGCGACGAAGTCGGCCGCCGTGGGCAGAAGGCACCGCACACGCTGTATGTGCTCGACGAGCCGACCGTGGGCCTGCACATGGCCGACGTGCACAAGCTCATCCGCGTGCTGCATCGTCTGGTGGACGGCGGCCACAGCGTGGTGGTGATCGAGCACGATCTTGACGTGATCGCCGAGGCCGACTGGATCATCGACCTCGGGCCCGAAGGCGGCAAGGAAGGCGGCCTGATCGTCGCGGCGGCCACGCCGGAAGAACTGGTGCGCATCGGCACGCATACCGGCAAGGCGCTGGGGCCGGTGCTCAAGCGCTGATCATTCAGTAGGGGCTCACTGTCAAAAATCCCGAGTGGCTGCGGCTCCTCGGGATTTTTTTCGCACCATCGTGGTGAATGGGATTCGGTGAATCGTGAGCGCTTGTGAATTTTTGTTAATTTTTTGGTGGCGCACTGATGTTGTCACCAGCGCGCGGTGACAAATCTCACAAATTCCTTGTATATTGGTATCACTGACTTTCGTTGATTGCTTTTGACTATATTCTTGCAATGACTCGGGATGTTGGCTGACAGGCCGCAAAAGCCGTTCAAGCAGAATCACAAGCAAGCACCGAAGGCGCAATCGATCGTAGGAACCCCTCGCCCCCTCTGTGGGGACTTGCTCCCCGGCCATAGCAATATGGCCGGGGATTTTTTCTGGGCGCTGCCGTTTGCGCTGCCTTTCGTGCTGGATTCCGTCTGGCGCGAGCAGGTGGAGGCCGCAGGGGGCACGCTGCGCTGACAATGATGGCGACTTCAATGAAGGAGCGCTTCGTCATGGATTCCGTTTTGCTGATCGTCGCCATCGGCGCGGCTGTTGCCGGATTTGTGCAGGGACTGTCGGGCTTTGCCTTCGGCATGGTGGCCATGTCGTTCTGGGCGTGGTCGCTGGAGCCGCGCATTGCGGCAACGCTAGTGGTGTTCGGCTCGCTGCTCGGGCAGACCTTGGCCGCCTTCCGCATGCGGCGCGCGTTTCATTGGGCGCAGTTGTTGCCTTTCGTCGTGGGCGGTCTGTGCGGCATTCCGATCGGCGTGTGGCTGTTGCCGATGCTGAACATGCTGTGGTTCAAGTTCGGGTTCGGCCTGTTTCTGGTGCTCTGGTGCCCGGCCATGCTGGCGGCCAGGCATCTGCCCAGAATCACGGTGGGTGGCCGGTTTCTGGATGGTGTCGTCGGTCTTGGCGGCGGGGTGCTTGGCGGCATCGGCGGGTTCACCGGCACGCTGCCCACGCTGTGGTGCACGCTGCGCGGCTACCCCAAGGACACCCAGCGCGCGGTGATCCAGAATTTCAACTTTTCCATGCTGTTCGTGACGATGTGCACCTACCTCGCTACGGGCATGGTCACGCGCGACGTGCTGCCGCTGTTTGCCGTGGTGGCCCCTGCCATGCTGGTGCCCACCTTGCTGGGAATGCGCGTCTATGCGGGGATCAGCGAGGCGGCTTTCCGCCAGATTGTGCTGGGGCTGCTCACCTTGTCGGGCGTGGCGATGCTGGCCTCGTCGGTGCCGCAACTGCTGCGCGGTGCCGGCTGACACGAAGGCAATGCGAAAATAGCGCCATGAACGCTGCCTCCACCCCCATCGATACCCTCACGATCACCCGCCCGGACGACTGGCACCTGCACGTGCGCGACGGCGAGCCGCTGCGCACCGTGGTGCCGCACACCGCCGCGCAATTCGGCCGCGCGCTGATCATGCCCAATCTGCGCCCGCCCGTGACCACCGCCGAGCAGGCGCTGGCCTACAAGCAGCGCATTCTGGCCGCCGTGCCCGAGGGCGTGCAGTTCGAGCCGCTGATGTCGCTGTACCTCACCGACAACCTCGCGCCCGAGGAAATCGTGCGTGCCAAGGATGCGGGCGTGGTTGCGCTCAAGCTCTATCCCGCCGGTGCCACGACCAACAGCGATGCCGGCGTGACCGACATGCGCAAGACCTACAAGACGCTCGAAGCCATGCAGAAGGCCGGCATTCTGCTGCTGGTGCACGGTGAAGTGACCAGCAGCGACATCGACCTGTTCGACCGCGAAGCCGTGTTCATCGACCAGCAACTGATCCCGCTGCGCCGCGATTTCCCCGAGCTGAAGATCGTCTTCGAGCACATCACCACCAAGGACGCGGCGGAGTACGTGAAGTCCGCCGACAAGTTCACCGCGGCCACCATCACCGCGCACCACCTGCTGTACAACCGCAACGCCATCTTCACCGGCGGCATTCGTCCGCACTACTACTGCCTGCCGGTCTTGAAGCGCGAAACGCACCGCCTGGCGCTGGTCGAAGCGGCCACCAGCGGCAGCGACAAATTCTTCCTCGGCACCGACAGCGCACCGCACCCCGCGCACCTGAAGGAACACGCCACGGGCTGCGCCGGTTGCTACACCGCGCACGCCGCCATCGAGATGTATGCCGAAGCCTTCGACAACGCGGGCGCGCTCGACAAGCTCGAAGCCTTTGCCAGCTTCAACGGTCCGGACTTCTACAACCTGCCGCGCAACCAGGGCACGGTCACGCTGCGCCGCGAATCGTGGACGCCGCCTGCCAGCTTTGCGTTTGGCGAAGCGGAACTCAAGCCGCTGCGTGCCGGTGAAGCACTGCCATGGAAGCTGGTCGCCTGATCCATCTGCTTGAAGCGTAAAGGAGCATCCCGATGCCATCCATTGCCGAACGCCAACTGCGCATTGCGCTGCTCATCGACGCGGACAACGCGCCCGCCGAGAAGATCGACGAGATCCTCACGGAGCTGTCCACGCTCGGTGAAATCAACGTGCGACGTGCATACGGCAACTGGACGAAATCGGGGCTCGTCGGCTGGCAGAACCGGCTGCTCGAATTCGCGATTCTGCCGATGCAGCAGTTCGATTATTCGCGGCAGAAGAACGCCACCGACATGGCGATGACCGTGGACGCGATGGAGCTGCTCTACAACGACAAGCCCGATGCGTTCGGCATCGTGTCGTCGGACGCGGACTTCACGCCGCTGGTCATGCACCTGCGCTCCAAGGGCGCGGCCGTCTATGGCTTTGGGGCGCAGCAGACACCCAAGCCGTTTGTGAACGCCTGCTCGCGGTTTCTGTATCTCGAATCACTGGTGAGCGACGACGAGGTGATTGCCGCGACGGAAGCTGCAGCCGCGCCACCGCAGCCCGGAAAAGCGCCCGCCGCCGTGGCGACCCCGCCTGTGGCCACGGAGCGCCTGCGCATTCCCGGCCCGCAACTGCGTCAGGATTCGCGCCTGATGACGCTGCTGCGCTATGCCGTCCAAGCCTCGCAGGACGAGTCTGGCTGGGCACGTGTGGGCGCGGTGGGTCAGCAGATCGGCAACAAGACCTCGTTCGACTCGCGCAACTACGGCTACGCCACGCTCACCAAGCTGCTCAACGCGACGCAGGCGTTCGAGTTACGCGATGAGGGCACGCCGCGTGTTTCGGTGCGCGACAAGCGAGCAGCAACGCGCAGCAACGGCGCGCCTGCTGCATGAGTTTTGCAGGAGTGGTGGAGGCGGGGGCGGATGCTTCTTTGGACGCCTTCGCGCTGATCGACTGGCAACGCCCCTGGCTTGCCGCACTGTGTGAATCCGGCGAGCGAATCGCCGCGCAAGTGCTGCGCGGCGTGCACGTGGCTGATGCCCTCAATGCGGCGCAGCAAAAGCGCGGCGATGTTCGGTTTGTCGGTCAGCACGCGCTGCCCGCAGGCATGGCTTACGAACAGTTCATTTTCGACACCCGGCAGGTGCCCACGCGTGACAACCTGCATGACTTTTTCAACGGGCTGATCTGGCTGCATTACCCACAGACCAAGCGCCTGCTCAACCAATGGCAGGCGAGCGCGATCGCAGCGCAGGGCGTGGGCTCGGTGCGCGGCCCGTTGCGCGATGCCATCACGGTGTTCGATGAAAATGGTGCGCTGCTGATTGCGCCCGAGCCGCTGCGCGAGGCGCTCAGGCAGCGCGAGTGGCGCAGGCTGGGCGAGGAACTGCGGCCGCTGTGGCAACAGGCGCGGCTGATTCCGGTCGGTCATGCGCTGCTGGAAAAGCTTGTGCAGCCGCGCAAGGGCATCACGGCCCATGTGTTTCTGGCGGGCGATTCGGTCTCGCCCGACGTCGATGCGGATCGCTGGATGTGCATGAATTTTGAAGCACAAGTGTTCGCGGGCAAGCCTTTCAATCCCCTGCCAGTTCTAGGAGTCCCGGGGTGGTGGAGCGAGAACGAGAACTTTTGCTTCTATGATGACTCACAAGTCTTCCGCAGCGGATTCCCTCAGAAAAACACCCCAACAAGAGACCGCTGAGAGCACCTGTTGAAAAGCGGGTTGAAGCCCCCATATTCCGGTCTACAACCGGCGGCTTCAAGAAGAACTGCTGCTCGACTTGGCTCACCCATTTCTTTTTTTCTGTTTTTTAGACCACTGACTTTTTGCAGTCGCATTCCGTGATCCCTTTGTGGAGAACCTGACGATGAAACGCATTGCCTTGTTTTTGTTGACCAACGTTGCCGTCGTGGTGGTGTTGGGCATTGTCGCCAACCTGCTTGGCGTGAACCGCTATCTGACCGCGAACGGGTTGAACCTTGGCGCGCTGCTGGGTTTCGCCTTCATCATGGGCATGGGCGGCGCTTTCATTTCGCTGCTGATGAGCAAGCCCATGGCCAAGATGAGCATGGGCGTGAAGATCATCAACGAGCCGCAGAACGCCGATGAGGCCTGGATCGTCAACACCGTGCGCAACTTTGCCGACAAGGCAGGCATCGCCATGCCCGAAGTCGGCATCTACGAAGGCGAGCCCAACGCGTTCGCCACGGGCGCGTTCAAGAACTCGTCGCTGGTGGCGGTGTCCACCGGCCTGCTGCACGGCATGACGCGCGAAGAAGTCGAGGCCGTGATCGGCCACGAAGTCGCTCACGTGGCGAATGGCGACATGGTCACCATGGCGCTGATCCAGGGCGTGATGAACACTTTTGTCGTGTTCCTGTCGCGCGTGATCGGCTATGCGGTGGACAGCTTTCTGCGCCGCAACGACGACAACGCCAATTCCGGTCCCGGCATCGGCTACATGATCAGCACCATCGTGCTGGACATTCTGTTCGGCGTGCTGGCCTCGATCATCGTGGCCTGGTTCAGCCGCCAGCGCGAGTTCCGCGCCGATGCCGGTGCTGCACAACTCATGGGCCGCAGGCAGCCGATGGTGAATGCGCTGTATCGACTGGGTGGCATGCATCCCGGCGCGCTGCCGCAGAACATGCAGGCGATGGGGATCACCGGCAACATCGGCAAGCTGTTCAGCTCCCACCCCCCCATCGAAGAGCGCGTAGCCGCGCTGCAGAACGCTCAGTAATTCTTTCTGTTTTTTGTGTTTGAAAGGCCGTGGCGGATGTCACGGCCTTTTTCTTTTTTGGGTGTCCACGAAGCCTGTTCGGCTTCGATTGGTTGGTCGTTTTGAGGCGCCAATACAGCCCCTCATGCGTCGTTGCGAAGCCTTGCCGTACGAGAGTACTGTCTGCGGCTTCGACGCCTAGCCTGAGGGGCTGTCTTGCCGTTGTGGCTGGGGGGCGACCGACGTCTTCGCTGCTTGGTTTGGCTGTGAAAGACCGAATGCTGTGCATTGATTTTGGATGGGCCCCACAATGGGTTGGATACTTACTTCAACATCCAATTCTGGGGGCTTCATGTCATTTCCTACGCGTGCGCTTGGTCGGTCTTCGCTGCAGGTTTCTCCGCTGTGTTTTGGCGGCAATGTGTTCGGATGGACGGTCGATGAGGCCACCAGTTTTTCGTTGCTCGATGCGTGGCTGGATTCGGGCATGAACTTTGTCGATACGGCGGACGTGTATTCGCGCTGGGTGCCGGGGCATGCGGGTGGCGAATCGGAAGTCATCATCGGCCAATGGCTCAAGAAGTCGCCCGCCAAGCGCAAGCAACTGGTGCTGGCGACCAAGGTGGGCAAGGACATGGGCGATGGCAAGGTGGGTCTGCATCCCAAGTACATCAAGCAGGCGGTCGATGCGTCGCTCAAGCGTTTGAACACCGACTACATCGATCTGTACCAGTCGCATGACGACGACCCGAACATTCCCTTCGAGGACGTGCTGGGCACTTTTGGCGATTTGATCGCCGCAGGCAAGGTGCGCGCGATCGGTGCGTCGAACTACACGGCCGAGCGGTTGGCCGCTGCGCTGGATGTGAGCGAGAAGCATCGCCTTGCGCGTTATGAAAGCCTGCAGCCGCTCTACAACCTGTACGACCGTGCGGTGTTTGAAAAAGAACTGCAGACGCTGTGCGCGGAACGCGGCGTGGGCGTGATCAATTTCTATGCGCTGGCCGCTGGTTTCCTCACCGGCAAGTACCGCACGGCTGCTGATGTGAACAAGAGTGCGCGTGGCCCCAAGACGGTCGGGCTGTATCTGAATGACCGTGGTTTGCGCATCGTGAATGCACTCGATGCTGTCGCCACGCGCCTGAACGCCAAACCCAGCGAAGTCGCGATTGCGTGGCTGCTCACGCGCTCTGCGATTGCCGCGCCGATTGCGAGTGCGAGCAATCCGGAGCAATTGCAGTCGCTGATCCGTGCGGCGAGTCTGACCTTGGATGACGAGGCGTTGAAAGTGTTGGAAGTCGCCAGCGCGGAGTGATTCGGCAGCGCTCAGGACGGCTGTTTGCCTGCAGCCGTTGTTTCAGCCGCCACGGTGCTTTTGACTGATCGCGCTGCACGTCCCGGAGCTGCCATGCCCGGGATGTATTCGTTGGAGATGAAACTGCGGCAGCGATGCATGAAGGCCTCGACGACATGGCGGGGCTTTTGTTCGCTGGCCCACGCGAGGCCCAGTTTCATGGGGCGGTGGTTGCCGCTCAAATGCAGATTGACCAGCTTTTTCCCATCGAGCGAATGGTGGTTGCGCGGGCGCACGTTGACGAGGGAATAGCCCACATCGTTGGCTACCAACGAGCGCACGACGTCGGGGCTGCCGGTGCGCGCGGAGATCAGCGGCGAGAGTCCTGCTTCGCGAAAGAGGGACAGAAAGTAGTCGCGGCTCAGGGGCAGATCGAGCAGCACCATGGGACGCTGTGCAAGCTCTTCCAAAGTTGTCGAGCGGTGATTGGCAAGCGGATTGAGTTCGCTGACGATGACATGGGGTGGCAATGAGGCGAGCGGCTCGAACGCGATGTCCGATTCCGCCACCAGCAGGTCGTAGGTGATGGCCACGTCGATCTGCGCGGTGCGCAACTTGTCGATCAAACCTTCCTGATGGTCTTCGATCTGCGTGACCTTGGCCTGCGGATGGGCGCGTGCAAATCCCTGGCACAGCTCGGGTGCCACCATGGCTGCCAGCGTGGTGAAGCAACCGACCCGCACGGGGCCGCGCACTTCGCTTTGCACATTGCCCGCCACGTCATACAAGGCCATCGCCTGATCGAGCAGGTTGCGAATTTCCTTGAGCACCTCGGCTCCCGCCGGAGTGACGGACAGACCTTGTGCATGGTGACGCACGAACAGCGGAATCTTCAGTTCCGCTTCCACCTGCGTGATCGCCGACGAGATGGACGAGGGCGAGACATGAATGCGATTGGCAGCCTCGGCAATGCTGCCGAACTCGCCTGCAGCCACGCAGTATTCGAGTTGCCTGAAGGTCAGACGGGTCAACACGCTGCGTTACCTGCGCTGGCGTTGGCGGTCGGCAGTTCTTTCGTGCCGTATCGATTTGCGCCGTGGATCATGGAATTGCACATGTGAGCTGTTGGCTTGGAGGCCAGGATTTCCAAGTGAGTAGTGAAACAACACGGAAGTCGCGATGCAATAGGTCCTTCCCTCGAATGTTCGATTATCAAACAGCGGAGCATGTGCAAAGACGATGCCTTCAGTCCTGCGCGGCGTTGGCCCTGAACCACTGCGAAACGGCGCTGTCGCCTTCTGTGGGCGGGTCTTCGATCCCCTTCACACGATCGGACAGGCCGGCTGACCTTCCCACGAATTCGAGTGGGGCATCCCAATCAAAATGCTGATAGACGGCTGCCATTTGCGCATAAGGTGGGCTTTGCGCGAACATCTGAAAGGTCAGCCGGTGGCTGGCGTAGTCCGAGTTGAGCAGGTCGCGCGCATAGGCCAGCAGCTTGCGGCGATCATCGGCCTGCCAGTGCTCGCCCAGTGTGTAGAACTTCTCCAGCCAGGGGCGCGTTTCTTCGTTCTGGAAATCGGCGTGATCGGGCGTCAGGCAGATCTGTCCACCGCAGAGGTCGCGCACGGTGTTCATCATTTCGTGCAACTGGCTGGTGGCGAGCACGCGGCCGGTGTAGAGAAGCGACTGGTTGGGCATCATCAGCCCGGCGGGGCTGCGCTCGGCCAGTGCAATGGACGCGGTGAGATGCGCGTTGATGCCCTCGCGGTAGCAGGCGAGCTTGGCCAGCTTGTCCTGCACGGCCTGGATTTTTTCCACGCCAGTCTGGCGCGTGTTGAACAGCGCCGTGCCGATCAGCATGTCGGCAAACTTCAGACCGCGCTGCACGAATGCAAAGGCGGAGTAGCGGTGCAGCGTGTTCTGGAGGAATTGCGCCGCCTTGGTGTGGCGGTAGAAGAGCACGTTTTCCCAAGGAATCAGCACGTCGTCAAACACGACGATGGTGTCGATCTCGTCGAATCGGTTGGACAGCGGATAGTCTTCTTTCGACGCGCGTCCCGCAAAGCCGGTGCGGCAGATGAAGCGCAGGTTCGGTGCGCTCAGATCACAGATGAATCCGATCGCGTATTCGGATTGCTCGTCGTTGCCCCAACTGGCAAGCGCCGGCTTGGTGAAGGCCTGGTTGGCATAGGCCGCTGCAGTTTCGTATTTGGCTCCGCGAACGATCACGCCCGCGTCGGTTTCCTTCACCACGTGCAGCAACACGTCAGGGTCCTGCTGCTGCGGCAGTTTGGAGCGGTCTCCCTTGGGGTCGGTGTTGGCCGAGACGTGGAAGACATCGCCATGCACCACCCGGTGGATGTGCGTGCGTATGTTGGCGGAAAAGCGCGGGTCGAGTTCGGCCAGCACGTCCTGTCCGTCGAACAGCGACCACATCTCGCCGACGGTCTCGTCGCCCACTCGCGTGACCACACCGCCCATGTCTTCGAGCACCAGATCGGTGGCGCGTCGCTTGTCCCACCAGTCCTGGCGGGTCAGCGGCAGCTTGTAGGCGATGGCATGGCGCTCGCCGTCGCCCTCGTCGTAGGTGAGCGTGTCTCGCAGCGCGGACTCGTGCTGCATGTCGTACATGCGCGCGCGAATGTCCACCAGCGGCTTGAACATCGGATGCGTGCTCACATCCTTCACGCGCTCGCCGTTGACCCACACCTGACGGCCATCGCGGATCGAGTCGCGGTACTGCGTTCCTGTTCTGATCACGGTTTGCCTCTTGTCGTGCAAAAAAGCGAAGGCGGACTGCGCTTGTGCCGCAGTCCGCCGGAAATTGTCAGTCGGAATGCGGAATCAGCGGCTGGCCCACTTGCCGTCCTTCACCTCATGCAGTTGCAGCTCCACCGGCACTTGCGTCTGGCCATTGGTGTCGAAGGTGACCTTGCCGGTCACGCCGTCATAGCTGATGGCGCGAATGGTCTTGGCGATGGCCGCCTTGTCCTTGGTGCCTGCGGTCTTGAGCGACTGCAGCAGGATGCCGGTCGCGTCGTATGCGTACTTGGTGTATGGGCTCTCCGGCTCGGCATAGGCCTTGGCCGTGTAGGCCTTCTGCATGGCGTCGAGCTTGGGATTGGTCTGCGACTTGGGCGTGCCCACGATGGTGCCGTCCGCAGCCGGTCCGGCGATCTGGATGAGCTGTGGATCGAACATGCCGCTGATGCCCAGCATCGGCTGCTTCATGCCGAGTTCTGCCATCTGCTTGCGCACGATGCCGGCCTCGGTGATCACGCCGCCGAAGTAGACGGCATCGGGATTCAGGCTCTTCACCTTGGTGAGGATGGAGCGGAAGTCGGTGGTGCCGACCGGGTAGCTTTCCTCGGCCACGATGCTGCCTTTTTCGGCCTTGAAGAACTGACCGAACGACGAGAGATTGGCGCGTCCGTAGTCGCTGGTGTCGGCAATGATGGCGATCTTCTTGGCGTTCAAGCCGGTCGCGGCCCAGGTGGCCAGCGGCTTGTTTTCATTGACCAGCGTGGGTGTCACGCGGGTGGTGTTGGGGAAGTTCTGGTCGGTGATCTTCGGGCCGATGGCACCCCAGACGATGAAGGGCATCTGCACGCGGTTGAACACCGGCAGTGTGGCCAGGGCCACGGGGCTGTTCCAGTGGCCGATGGCGCCGACCATGTCGCGGTCGTTCACCAGCTTGAGTGCTGCGGACACGCCGGTCTGCGGATCGGATGCGTCATCGAGCACCACGCCCTGGACCTTGAACGGCACGCCCGGTGTGGCATTCCATTGGTCGATGGCGAGCAGAAAGCCGTTCTTTGCCCCCAGGCCCTGCTGTGCATTGCCGCCACTGATCGGTCCGATGAAGCCCAGCTTCACGGTGGATTGTGCAAAGGCTGCGCCGCTGACGAGCGTGGCAGCGGCAAGGGTCAGCGCGGATGCGGCAAAGCGCCGACGAGCTGACGAAGGGGCGGTGAAGGTCGAATGGGCTTGCATGGTCGGTCAGTCCTGTTGGTGAATACGGCAAAGACAGCGGCAGTGGCAACGACATGTCGTTGCCGCGAAATTCGAAGTGGGAGGAAGCGCTTCATCCACATCGCGAATTCACTGTATCGCCGCAGAGCGAGGGACTGGTTCGCGTTTTCCGAAGCAGCACGTCAGTAAATGCGATGCAGGTTTTCGGCGGTTTCGCGCTTAAATATTTGCGTATGTGGAGACGAACGAACCAACCGAATAGGAAACCGATCAATGAATGACGCGCTGTTCCAGCAACTCATCAACTGGCTGACCCTGGGCTGCATCTACAGCCTGCTTGCCCTGGGATTCAGCCTGTTGTTTGGTGTGTTGCAAGTGATTCACTTTTCCCATGGCGACGTCGCCATGGTGGCTCCGTTCATCGCGCTCGCTGCCGTTCAGGCGTTGGCTGCGTCCATGGGCGGATCGGCGACCTGGGTGATCCTCGGGCTGGCATGCCTGATCGCCATCGCGGCTGTGGGAGGGCTGGGCATCGCGCTCGACCGGTTGGTCATCAGCCGGTTCAGGGATGCGCCTGCAATGATGCCGCTGGTGGCCACGGTGGCACTCGGTATCGTCATCCGCGAACTGATCCGCCATCTGTACCCACAGGGCAGCAACCCGCACGCGTTTCCGGCCATTGCGCAAGGCGCGATTTCCACTCCGTTCGGCGCTCTGCCGATGATCAGCGTGGTGTCGGTGCTCGTGTCGGTGGTGCTGGTGGGTGGGTTGCTCTATGTGCTGCACCACACCCCCATGGGCATGCGCATTCGTGCAGTGTCGCAGGACCGCGAAACCGCGCGTCTGTTTTCCATCGCTCCGGGTCCGGTGTTTCGCAACACGTTCTTCATCGCTTCCGCGGTCGGTGCGGTGGGCGGCATTTTCCTTGCGAGCTATGCCGGTGTGGTGCGTTTCGATTTCGGCGTTCAAGCCGGTCTCATCGGATTCTCGGCCGCCGTCGTGGGCGGGCTCGGCCGTCTGGGCGGCGCGATCATCGGAAGCCTGCTGATCGCTGCCATCGAAACCATTGTGCAGGGCTACGTTCCCAACGGAACTTCGTATCGCCTGGTGTTCGTGTTCGCGCTGGTGATTCTGGTGCTGATCTTCCGTCCCGCCGGTCTGTTCGGCGTTCAGAAAATGGAGAAGGTGTGATGCAGACAAGCACGACAACAACGACAGCGATGCCTGCATCGGATCGCATGAGCTCCGCCGCCATTGTGCTCGGCGTGTGTGTGGGCGGCGCGGTGCTGCTGCGCTACTTTCTGTTGGCCGAAAGCTGGGTCACCGTGCTGGTGCTGCTGGCCTGCTTTGCCATCGCACTCGTCGCCGTGCAAAAGCGCCCGGCGCTGGAAGACCGCATCGTGGCCGCGTTCAGCCAGTGCAAGACGCTGTCGGTCAGCCTGGGCATCGTGCTCGCGCTGGTGTTCCCGTGGGTGCTCAATGGTGACAGCTACGCCATGCACCTGATGATCATCGCCTGCCTCTACGCGGTGTTGGCGCTGGCGCTGAACTTCCAGCTCGGCAGCGCCAACATTCCCAACTTCGCCACCGGCGCGTCCTACGGCATCGGGGCCTATGCCTCGGCATTGCTGGCGATTCACTTCGGCGTGAGCTTCTGGGTCTGTCTCGTGGTGGCCGCCATCGTCGCGACGATCTTCGGCTTTCTGCTGGGCTTGCCATCCATGCGCACTCGCGACAGCTACCAGGCGCTGGTGACCATTGCGTTCGGCATCGTCGTGCACCAGTTGCTGATGAATCTGGAGTGGACGGGCGGAGCCAACGGGCTGGTAGGCATTCCAACGCCTACCTTCTTCGGCCATTCGTTCAATGATCCGATCACGCTGTTCGGCCACAGTCTGCCGGGGCAAGCCAACTTCTACTACGTGGCCGTGGCCTTGCTCGGCATCGCCATCGTGTCGGCTCAGCGCCTGCACAGCTCGCGTGTCGGGCTGGCGTGGAATGCGCTGCGCGACGACGAAATCGCGGCGCGTGCCTGCGGCATCAACGTCACCTGGTTCAAGGTGAAGGCGTTTGCCGTGGACGCGTTTCTCGCAGGTTTTGCGGGCACGGTGTATGCGTTCTACGTGAGCTTCATCTCGCCGGACAACTTCACCTTCCTGGTCTCGGTGACCATCATGACCATGGTGATTGCGGGCGGCATGGACAACACGCTGGGCGTGATCGTCGGTGCCTTCCTGCTGACCATGCTGCCCGAGAAGCTGCGTGCGTTCTCCGACTACCGCATCCTGTTCTACGGCCTCGTCGTGATCGCCTTCCTGATCATCCGTCCACGCGGCATCTTCCCTCAGCGAGTGCGCAACCATGAGCATTGAATCGACGAACACCCCACGCGCTGCAGCCTCGGGACCGCTGGTGCTCGAAGGTCGCGGCCTCACGATGCGCTTCGGCGGCTTGACGGCGGTGCAGGGCGTGGACATCCATCTGGCGACCGGCGAAGTGCTGGGCATCATCGGGCCGAACGGCGCGGGCAAGTCAACGCTGCTGAATCTGCTGACCGGCATCTACGTTCCCACCGAGGGCGATGTGCTGCTCGAAGGCCAATCGCTCAAGGGCGTGCCCGCTTACGAGATTGCAGGCGCAGGGATTGCGCGCACGTTCCAGACCAGCCGCTTGTTCGGAAGCCTGAGCGTGCTCGACAACGTCATCATCGGCATGCACTCGCGCACCAAGAGCGGTGTGATCACCGCACTGCTCAGGCCCGGCAAGTCCAAGGCGGAAATGAACCGCTGCGCCGATCGCGCCTGCGAGCTGCTCAAGAGCGTGTCGCACGACCTGTATGAGCGCCGCAATGTGCTTGCCAGCAGCCTGCCGCAGGCCGACCGTCGTCGCCTGGAGATCGCACGTGCGCTGGCGACCGAACCCAAGATCGTGCTGCTCGACGAACCTTCGAGCGGCATGGACGACCGCGACACCGATGCACTGATCGCCGACATCCAGCGCCTGCGCGAGCAGAACCCCAAGCTCAGCTTCATCATCATCGAACACGACATGCGCCTCATCGCCACTTTGCCCAACCGCGTGATGGTGCTGGATTACGGACGCAAGATCGGCGACGACACCTTTGAAGTGGTGCGTCAACTGCCGCGCGTTCAGGAAGCCTATCTGGGCAGAAAGGCCAGCAGCCATGCTTGAAATCGACTCCATCAGCACGCGCTATGGCGTGGTCAACATGCTCAACAAGGTATCGCTCAAGGTACCTGAGGGCAGCATCGTCTGTCTGCTCGGCCCCAACGGTGCAGGCAAGACGACCACCTTCAAAGCGATCGCAGGACTGCTGCCGGTCTATCACGGATCGATCCGCATCATGGGCAAGGAACTGGCTCGCATGCGCACCGAAGAGCTGGCGGCGCTGGGCGTGGGCTTTGTGCCCGAAGGCCGTCGCCTGTTCCCCGAGCTTACGGTGCAGGAAAACCTGCAGATCGGCTACGACGCGTTGCGACCCAAGGAAAGTTTTTCCAAGGCGCTGGAGCGCGTGGTGGCGCTGTTCCCGCGTGTCGGCGAGCGCATTGCACAGACGGCGGGCACGCTGTCCGGCGGTGAGCAGGCCATGGTGGCTTTGGGCCGCGTGCTCATGGGCAATCCCCAACTGGTGGTGATGGACGAGCCCACGCTGGGTCTGTCGCCCAAGCTCATCGAAGAGTATTTCGAGACCGTGGAGCGGATTCACCAACATGGCATCACGGTGCTGCTGATCGAGCAGAACGCGGAAGCCGCGCTGTCGATTGCGCACTCGGGCTATCTGCTGCTCAAGGGCCAACTGGTGGCTTCCGGAACGGCAGAGGAACTGCTCAACAACGATGTGGTGAAGCACCTTTACCTGTAGCCATAAGCACAACGACTTCATTTTTGATTTTTCGCCTGAACCGCTTGCAACGGCCATAAGGAGCCGGTGCAGGACCGACTCACGCCTTTTTCCTGAGAGTAAATGCCATGACAGCTGAAATCCAAACAATCGACACGCTCGTGGTCGGCGCCGGCCAGGCTGGCATCGCCGCCAGTGAACATCTGAGCAAGCTCGGCGTTCCTCATCTGGTGCTGGAGCGCAAGCGCATCGCCGAGGCCTGGCGCACCGGACGCTGGGACTCGCTGGTGGCCAATGGTCCTGCATGGCATGACCGATTTCCGGGCATGGAGTTCAAGACCAGTCCCGATGGTTTTCCAGCCAAGGACGAGGTGGCGGACTACTTCGAAGACTACGTCAAGCACATCAATGCGCCCGTGCGTACCGGTGTCACGGTGAACAAAATCACACGCAATCAAGGCAAGCCGGGCTTCACGGTCGAGACGTCGGAAGGCGTGATTCAGGCCAACAGCGTGGTCTCCGCAACCGGCCCGTTTCAGGTGCCTGTGATTCCACCGATTGCGCCCAAGGATTCGAAGATTCATCAGATTCACTCTGCTGCGTACTACAACCCCGAGCAGTTGCCAGCAGGTGCTGTGCTGGTGGTGGGTGCAGGTTCTTCGGGCGTGCAGATTGCCGACGAGCTGCAGCGCGCGGGCCGCAAGGTCTATCTCTCGGTCGGTGCGCATGATCGTCCTCCTCGCTCCTACCGCGAACGTGACTTCTGCTGGTGGTTGGGCGTGCTGGGTGAATGGGATGCCGAGATCGCCAAGCCCGGTCGCGAGCATGTGACCATTGCCGTGAGCGGCGCACGCGGCGGTCACACCGTGGACTTCCGCGCTCTGGGTCATCAGGGCATCACGCTGGTGGGCCTGACCGAATCGTTTGCCGACGGCAAGGTGAAGTTCAAGAACGACCTCGCCGAAAACATCGCCAACGGCGATGCGAATTACCTTGGCATGCTCGACGCCGCGGATGAATACATCAAGAAAAACGGCATCGATCTGCCGGAAGAACCGGAGGCACGCAAGCGCCTGCCCGACCCCGAGTGCGTCGCCCATCCGATCAAGGAACTCGATCTGGCCGAAGCAGGCATTACCAGCATCATATGGGCCACAGGCTACAAGGTGGACTTCAGTTGGCTGCAGGTCGATACCTTCGATGCCAACGGCAAGCCCAAGCACCATCGTGGCGTGTCCTACGAGCCGGGCGTTTACTTCCTCGGCCTGCCATGGCTCTCGCGCCGTGGATCGTCCTTCATCTGGGGCGTGTGGCACGACGCCAAGCATGTGGCCGATCACATCGCCAAGCAACGCCGTTACAGCGACTACCACGCTGCGGCGCAAAAGAAGAAGTAATAAGCCACACCGAACCGAACCACACATCGAAGCCCTGGGGCTTCATCCAACCGGAGAAAAATGATGCCGACACACACCCGCATTCGTATGTTCAATACGAAGGAAACCTATCCCAATCAATCACTGGACAACGACCTGTGTCAGGCCGTTCGTGCGGGCAACACCGTCTACGTGCGTGGTCAGGTGGGCACTGACTTTGCTGGCAATCTGGTCGGTCTCGGCGATCCGCAGAAGCAGGCCGAGCAAGCGATGAAGAATCTCAAGCAACTGCTGGAAGAGGCGGGCAGCGATCTTTCGCATGTGGTCAAGACCACTACCTACATCACCGACCCGCGTTATCGCGAACCGGTGTACCGCGAAGTCGGCAAGTGGCTCAAGGGCGTGTATCCGATCTCGACAGGTCTGTGCGTCTCTGCACTGGCCCAGCCGCAATGGCTCATGGAGATCGACGTGATCGCCGTGATTCCGGACGACTGGCAACCCGTGAAGGCTTGAAGAAGTCAACGCGAGTTCCTGTATTCATTTCATCGGGCCAATGCAACGCGAACGGATGCCGGAACACACCACCACAACGACGAGATGGCCCGCCAGACTAGGCGTCGAAGCCGCAGACAGTACACATGTACGGCAAGGCTTCGCAACAACGCATGGCGGGTCATCTCGTCGCCTCAAAAGGAAGCACCCATCGAAGCCAAAGGCTTCGTGTGCAAAGCTAAGAAGGAGATACGACCATGACTTTTTCGATTGTGGGTCGCTGCGAAAAAACCGGACAACTGGGCGTTGCCATCAGTTCGTCCAGCATTGCCGTGGGTGCGCGCTGCCCTTGGGTGCGCGCGGGCGTGGGCGTTGTCTCCACGCAGAACATCACCTTGCCGGCGCTGGGTCCGCGTGTGCTGGATCTGCTGGAAAAGGGTGCCTCGCCGCAGGACGCACTCAAGCAGGCGCTGGATGACAAGAGCTGGCCGGAATATCGCCAGGTCACGGTCGTCGATGCGCAAGGCCGCACGGCTGTCTTCACCGGCAAGGAAGCGCTGGGCATCTTCACCAGCGCATCGGGCAAGCAATGCGTTGCCGGTGGCAATCTGCTGTCGAGCACCAAGGTGATCGACGCGATGATTCCTGCGTTCGAGAACACCACGGGCCCGCTCGCCGAACGACTGATCGCCGCCATGAAGGCTGCGATGGCGGCAGGCGGCGAAGCGGGGCCGGTACATTCCGCTGCGCTCAAGATTGCGGGCGAGCACATCTGGCCGATGGCCGATCTGCGTGTGGATTGGACCGAGGCCGACCCGATTGCGGAGCTGGAGAAGCTCTGGATTGCCTACAAGCCGCAGATGCAGGACTATCAGATGCGCGCGGTGAATCCCACCGCTGCGCCAAGCTACGGAGTGCCGGGCGATGAGTAGCAGCGAACTCACCAGCCGCCAGATGCTGGAGCGGCTCATCGGCTTTCCCACCGTGAGCCGTGATTCGAATCTGGACCTGATCGTCTTCATGCGCGACTATCTTGCGCAGCATGGTGTGAAGGCAGAACTGTTCTACAACGCAGAGCGCAACAAGGCCAGCCTGTTCGCCACCATCGGACCGACCGACAAGCCGGGCGTTGCGGTGTCGGGCCACACGGATGTGGTGCCGGTCGATGGGCAGGCATGGACCGTCGATCCGTTCAAGCTGCTCGAGCGCGATGGGCGTTTCTACGGACGTGGCACGGCGGACATGAAGGGCTTCATCGCCTGTGCGCTGGCTGCGGTGCCGCATTTCACGCGCGCGGCGCTCAAGCAACCCTTGCATCTGGCGTTTTCGTACGACGAGGAAATCGGCTGTCTGGGCGTGCGTCCCATGCTGGCCGAGTTGGCGAAGCGGACCATCAAGCCGGACCTGTGTCTGATCGGTGAACCCACAGAACTCAAACCGGTGCTCGGCCACAAGGGCAAGCTCGCGATGCGTTGTTGCGTGAAGGGCGCGGCGTGTCACTCGGCCTATGCGCCGTATGGCGTGAACGCGATTGAATATGCGGCGCGCATGATCGGAAAACTGGGTGACATCGGCGCGCAACTCGCCAAGCCCGAATTGCACGATGCACGTTTCGACCCACCATTCTCGACCGTGCAGACCGGCGTGATCAAGGGCGGTCGCGCGCTCAACATCGTGCCTGCAGAATGCGAGTTCGACTTCGAGGTGCGGGCCTTGCCGGACTACGATGTGCGCGAGGTCGTCAACGAACTGCAGGGTTTTGCGAGCAGCGAATTGCTGCCGAAGATGCAGGCGGTGAAGCCGGAAGCGGGCATCGAATTCAAGGAACTGAGTGCTTATCCAGGGCTCGTCACACCGCGCGACAGCGATGCGGCCAAGTTGCTGGGTTGGCTCAGCGGCTCGACGGACTTCGGCACGGTGGCGTATGGCACGGAGGGCGGGCTTTACATGCAGTCGGGAATACCCTCCATCGTCTGTGGGCCGGGCAGCATGGATCAGGGGCACAAGCCGGACGAATTCGTCACGGTCGCGCAACTCGATGGGTGCGACGCGATGCTCCGAAGGCTGGTTCAACATCTGAGCGAGAGCACATAAATGCAATAAGCGCAATTGCTGAAATTCGGACTGGGGTAAACCAGAGGTTCAGCAATTTGCAATAGCCCATTCCGCGCCGTGGCAAACACAATGGGAGTCTTCGACAAGGAGGCTTTCTCATGGCTGCGAATGGTGCCGATCAAGAGCTCGACCTGCCGCTTGCGGGTGTCCGCGTGCTGGACCTCTCGCGCGTGTTTGCCGGGCCGCTGTGCGGTCAGGTGCTGGCTGACTACGGTGCGGAGGTCATCAAGGTGGAGCATCCCGCGCGCGGCGACGATACGCGTGACTGGGGCATGCGCATCGGCAAGACGGAGACCACCTATTACAACAGCATGAACCGCAACAAGCGGTCGGTCACGCTGGATCTGCAGACGCCGGAAGCCATCCGCATCGTGCATGAGCTGCTGCCGCAATGCGATGTGGTGATTCACAATTTCAAATCGGGCGGTGCGGAAAAGCTGGGGTTGGGTTATGAGCAGCTCAAGGCGATCAAGCCCGATCTTGTCTATGTGGCCGTGGCGGGTTACGACAGCAGCGGACCGGAGGCGCAGCGGCCGGGTTACGACCTGGTGATTCAGGGCGAGTCGGGCCTGATGGCGCTGAACGGCGAGAAGGAACAACCACCGCTCAAATTCGGCGTGGCGGTGGTCGATCTGATGACTGGCATGACGGCGGCGCAAGCGGTGCTGGCCGCGCTGTTCAAGCGGGAACGCACGGGGCAGGGGCGCTTCATCGAGATGGCGCTGTATGACTGCGGTGTGATGGTCACGGGCTACTACGGGCTGGATGCGCTCAAGCTCGGCCACGATCCCGAACGCTACGGCAATGCGCATCCGTCCATCGTGCCTTACGGCATGTATGAAGCAGCGGATGGGCCTTTGATCATTACCGTAGGCACCAATGCGCAATTTGAAAAATTCTGCCGCGTGGTGCTGGAGCGCCCGGACATCGTGGCAGATGAACGTTTTGCGAACAACGTAAACCGTGCGAAGAATCGGCTGGCGCTGACGCCCATGCTCAAGGAGCTGATCCACTCGCACAAGCGTGATGTGCTGCTTGAGCGCTTGCGCAAGGCGGGCATTCCCTGCGGCGAGGTGCTGGGCCTGCATGAGGCGCTGACCAGCGAGCGCACGCGCCGCAGCGATCTGGTGCAGGACATGCCGCATCCCGTCGTCGGCACCACGCCCGTGTTTGCTCCCCCCGTGCGCATGAATGGCAAGCGTTTGCCGATTCGCAGCGCGCCGCCTACTTTGGGCGAAGGCACGCGCGAGGTGTTGCGCCATCTGCTGGCCATGAGCGACGAACAGCTTGCGCAGTTGCGCGACAAGGGCGTGCTGACCTTGCCCGACGAATGACTTTTTTCTGCACGTGATTCGAGAGTTCTGCGTTCCCGGTTCGATGTCGCTGCCGCAATCGGCAGCTTTCTGAAGGAGACGAGCGAATGAGCCACAACAACATGTCCAAGACGATCCAGCGCCGTACCTTGTTGCAAGGCGCGGCAGCCTTGGCAGGCGCACAGTTGCTGCCCCATGTCCATGCGCAATCGGCCCATTGGCCCACCAAGCCCATCAAGCTGATCGTGCCCTACGCGGCAGGTGGTGCGACGGACATTCTGGCGCGTGCGTTTGGTGAAGGGCTGTCCAAGCGCGTCGGGCAGCCGGTGATCGTCGATAACCGGCCCGGAGCGTCCGGGATTGTCGGAACGGAAGCGGTGGCCAAGGCGGTGCCCGATGGGCATACCTTGCTGATGTCGCTGAGCTCTTCGATGCTCGTCAATCAGTATCTTTACACCAAGCTGCCGTACAACCCGATCAAGGATCTGTCGTTTGTGTCGCAGGTAAGCACTGCGCCGGTGGTGCTGGCGGTGCATCCGTCCGTGCCGGTCAAAAACATGAAGGAGCTGCTGGCCTACGCCAAGGCGAATCGCGGCAAGCTGAGCTATGGCTCGTATGGCGTGGGTTCGTATGCGCATCTGGCGGGGGCTTACATCAGCAAGATCACCAACTCCGACATGAACCACGCCGCATACAAAGGCGAGAGTCAGGCGGTGCAGGAGCTCATCAGCGGGCAATACCAGTTTGGCTTTCTGAGCGCCCAAAGCGTCAAGCCGCATGTGGACACCGGGCGACTCAAGGCGATTGGAGTGACCGGCCGTCAGCGCATGGTGGTGATGCCCGATGTGCCGACGATCTACGAGCAGGGCGTGCAGGACGATGCGTTCTCGCTGGTCGGCTGGATCGCCATGGGTGCGCCGTCTGGTGTGCCCAAAGACATCATCGCGCAGCTCTACGCGCATCTGCTCGAAGTCTCCAAGGATGCCAAGGTGCAGGAGCGCATCACCGGCGCGGGCTTTGCACCGATGATGAGCACGCCCGAGCAGTTCCGCGAAAACTACCAGCGCGACATGCCGGTGTGGAGGGCGCTGGTGGAAACGGCTGGAGCCAAACTCGACTGAAGGACATCACGCATGAAGACGCGCATCACCGAACTCTTCGGCATCGAGCATCCCATCATCCAGGGCGGCATGCACTACGTGGGGCTGGCGGAGCTGGCCTCCGCCGTGTCGAATGCCGGGGGACTGGGCATCGTCACCGGGCTCACGCAGCGCACGCCGGAACTGCTGGCCAAGGAGATCGCCCGTTGCCGCGAGATGACGGACAAGCCCTTCGGCGTGAACCTGAGCTTTCTGCCGGCAGTGAACCCGCCTGACTACGCGGGCTACATCCGCGCCATCATCGACGGCGGTGTGAAGGTCGTGGAGACGGCGGGCAACAACCCGCAGAAGTGGTTGCCGATGATGAAGGACGCGGGCATCAAGGTGATCCACAAATGCACCTCGGTGCGCCATGCGCTCAAGGCCGAATCGATTGGCTGCGATGCGATCAGCGTGGATGGTTTTGAATGCGGCGGTCATCCCGGCGAGGACGATGTGCCCAACTTCATACTGCTGCCGCGCGCGGCCGAGGAACTCAAAATTCCGTTCGTCGCATCCGGCGGCATGGCCGATGGACGATCGCTGGTGGCGGCGCTCGCGCTCGGCGCGGATGGCATGAACATGGGCACGCGTTTCATGGCGACCCAGGAGGCACCCATTCACGACAACGTCAAGCAGGCCATCGTGGGCGCGAGCGAGCTGGACACGCGCATCATCATGCGCCCGCTGCGCAACACCGAGCGCGTGTTCGCCAACGCGGCAACGCAGGAAGTGCTGCGCAAGGAGCGCGAACTGGGCGGCAACATCCGCTTCGAAGACATCGCGCCCGAACTCGCGGGTGCCTATCCGCGCATCATGCAGCAGGGCGACATGCAAAGCGGCGTGTGGTCCTGCGGAATGGTCGTGGGGCTGATCCACGACGTGCCCACGGTGCAGCAGCTCATCGACCACATCATGCGCGAGGCCCATGGCATCATCGAGAAGCGGTTGACTGGGTTCGCCGCTGCCTGATGGCCGATTGATGTTCAACGCGTTCACCGAGTCATGAAATCTCCCAATCCGATTGCCGCTGCCAGTTTCAACACGGTCTCCGCTCTGTTGCGTGAACATGCATTGGCGCGTCCGGACCATCCTGCGGTTCAGGATGAAACCCAGTCGCTGAACTACGCGCAGCTCGATGCGCTGGTCGATCGCATCGCCACTTCTTTGCAGCGCGACGGCGTGCACCATGGTGACGTGGTCGCCATCTGCGCGTTGAACTCCGCGCGCTATGCCGCGGTGTTTCTGGGCGTTCTGCGAGCCGGTGCCGCAGTCGCTCCGCTGGCCCCTTCGTCAAGCAGCGAAACGCTGGCATCCATGCTGCGCGATTGTGGTGCGAAGCTGTGGTTTGCCGATGCATCGGCGGATGTGTCGGCGCTTGATTCGAGCCTGCCTTGCGTGTCGCTGGATGACGTGGCCCTTGGCAAGTCGTTCGAGCCCTGGCTGGCCAAGGAAGGCAGCAAGCCCGCGCCGGTCGATGTATCGCCGGACGATGCGTTCAACATCATCTACTCATCGGGCACCACCGGCACGCCCAAGGGCATCGTGCAATCGCATGGCATGCGCTGGGCGCACATTCAGCGCGGGGCATCGAACGAGTACGGACCACAGTCGGTCACGCTGCTGGCGACACCGCTGTATTCCAACACCACGCTGGTGATCTTCGTGCCGTCGTTCGCTTATGGCGGCAGCGTGCTGCTCATGAAGAAGTTCGATGCCGCGCGTTATCTCAAACTGGCCGAAGCGCAACGCGCGACGCATGCGATGCTGGTGCCCGTGCAATACCAGCGCATCATGGCGCTCGCGGATTTCGATCGGCACGATCTCTCCTCGTTCCAATACAAGTTCTGCACCAGCGCGCCGTTTCGCGCAGAACTCAAGGCCGACGTGCTCGCGCGCTGGCCGGGCACGCTCACCGAGTACTACGGCATGACCGAAGGCGGTGGCACCTGCATTCTCGATGCGCATCTGCACCCCGACAAACTGCACACGGTGGGCAAGCCCGCATCCAACAGCGACATTCGCTTGATCGACGAAGCGGGCAACGAGGTGGGACCGGGCGAGATCGGCGAAGTCGTCGGCCACTCCACCGGCATGATGACCGGCTACCACCATCAACCCGAGAAGACGCGCGAGGCCGAATGGTTCGATCCTTCGGGCAAACGTTTCATCCGCACGGGTGATGTCGGGCGCTTTGATGAAGACGGCTTTCTGACGCTGCTCGACCGCCGCAAGGACATGATCATCAGCGGCGGTTTCAACATCTATCCGAGCGATCTCGAAGCGCAGTTGCGTGCCCATCCGGCCATCGAGGATGTGGCCGTGGTGGGCGTGTTTTCAGAGCAATGGGGCGAGACGCCGGTCGCCTATGTCGTGCAGCGCAAAGGCACGCCGGAGACGGCCGCTGAGCTCAAGCAGTGGTTCAACGCGCGCGCCGGAAAAACCCAGCGGCTTGCCGATCTGGTGCTGGTGAACGAGTTGCCACGCAGCGCCATCGGCAAGGTACTCAAACGCGATCTGCGCGATGCTTATTCGGCAGCGTCGGCCAAGCCCAGCATCTGACGCGCCACGGCCTCGCCGACCTTGATGCCGTCCACGCCCGCAGACAGAATGCCGCCCGCATAACCAGCGCCTTCGCCCGCAGGGTAGATGCCGTGCGTGTTCAGGCTCTGGAAATCCGCACCGCGACCTATGCGCAGCGGTGCCGAGGTGCGCGTTTCCACGCCGGTCATCACCGCATCGGCCATGTCATATCCGCGAATCTTGCGGCCGAAAACAGGCAGCGCTTCGCGCATGGCCTCGGTCGCAAAAGCGGGCAGGGCCTTGTCGATGCTGGTCAGGTGCACGCCCGGCTTGTACGAAGGCTGCACCTCGCCGAATTCCTTGGAATCACGTTTGGCCAGAAAGTCGCCCACGAGCTGGCCTGGTGCGCTGTAGTTGCTGCCGCCGACCACGTAGGCGTTCGATTCCAGTTGGCGCTGCAGCACGATACCCGCAAGTGGATGGGTCTCGCCCGCCTTGTATTTTTCGATGCCGTAGCTCTTGCCAAGATACTTCTCGAACGATGCGACATCGCGCGGGAAATCGCTTTCGTCCACGGCCACCACCATGCCCGCATTCGCATTGCGTTCGGCGCGCGAATACTGGCTCATGCCGTTGGTCACCACACGTTCGGGTTCGCTGGTCGCAGCGACCACCGTGCCGCCAGGGCACATGCAGAAACTGTAGACCGCACGGCCATTCTTGGCGTGGTGCACGAGCTTGTAATCCGCCGCGCCGAGCAGTGGATGCCCGGCATGCTTGCCCCAACGCGCGCGGTCGATCACGCTTTGTGGATGCTCGATGCGCACGCCGATGGAGAACGGTTTGGCTTCCATCGAAACGCCGCGCTCGTACAGCATCGCAAACGTGTCGCGCGAGCTGTGGCCGAGCGCCATCACCACTTGCGTGGCGGGCAGCAGTTGTTCCTTGCCGGAGGCCAGATCGACGACCGTGAGACCGGTGACGTGGCGCTCGCCGCTCGCGTCCGTTGCGACCTGCACATCGCTCACGCGCTGCTCGAAACGCACCTCGCCACCCATAGCGATGATCTGCTCGCGCAGTGTCTCCACCACCTTCACCAGCTTGAACGTACCGATGTGCGGATGCGCGGTGTACAGGATTTCGGCGGGCGCACCGGCCTGCACGAACTCTTCCATCACCTTGCGACCCAGATGGCGTGGGTCCTTGATCTGGCTGTAGAGCTTGCCGTCCGAGAACGTGCCCGCACCGCCTTCGCCGAACTGCACGTTCGATTCAGGCGTCAGCACGCGCTTGCGCCACAGACCCCAGGTGTCCTTGGTGCGCTCACGCACTTCGCGTCCGCGCTCCAGCACGATGGGCTTGAAGCCCATCTGCGCCAGCACCAGCGCCGCAAAAATGCCGCACGGTCCAAAGCCGATGACGACGGGGCGGTCCTGCAGATCCGCAGGTGCCTGACCGACTGGCTTCCATGCCATGTCGGGCGTGGCGTTGACGTGCGGATTCTTCTCGTTCTTGGCAAGCAACTCGGCTTCGAGCGCTGCATCGGCCAGCGTCGCATCGACGATGTACACCGCCATCAACTCCACCTTGCGCGCGTCGAAGCTGCGCTTGTGCACATGCAAGGAGGTGAGGGCGTTTTCGTCGATGGTCAGCATCTGCGCAATCTGTGTGCGCAGGGCGGCTTCGGGATGGGCGTCGGCGTCGTATTCGCCCGCTGGCAGCGCGGTGAGCGGCAGCTTGATTTCGGAGATGCGAATCATCGTGTGAACTGGCCCGTATCGATCGGGCTGAGTGTGTGGGAAAGGGTCGGCATTTTAGCCGAGCGGGTCCGTTCTTACAGCACTGGGGCCATCATGTTGATGACGTTCTGCACCAGCCGGGCGTGGAGCGGCCATGCGCGAACGGCCTCCAGTTGCACCGGATGGGAAACGGAGAGATAGCCCTGTTGGCGCTCGTGGATGGTCCGGGTGAACGGTGCATCGGCGATCAGCAAGTTGTTCTCGTAGTTCAGTTCCAGACTGCGGCGGTCCATGTTGGCAGACCCGATGAGGGTGATTTCGCCATCGAGCGTCATCGATTTGGTGTGCAGAATGCCAAGCGGATATTCGTACACGCAGACACCGCTGGTGAGCAGATCCAGATAGGTGCTGCGACAGGCATTGCCCACCAGCCACGAGTCATTGCGCTTCGGAAAAATCAGCGTGGTCTTCACGCCGCGTTGCGCGGCGGCGCAAAGGGCGCGCAGCATGGGTTCGTCCGGCACGAAGTAGGGGGTGGTGATCAGCAGCTCGCGGCGAGCAGCGTAAATGCAGGCCACGAACATGTCGGACATGGAGTTGTGCCGTCCCGTGGGGCCGGTCTTGAACGCCTGCGCCGTGCAGCCGTTTTCAATGGGGTGCACGGGCGATTGCGCGGGCAAATGTTCGAGTCCGCTTTCGCCCGTTTCGGGAATCCAGCCGCTCAAGAACAGGTACTGCATCTGTCGCACGAGCGGGCCTTCGATGCGCAGCAGCACGTCGATCCAGGGTGCGAATTTGGGCTTCACGCGAAACTCGGGCGACGCGAAATTCTGGCTGCCGCAGAACGCGATGCGGTTGTCGATCACCACCATCTTGCGATGGTCGCGCAGGTCGACGCGGCTGAAGGCCATATGGCGCAGCCGCGAGATGTCGGCCAGGGTGGCATGCAAGTGCGCACCGGCAGATCGCATTTGCTTGAAGGTGGCGCTGCGGATGAAGTCGCGCGAGCCGAGCGAGTCCACCATCACGCGGCAGGTGACGCCGCGTTGTGCCGCCTCGCACACCGCAGCGGCGAGCCGGCGGCCCACATCGTCGTCGAGCCAGATGTAAACGGCGATGTGCACCTGCTCTTGCGCCAGGCCGATGTCGGCGATCAACTGGTCCACCGCTTTGAGCGAATTGCGTTTGGGCTCGGAGGCGGGGGCATCCGGATCGCCGAGCAAGGTGATGCGGTTTCCGCTGACGACTTTGAACGGGTTGATCGAGCTGCACAGATCGAACAGCGATGCAGCCATCGGCGTGACCTGCTGTGGGCGAAAATCCTCGTCTGGCGGCAGCGCCATCGACTTCTCAGCCTTGCGAACGCGCTCCATGCGTGCTCGCCCGATGCTGGTTTCTCCCAGCAGCAGGTAGCCAATCATGCCCGCCACCGGAACCAGCATGATCACGGCTAGCCACGCGATGCGCGAAGCGGGCGAGCGGTTCGGCCGCGTCAACGCCCGCAGTGCGGTGAGCAGGTGGGCGACAAATACGACGACCGCCCATGCGAGGTCGATGAGATGGTGGTTCATTGTTCTGGATTTTCCGACGAAGGCTTCCGAAAACCGCGATGTTCCAACTGGATGGAAATCGGTTTTTGAGAATCAGTTTTCTATTCCGATAGTCCATCGTAATGGATCGGGCCGTCCTGTGGAACACCAAAGCACAACGCCCACCTGACAGCGTTGCGGCTGCCAGATGGGCGTTGCATGTGGTTCATCCATCAGAGCGGAGCACTTCGTGATGCTCCCTCCATGGACCGTGGGGCGTGGTCAGCTCGGCAGGAAGCCGTCCACCGACAGATAACGTTCGCCCGTGTCGTAGTTGAAGCCCAGCACGCGTGCGCCGGCGGGCAGTTCGGGCAGCTTCTGTGCAATCGCAGCCAGCGTCGCGCCGGAGGAGATGCCGACCAGCATGCCTTCTTCACGCGCCGAGCGGCGGGCGTATTCGCGGGCGGGTTCGGCGTCCACCTGAATCACGCCGTCGAGCAGCGAGGTGTCGAGGTTCTTGGGGATGAAGCCCGCGCCGATGCCCTGAATCGGGTGCGGAGCAGGCTGGCCGCCGGAGATCACGGGCGACGCGACGGGTTCGACCGCGAACACCTTGAGGTTCGGGAACTTGCCCTTGAGCACGCGTGCCACGCCGGTCAGGTGACCGCCCGTGCCCACGCCGGTGATCAGCGCGTCGAGGCCATCGGGGAAGTCGGCCAGGATTTCCTGCGCCGTGGTGCGCACGTGCACGTCGATGTTGGCGGGATTTTCAAACTGCTGCGGCATCCATGCGCCGGGGGTCGACTCGACCAGTTCCTGCGCGCGTGCGATGGCGCCCTTCATGCCCTTTTCCTTGGGCGTCAGATCGAAGGTCGCGCCGTAGGCCAGCATCAGGCGGCGGCGTTCGATGGACATGCTCTCGGGCATCACCAGCACCAGCTTGTAGCCCTTGACTGCAGCGACCAGCGCCAGACCGATGCCGGTGTTGCCGGAGGTCGGCTCGATGATCGTGCCACCGGGCTGGAGCGTGCCGCGCTTTTCGGCGTCTTCCACCATCGCCAGTGCGATGCGGTCCTTGATCGAGCCGCCGGGGTTGCCGCGCTCGGCCTTGACCCACACGTTGGCACCAGCGCCAAACAGACGGTTGATCTTCACGACGGGCGTATTGCCGATGGTCTGCAGGATGTTGTCGAATTTCATGATGAGGAAGTCTCCAGCAACAGGTGGTTGGTCAGATGGAAGGAATGAACGGATCGCTGACGGAATCAATGTAACCAGATCATTGTGTCCTAGTTGTTAGCACTTTTCGCGATATGGATATGCGGATTCCGTCGTTGATTGGAATAAGCATTTGAGGGGCTTGAGGTGTGTCAATCAGTCTTGAGTTGCATCAAGACTCAAAAGACATCCTCTCCCGACAATCGTTAGTAAGACAACTAAACGCTGGCAGCCGATGCAGTCATCCGGGGCCAGCGGACATCGCACAAGGAATCGTCAGCCATGACCCTGTTCAACTTCAACCTGATTGCAGGCAGCGTGGCCGTGTTGCTTCTGGTCGGCGGCTACGCTTTTCGCGAGCGCAAGGGCTCCGACGTCGCCATGGTCATCGGCGTGTTCGGGCTGGTGGTGCTGATTCTGAACACCATCGTTTCAGCCGCGAGTTGAGGCCGGCGGCGTCGATGGCTGCTGCGCGCGGGGGCGCGATGCCAAAGGCGTGACCCATTTCTCCGCCAACACCACGCCGACGATCGTGAGCGCACCGCCGATCCAGTGATAGGCGTGCAGTTGCTCGTCGAGCAGCAGCCACGCAAACAGGGCGGTGCCGATGGGGGTGAGGTTGAAGAAGATGCTGGAGCGGCTGGGCCCCAGGCGCGAGACGGCCATCATCCACAGCAAGGGCGCGGCGATCGACGCCATGGTTCCGGCGTAGGCCACCAGTCCCCAGTTGCGCGCGTTGATGCCGGTCTTCTCGTTCATCAGATACAGCGGCAACTGCGCCACCACGGCCACCAGCATCTGCAAGTAAAGCAACTGCAGGGTGGGAATCTTCGGTGCCATGCTCCAGCGCTTGAGCAGGATGTTGTAGAGCGCATAGGACAGCGCAGCAACGACCATCAGCAGATCGCCCCGGTTGAAGCCTTGCTCCAGCAGAACCAGCGGCTGGCCGTTGGTCACCACATGGACCACACCGCCCAGCGCAATCACGCCGCCGATGGCACCTCCCCAGGTCAGCGGAATGCCCAGTACACCGACCGAGATCGCCAGCACCATCAGCGGTGACAGGCACAGGATGATGCCCATGTGCGTGGCCGTCGTGAAGCTGGCGGCAAAGTAGGCCAGCGTCTGGTAAATCACCATGCCCAGCAGGCCGAGCACCACGATGCGCGGCACCTGCGGACGGATCGCGCGCCAATTGCGCACGACGCCCGGCAGCAGGAACGGGCCGAGCAGGGCGGCCGCCAGCACCCAGCGGAGAAAGCCGATCTCGGCCGGATGAATGCTCGATGCAGCTTGCTTGCTGACGATGGTGTTGACGGACCAGATGAGCACGGCCATCAAGGGGAAAAGGTAATTCATGACGTGACAGATGCCTTTGGAATCTTGACGCTTATCATGCGGTTGGCCGATAAACAGTGCATATCTGTTTTCGGACATTCAATACGTGGAATGGGACGAAATCCAATGGTCACCGTGCGCAACCTCAGTTCCGGATCGGGCAAATCATCGTCGTCAGGTCTTGCGGGCAGCCATGCATCCCGCATCCGGCAGACGCAACTCGTGCCCGTGGAAGTGGATGAAATCACCGCGCCGTTCTACGTGCGTTATGACGAATACGGCGCAGGCACGTGGGCCGACGCGCACAGCCATCGGCTGGGGCACCTGAACTACACGCCGCATGGCACGATCAGCATGGACACGGCGCAGGCCCGCTTTGTCTCGCCGCCGCAATATGGCATCTGGATTCCTCCGGGCGTCGAACACAACTGCTATCTGCAGCGCGCCGCCGTCTACCGCGCGTTCTATGTGCAGCCCGAGTTGTGCGACAGCCTGCCACAGCACACCTGCCTGCTGCAGATATCGCCGGTCGTCAAAGCCATTCTTGCCGACTTCAACCAGCGCGGCGTGGAAATCCCCGCCACGCCCGAAGACCTGCGCATGGCCGAAGTGCTGCTGGATCAAATGCGAGGTTGCGAGGTGCAGGGCAGCTATCTGCCCGACGCGCAATCGCCCGCTTTGCAGCAGATTCTGGATGCGCTGCAGCAGGAGCCCGGCCACCGCGCCTCGGTCGCCGACTGGGCCGAGCGCGTGCACATGACGGAGCGCACACTGGCCCGACATTGCCAACAGGAACTGGGCATGAGCCTGGGCGAGTGGCGCCAGCGCATGCGCTATCTGCGTGCCGTGGATGCGCTGGAGCACGGGCAATCCGTGCAGGCCATCGCGCTCGATCTGGGGTTCAGCGCACCGTCGGCCTTCATCGCCATGTTTCAGCGCGAGGCGGGCGTGTCGCCGGATCAGTTTCGGCGGGAGTTTCTTCTGGAGTGAGGCAAACCGGTGTGGCGGAGGACTCGACCCCTGCACGCCTGAACGCGTTCGTGTGAGAAGCAAAAAAGAATCTCCCACACCGCAGCCCCGTTTTCCAAACGAGGAGATAATCCACAGTGTGAAGCACGCCAGACTGCCGCTGGTGCAATCACCGAAAGGTGGCACTGGAGGAACGTCCGGACTGCACAGGACAGCGTAGCAGCTAACGGCTGCCCACCGTGAGGTGAGGATCAGAGCAACAGAGACGAGTCGGTGCGACTCGCCGTACCATTTGTGGGTGTTCTATGGCACCCGGCGCAAGCCGGAAACCGCGTGGCGCAAGCCAGGCGGTGCGGACGATAGTCCGTAGTGACATAGCCGCCCGGTGCGGCAAGGCCGCGCCGGGTGAAACGGGCAATCTCTACGCGCAGCAATACCAAGTAGGCCAGCGTTGATGTGGTTCCGCAGAGTTGGCGGGTAGGTAGCATCGAGCCGTGGTGGCGACACCCGGCCCAGATTAATGGCGGTCACGTTGCGGGCAACCGCAATGCACAGAATCCGGCTTATCGGCGGGCTTCACACTTTTCTTTTCAGGCTGCATCGCGCAGCCAAGTCATCAAGGCGTTGCCGCGCAATGCGGCGAGATGCCGGCCTTGAGTTCCTTGGCGCGCGCCACGGTTTCGGGGTGCGTGCTGAGCAGCGAGAACATGCCTTCTTCTTTCTCGATGTCTGCCTCGGTTTTGGGCTTGGGCTTGCTTGCAGATGGCGTTGGAGCGGAGGCCGTCGATGCGGGTGGGTTGGCGGATTCCGCTGATTTCTCTTTGCCGTCCTTGTCTTCGTCGTCATCGTCCTTGCCGCGCTTGGCCGCCATCGCCAGCAGCAGGTCGCCCATGGGCGCGGTGGACATGTTCGAGCTCTTGAGCACGGCAATTGCAAAGCAGTCGGCTTCGCGTTCGTGGCTGCGCTGGTAGGCCAAACCCGTGAGCGCGGTGCTGCCCATGGCGATCAGTGACGACACATCGCCGAGGGCGAGTCCAAGCCCGGTCTGCAGCACGCCTTGCTCGACCACCATGCGCGTGGTGTGTCGGTGCGCGACGTGGCCGATTTCATGCGCGAGCACGCCGATGATGGCGTCGTCGCCGATGTTCTCGCGCTTGGCGGTTTCGACCAAGCCGTCGGTGACGACGATGGAGCCGCCCGGCAGCGCAAACGCATTCGCGCCCATGCCGCGCCTGAATTGCAGCGTGTATTTGGGCTCGTAGCCGTGGTAGCGCTTGAGCGACGCGGGTGTCTTGGCGAGCAGCGATTCGAACTCGCTGCGCAATTGATCTTGCCGTTCCTTGGGCAGCTTGCTGGGCTTGAGCATGCGCTCATCCATCTGCGCCATGGCTTCCTGAGAGAGCGTCGTTTCCCAACTCAGCGGCACAAAACGCGTGAGCTGCGTGGCGGCCCACGGCGTGCCGTATTTGTAGAACGCCACCATGCCCACGGCCGCCACTGCGAACACGCCGACGAACATCGGCCAGCGGGTTTGCATGCGCTGCGCGAGGCTGGGTTTGAAATCGGCTGCGGCCAGCGCGGCCTGCCATTTTTCGGGCTCCAGAATCTCCAGACTGCTGCCGTCGTTGAGGTCGATGACCAGCGTTTCCTGATGGCGCTTGGCGCTCCACGCCTCGGGCCAGGTGATGTCGCGGTGGGCATAGCGCCGGGGCTCGCTGCCGGGCGATTGCAGCGAGTGGATCAGCAGCGACGGACCGTTCTTGTCGGTGGGCTCCAGACTCACCAGCACCTTGCGCGGCTGGCTGCTCTGGCCGTCGAACCAATGCGCGCGGATCAGCGTGGGCGTGCTGGCGGGAGTGGTGCTGGATGCCGTCATCAACCGATCAGATCCAGTCCCGCCGCATCCGCAAGCGCATCACCGAAGCCTTCCTTCTGGCCTTGCTCCAGGCGTCCCGCGAGCTGCTCGACGCTGCCTTTCACATACAGCGTGACGGATTCGAATTTCATCTTGTATTCGGCCACGCGCGCAAACGGGCGGTAGAAGCCGATGGTGAGAGTCGTCAGCAGCATGTTCTTCAGGCGCAGCAGCACGAACTTGCGGGTGGACAGCGTGGACTTGAAGCGTGCGATCTGGCTGATGCCGGTGTTGTTCCAGATGAGGTAGAACATGCGGGCTTCGCGGTAGGCGCGCGCGGGGCCGCTGGCCAGCAGCAGCAAAAAGAAGAACATCAGCGCGCCGAAGATGATGAGGATGAAGACCAACGTGCCGACTTTGCTGTTCTTCATGCCGTGGCCCAGCATGGCCGCGCCGCCAGCCACTGCGCCGAGCAGCACCGAGATCACGACGATGGAGAGAATGAACACCAGGACGGTGCCTGCCCAGATCTTCACGAAGTCCATATAGACCGGCTTCCAGCGGCTGATTTCGTTGCCGATGCGCGTGCGCAGCACCAGCAGGCTGCGGTAGTTGTATTCCATGCGGATGAAGCACAGCACCGAAAGGAACATGCCCAGCAGGATGATGCCCGCGACGGTCCAGACAGTGCTGGTGTCCAGTTTGGGACGCTTGGTACCCCCGCCTTCCATGCCGCTGACGTAGTCGCCCACCAGCGCGGTGATGCCATAGAACACGCCGATCCACACCAGCGCGAGCGCGAACACGGGCCAGCTGGCCTTGTAGATTTCTTTCCAGTTGGCGGTGAACACCAGACGCAGACCACGCCAGCGCGTATTGGAGAGCCGAAAACGCATGGCGCTGGCCCAGATGAACGGCGAGAGCAGGGCGCCGCAGATGATGAACAGGCCCACGGCAGTGTCCTGTCCGGTGCGCACCGCCAGTTGATAGGCGGCGCTGAGCGCGAACACCAGCACAAAACCGAACACCATGCGCCGCTGCTGCGCGGTGAATTCGAGTGCGCTGCCCGCAATCATCGAGTGGCTGTAGAAATACTGCGCGGTGCGCTTGCGCGCAAACGGCGTGTAGAAGCCGAGGGTGACGATGGACAGCAGCACATTGACGATCCAGACGCGAAAGTATTCGCCGCCGCTGCCCGTGAACCGCAGCCGGTGTGCACGGATCTTTTCCGGCACATCACTGGCGGTTGTCTCCGGACGGATGTCGCTCTGGCTACTGGCATCCATGCCCATCTCCCATTGTTTGAATGTTGGTCAGATGAGTATATTGGCTATGGCTGTAAATTTACCAATTGAACTTTACATTTGCTGGCGGTTTGCAACAGTCTCTGCCGATGGGTTCAGAAGCGTTCGCCGAGGCCCAGAAAGCGCCATTCGCCCTCGGGCAGCTTGGACAGCGGTACTCGTCCGATGCGGATGCGGCGGATGCTCACCGCCTTGAGGCCGACCGAGGCGCAGAGCGCGCCGATCGAGTTCATCGCCGTGCCTGCCAGTGCAAAGCGCAGATGGGTTTCGTTCTGGCGGCTGACCTTGGCGGGCGGCAGCACCGCGCCGGAGCGCAGCGATGCGATGTCGGCGCTGGCCACATCGCCGCTCACTTCGACGATGCATTCGTGCTCCAGCGAGGCCGCGTCTTCGTACAGACGCCGCGCGATGTTGCGGTCCTGCGTGAACACCGCCAAACCGCTGGCGGAGCGGTGCAGGGGCGCGCATTCATACAAGCCTTTGAAATGCCGACGCAGCACGCGCATGCGGCCCGACTGCGGATCGGTGGCGGAATGGGCTTCCACGCTCAGCAAGGCAAACGGGTCCTTGCACTTGGCGGGTTGGTTCAACACGAAGGTGACGGGGGCCAAATCCAGCAGGCTCGCGTCGGCGGCAATCGCCACCGCCTGCTCGTCACGCACGCGCAGACTGGGTTCTTCCTGGATCTCGCCATCGACGCTGACCCATCCGCCTTCCACATACTGCTCGGCCACGCTGCGCGAGCAACCCTTTTGCTGCATCACGCGCTTGGACAGGCGCTGGCCTTCCGCATCCGGCGTTTGGTTGTTTGCTGGCTTTCCCGATTTTCCCGACATTTCAACTTTCATCACGCCGGAAACACTGGGTCCGGCAGGGGGCTGATTATCGCTACCAATGGGTTGTGGGGATGTGGTGATGGTTGGTGTTGGGGGTTGGGGGTTGGGGGTTGGGTGAGGCGGATTTGTTGGTGCAGTGGAGGAGGGGCATCATGCAACATTCTGATTGACTGTCGAAGTTCTATAGATAAAGTCGCCTAACCCAATCCCGCAAAGTGAGACTGCCCATGTCCATGCCAGTTGTTTTCATCAAAGTGAGCCCGTCCCTGCATCAGCGAATTGTTGATTCAGGAGGGGAATTGCTCCGCCAAATGAGCGACATGCGACCAGTTGAAGGCTATTCGCATGGCTCAGACGTGTTTGAGGAACTGGACTATCGCGACATCAGCAATTGGGTTTCCGACAATTCCAACCCGTTCTCTCGGCTGTTCAATGATGGCAAGGTGCTTGTCGACGGGTACGAGTGGACCAGCGGACCTCCAGGTTACTTCTCCCCGGAAGAGGCGCGCGAAATTCTTCAGGAATTTCAAGGATATGACGTCGCTGATGCGTATTCAGATTTTGGAGTCGAGGAAGACGAGTACGAAGATGAAGACCCTCACTGGCAATTCACGACAGTGATTGAGTTTTTTCAAAGAGCTGTCAGTGAAGGAAAAGGCGTCATTGTTGGCGTGGCTTGACGATGCCTTGGACAGGGCGTGAGCTTCTCGGCTGAGTCACTCACTCGTGTCGAACCTATCCCTTCACGACCCATCCGGTGCCGTATCGAACCGGCCCCGCCTCGAAGGCTTCTTTGGATGGGCAAGCAGCGTTTCGGGGCTGCTTCAGTTCCCCGGTTCCATGCTGCGGATGCGATCCACATGGGCTTGCAGCGAGCGCAGCGCCACGGGCCACATGCGCTCGGGCACATCGTCGTAGGCGATCTTCACCCAGTCGTCGAGATCGCCCGAGGGCAGCTTCTGCATGGCCTTGAGCACCTTGGCTTCGCGGGCGAGGCGGTGGGCCTTGAGTTTGGCGATGGCTTCGCGCGCCTTTTCGATCACGTAGCCGTGGGCGGGCGCGATGAATTGCACGTCGAACCGGGCGCAGGCGGCGTCGAGCTTGTCGAGTGATTGCAGGTAGTCGTCCATGTTGCCGTCCGGTGGGCTGACCACGGTGGTGCTGCCGTTGAGGACATGGTCGCCTGAGAACAGCAGGTTGTCTTCCTGCAGCAGCAGGCAGACGTGATTCGCCGCGTGGCCGGGCGTGTGGATGGCTTGCAGCGTGTGCGTGATTTCGCCGTCGGGCGAGGGGCCGCGCAGTTGCAGCAGTTCGCCGTCGGCCAGATCGCGGTCGGGTGTGAACTGGCTGTCCACGCGAGACGTGGGCTTGGACGCAAGGCCCAGCACGGGCGGCTTGGGCTTGCCGTATTGCGCGACCATGTCCTGCAATGGTCTGGCACCGGGCGAGTGGTCGGGATGCGAATGCGTGCAGACGATCTGGCGGATGTCGCCGCCCGCCGCGCGCCAGAGTCGCTCAAGGTGCTCGGCGTCGGCCGGGCCGGGGTCGATGGCGATGTAGCCGGTGGACGGGTCGCCGACCAAGTAGCTGTTGGTGCCGGGGCCGGTCATCACGCCGGGGTTGGGGGCTGTCAGGCGCTGCACGTTCTTGAGCAGCGGCACGGCGCGCTCGCTTTGCCAGTCGAGCGGGTGGAGGATCTGGCCGTCGGGCGTGACCATGGCGAGTTCGCCGAACGCAGGTTCGTGGTCCATGAAACGGGTCTCGCGGCCCTTGACCAGACCGCTGCGCGGGCAGCAGTTCCAGAGCGGTTCCTCGTCTTTGGAGATCACGTCCATCAGCGACTGCACCGTGGCGTATTTGGTCAGGTAATCGAGCGTGCGGATGGTCGGGAAGATCATGAAGAACTTGCCGTCCTTGTGCTGCGCCAGCGCATCGGCCGGGCGCACCCAGACGGGCTCGAACTGCTCGGATTCGTCCGCCACCGGCTCCTGGCCTTCGGGCATGCGGCGCACCAGAAACGGCACGGAAAACCGCTTGGGCGAGGTGCGATCGGCCGTCCAGTGGGCGAGCACATGCATGTCATCCGCCACCAGCCGCAGGCCGCGCGCGGCGCACTGGGCGACGAAGGGCTGCTTGCGGTCGAGCGCGGCGATGTCGGTGGCATCGGCAAACCGGCCATCGTCGGCATGGCGGGCCAGCAGAATGCCGAGTTCCTCGAAGGTTTCGCGGATGCCGGCCACGGCCTCGGTCACGCGCTGGGCGTTCTGCGTGGCGCGGTGGTCGGTCTGGGCGTGCGATTCGGAGCTGGCGTCCTGCGCGTCGATTCCGCCGCCCGGAAACACATAGGCTCCGGGCAGAAAGCTCGCGTTGGGCGAGCGGCGGGTCATGAGGACTTCGAGCACCGTTTCGCCGTTGTTGTCACCGTTGTCTCGGGGCGCGTCGCGCAGCAGCAGCACGGTGGCTGCAGGCCGCGTCTTGACGGGCTCGCGGTGGGTATGGAGTTGTTGGTTTGAGCGTGGCATGTCTTGCATTATGGGCAAGTGCGTTGACTCGTGCTGGCACGCACGCGACGCGGGCTGGCGGGCATGAATCGTCAACGACTACAGCTTATTACCGGGCGATTGGCCCGGATGCCCGGCGACAGCGGATAATTGGCGGATATGCCAACGCAGATCCGCTTCACCAAGATGCAGGGCGCAGGAAACGATTTCGTGGTGCTGGACGAGACCGTCCGCAGCTACGGCCTGTCTGCCGAACAATACCGGTTCATCGCCAACCGCCATTTCGGCATTGGCGCGGACCAGATCCTGACCGTGCGCGCTGCGCCGTCGCCCGAGGTCGATTTCGAATACGTGATCCACAACGCCGACGGCGGCGAGGTGGAGCAGTGCGGCAACGGCGCGCGCTGCTTTGCGCGCTTCGTGCACGACAAGGGGCTCACGCACAAGGACTCGATTCGCGTGCAGACCATGAAGGGCGTGATTGCTCCGCAGCTCATGCCCGATGGCCGCGTGACCGTGGACATGGGCCGCCCGCGCTTCGAGCCCGAGGAAATCCCGTTTGATGCCGGCAATCTGTACGCCATGGTGACTCCTCCGGGTGGCAAGCGCTGGCAGGTGCCGGTGGACTTTCCTGCTGGCTCGCGCACCGATGTGATGCTGACCGTCGTCTCCATGGGCAACCCGCACGCGGTGCAACTGGTGGACGATGTGGACACAGCGCCCGTCAACGACATGGGCCCGCTGATCGAAACCCACAAGCGCTTTCCCGAGCGTGTGAACGCTGGCTTCATGCAGGTCGCCAGCCGCAGCGAGATCAAGCTGCGCGTGTTCGAACGCGGCGTCGGCGAGACGCTGGCCTGCGGCACGGGCGCATGCGCGGCTGTGGCTGCCGGCATCCATCTGGGCCTGCTGGACCACCGTGTCGACGTGCACACCCGTGGCGGCCTGTTGACCATTGCATGGTCGGGCAGCCTGCAAGATTCCGTTTTCATGACCGGCCCGGCCACCACGGTGTTCGAAGGCCAGATCGAGATTCCAGACCATCTATGACTACACCCTTCAACGCGAGCTCCAACGTGCCACCCATCACCGAAGAAGACATCGCCGAGTTTCTGGTCAACACACCGGATTTCTTCGAGCGCCACGCCGAAGTGCTCTCCAGCGTCACCATCGCCAGCCCGCACGGCCAGCGTGCCGTGAGCCTGCACGAGCGCCAGGCCGAGATGCTGCGCGAGAAGATCAAGGGTCTGGAGCAGCGCGTCATGGACATGGTGCGCCACAGTTCCGAGAACACCGGCATCGGCGACAAGATGCACGAATGGGTGCGTCTGCTGCTCGCGGTGAAGGAGCCGATGCGCCTGCCCGCAGCGGTCGAAAACGGCATGCGTGATCTGTTCGACGTGCCGCAGGTTGCGCTGCGCGTGTGGGGCGTCAGCCCGGTGTACGCCGGTGAAGACTTTGCGCGCGGCGTGAGCGAGGACGCACGCGCGTTCGCGTCGTCGCTGACCAGCCCGTTCTGCGGTGCCAACATGGGCTTCGAGCCCACGCAATGGCTGCCGCAGGCTGCGCAGGTGCAATCGCTCGCGCTGCTGCCGCTGCGTGATGGCGCGATCGACAGCACCGAGCCCGCGTTCGGTCTGCTGGTGCTGGGCTCGCATGATCCGGCACGTTTCGAGGCTTCCATGGGCACGGAATTCCTCACGCGCATGGCCGAACTCGCCAGCGCTGCGCTGTCGCGTCTGCGCTGATCGGCACTGATCGACGTTTCGTTCCACATGGCCCGCAAGACCGCTGCAAAAACCAAGTCGCAGTCTGCGGGCGCAGTTGCCGAAGCAACTCTGGCAGTGCCGGTGGTGCTGCCGCCCGAGGCGCTCAAATATCTGGATTTCGTGCGTGTCGAAAAGCGCCTTGCCGCGCGCACGCACACGCTCTACACGCTCGATCTTGAAAAGCTCGTGCAGTTTGCGGCGGATGTCCATCAGCCGCTGCTCGCGCTGCAGAACACGCACATCCGCCGCTTCGTCGCGCAGATGCACAGCGGTGGGCGTTCCGGGCGCGGCATTGCGCTGATTCTTTCGGGCTGGCGTGGCTTCTTCACCTGGGCTGCGCGCCAGGGGCTGGTTCAACACAATCCGGTGCAGGACGTGCGCGCCCCCAAGGCTCCCAAACCCTTGCCCAAGGCACTCGGCGTGGACGATGCCGTGCGCTTGGCCGAACACGAACAACCCAATGCCGACCCGTGGCTCGAAGCACGCGATGCCGCCATCGTCGAGCTGCTCTACGGCTGCGGCCTGCGTGTGGGCGAACTGGTGGGGCTGGACGTGATCGCAACCTCCACCGCACACAACGAAGGACGCGGCTGGCTCGATTTGCAGGCCGGTGAAGCGCATGTCTTTGGCAAGGGCTCCAAACGCCGCATCGTACCCATGGGCAAACCGGCGGTCGCAGCCGTACAGGCGTGGCTGGACATGCGTGCGCAGCCGTTTGGTGGCGAGTCGTCACCGCGTCTCGATGCCGCGTTGTTCATCGGACGACGCGGCGTGCGCCTGACTGCGCAATCGGTCTGGCTGCGCCTGCGCGAACGCAGTCAACTCGCGGGGCTGACCACGCCCGTGCATCCCCACATGCTGCGCCATTCGTTCGCCAGCCATCTGCTGCAATCCAGCGGCAATCTGCGCGCCGTGCAGGAACTGCTGGGCCACGCCAACATCACCACCACACAGGTCTACACGCGGCTCGATTTTCAGCATCTCGCGCAGGTCTACGACGCCGCGCACCCGCGTGCCAAACGCAAGCCGGAAGACTGATCGTCAGCCGATCACGCCGCGTAGCGTCAGAGAACCTGTTCACGATCTCCGCGGCGCCGCGCCAGTGTCTTTGCGGGATGGGATGCAAGGCGCAACACCGCAGCAATAGCCGTGCTATTGCGAGGATTTGCAACGCCGCAGACCGCCCGCAAAGGCACTGGCCCTTCGGGTTGGGGCGAAATCGGACGATTTTGGCGCGCTGGCTCTTGCATGGGCATGAGCCCATGCTGCGATCCATCACACCAAACTCATCCCGATTGCGCCTCAACGCGGCATCGTGGAGATTGTGAATAGGTTCTGAGCAACAGCGAAGCGTTCACGCCACCAAAACCGAAACCGTTGAGCAAGGCGATGTCGATGGCCAGCGGTCTTGCGCTGGTTCGCACCAGATCGAGTCCTTCGGTCAGCGGATCGGGCTGTTCGAGATTGAGAATCGGCGGTACCTTCTGATCGCGCAAGGCGAGTGTGGTGAAGATGGTTGCCACCGCCCCAGCCGCGCCCAGCATGTGCCCGACCGCAGACTTGGGCGCGCTGATCACCGGGCCGCCCGGCTGCGCACCGAAGACCTGACGAATCGCCGCCAGTTCGCCGCGATCACCGACCGGTGTGGACGTGGCGTGCGCATTCAGAAACTGCACTTCATGCGGCTCTACCTCGGCCTGCGCAAGCGCCAATCGCATGGCCTGCGCCGCGCCCGATCCGTCCTCGGGCCCGGAGGTGATGTGGTAGGCATCCGCTGACGTGCCGTAGCCCAGCACTTCGGCCAGCGGTGTGGCGCCGCGCGCCAGCGCATGTTCCAGCGATTCGAGCACCAGCATGCCCGCGCCTTCGCCCATCACAAAGCCGTCACGCGCGGCATCGAACGGGCGCGATGCCTTGGCGGGCTGGTCGCTGAAGCTGGTCGACAGCGCATTGGCGGCGGCAAAACTGCCGATGCTCACGCGGTCGATGGTCGCCTCGCTGCCGCCGCAGACCACCACGTCCGCCTCGCCGCAGCGGATCAGCCGCGCCGCATCGCCGATGGCCTGAACGCTCGCCGCACAAGCGGTGACGGGCGCGCCGATCGGTCCCTTGAAGCCATGTTTGATCGACACATGCCCCGCCGCGAGATTCACCAGAAACGCCGGAACCGTGAATGGCGACAGACGTTGCGGCCCCTTCGCGTCGGTGGTGCGAACGGCATGGGAAATCGTGCCGAAGCCGCCCACGCCCGAGCCGATCACCGTGGCGGTGCGCTGCTGATCGTGCAGTGCTTCGGGCTTCCACTGCGCATGTGCAATGGCTTGCTCGGCAGCGCCGAGCGCGAAGGCGATGAAGCGGTCCATGCGGCGCTGCTCCTTGGTGGAGACCACGGAGTCTGCGTCCCAGCCTGCTTGCGGGTCTTCGTTCTTGTCGGGCACGCGCGCGGCAATCGCAACGCCGGTGCCTTCTCCGATCTCGGCGGGCAGCGTGCGAACGCCGGATTCACCCGCGAGCATGCGCTGCCACGCCAGTTCCACGTCGCAGCCCAACGGAGACACCAGTCCCATGCCTGTGATGACCACTCGCTTGTTCATTTGTGCGCGCCTTGATATTGATGATGAACGTCATCATAAAAGAATTTAGATGACGGGTATCATCAAAACCATGAAAGTCACCAAGGCCCAATCCGCAGAAAACCGTGCTGGCATCGTCGAGGCGGCTGCGCGCCTGTACCGAGAAAAAGGCCTCGGCGGCGTGGGCGTTGCGGACATCACGCGCAATGCTGGTTTGACCCACGGTGGCCTGTATCGCCATTTCGACTCCAAGGATGCTCTGGCTCGCGAGGCCTGCCTGCGCGCGTTCGACTGGACGATCACCCCGCTGGACAAGCTGGAAGTGGAGGGCGGCCCGCATGATCCCGCCGCCAGGCTGCATGCGCTGGTGCACGGCTATCTCTCGGCAGAGCACCGCGACCATCCGGGCGACGGCTGCCCCGCAGCGGCGTTGGCCGTTGATGCGGCGCGCGCGGGGCCGGAGATGTCCGAGGTGTTCGCGCAAGGCGTGGAGAGCAACATTCAGCGTTTTGCGCACGCCATCATGAGCGATGGGCCACATGCACCCGGTGCCGAGGAGCGCGCGCAAACCATTCACGTGCTCGCCAGCATGGTTGGCGGGCTGGTGCTTGCGCGTGCGACGGCGGCTGGCAATCCGGCGTTGTCGGAGGAGATTCTGGCGACGTTGCGCGAGCAGTTGGCACCAGAGCCCAAGCCGACATCAAAGCAGAAGCCCAAGCCAAAACCAAAGTCCAAGTCGGGCGCAAGGCGCTGAGCTTCGTTGCTGGCTTCAGCCCTTCACCAGTTCCTCGATCAGATCCAGCGTGGCCTGCTGTGTGCGGGTGATGGGCCGCAGCGCGCTGGTGGCGATCCATGACATGACTTGCATGCAGGGCTGACCAATCTCCTGCACGAGAAATGCAGCGGGCTTGACCGAGCTGCTCACGGCGTGGCGCGTCAGCACGGCAAAGCCCAGACCTTCCGCGACCAGCTCCAGAATGGCGGGAACGCCGTCCACTTCCTGCGCGACCTTTGGCGTGAGCCCGAGTTCGGCCAGCGATGCTTCGATCTGCATGCGGATGGCGTTCGGTCGGCCGGGGATGACCAGCGGGAGCGTTGCCAATTCGGCCATCGGCAAGGGCGGGAGCGGCTTGGCGGATGCCTTGTGGGGCGAGGGGTTGGGGCGCACCAGCACCAGGTCTTCCTGCATGAGCGGCTGGGCCTCCAGCCCATCTGCGTTGCGCAGGTTGTAGAGCACGGCGATATCGAGTCGGCCCTGCAAAAGCGCTTCCTGCATGGCGACCGTCAGCCCTTCGGAAATGCCGAGTTGTGCGTCCGGAAAGCGTCGCCGGAACTCGCGCAGCAGCGGCACGGCATAGGCGCGCGCCACGCTGGGCGGCATGCCGAGCGCCACGCGTCCAGCCAAACCGCCGCGCGCGCTGGCCAGTTCTTCTTGCGCGCGCGCCACCTGGTGCAGGATCGCGCGGCCATGCTTGAGCAGCAACTCCCCCGACTCGGTCATGGTCACGCCGCGCCCGTTGCGCTTGAGCAGGTTGTTGCGCAGTTCCACCTCCAGCAGTCGCACTTGGCGGGACAGCGCGGGCTGGGCCACGTCCAGCACCTGCGATGCACGGGTGAAACTGCCCAGTTCGGCCACTCGCACGAAGTATTCCAACTGCTTGAGGTCCATGACTTTTATCAATTGATATCGCAAAGAAGACAAGCATACATTCAGTTATGCCGAAGTTATATATCTGCTAGCGTGTCCGCGCTCTTTATTGATGAAAGGCGTGTCTTGAGAATCGGCTCCAGAACGACGACGAACGCGTCGCTGGACAACAGGAGACAGGCACATGACTTCCGCACTGCGGGCAATCTCTTCGATGGCGACGCGCCAACTGCTGGGCGAACTGCTGATGGCATGGCGAGACGCCGGTGGCGTGGCTGTCGATCTGGAGTCGGTCGGCGGTGTCGATGCCGCCAAGCGGGTGGTCGCCGGAAATGAGTCTTTTGATCTGGTGTTTCTCGCGTCGGATGTGATCGAGCGGCTGATCGCTTCAGGTCATGCCGACGCAAAAGCGAAGACGGATTGGGCGTTGTCCGAGGTGGCGGTGGCGGTGCGCAAAGGTGCGGCGCATCCTGATCTGAGCAGTGAAACGAGTCTGCGCGAGGCCGTGCTTTCCGCCGATTCCGTGGGGTATTCGACCGGACCGAGCGGCACCGCGTTGATGCAGCTTTTCACGCGTTGGGGCATCGCCGAACAAATCCAGTCGCGACTGGTGCAGGCACCCGCAGGCAAGCCCGTGGGCGCGCTCGTTGCGAACGGCGAAGTGGCGCTGGGCTTTCAGCAACTCAGCGAGCTGATTCATCTGGACGGCATCGACGTGCTGCACCCGCTGCCCGACGGCACGCGCGTGACCACGGTGTTTTCCGGTGCCGTGGTGCGCGGCAGCTCGCAAGCGCAGGAGGCCACAAGACTGTTGGCATTTCTGGCATCGCCCGGCACGGCTTTTATCAAACAACAGCAGGGCATGCAGCAGCCTGCGTGACGCCAAGCATTGGAGAAGACATCCATGAACCCAACAGACAAATCCATCAACGTGCAGACCTTGCTCAACGAGTCGCGCATCACCGCGTACCAGTGGGCCACGTATGCGCTGTGTTTTTTCATCGTTCTGCTCGACGGATTCGACACGGCGATGATCGGCTACATCGCGCCGTCGCTGATTCAGGAATGGGGTGTGAGCAAACCCGCGCTCGGTCCGGTGCTCAGCGCCGCGCTGTTCGGGCTGGCGGCGGGTGCGATTTCTGCAGGGCCGATGGCCGACCGACTGGGACGCAAGCGCGTGCTGGTTGGATCGGTGTTTCTGTTCGGCGTGGCATGTCTGGCGTCAGCGTTTTCAGCAGGCATTGAACAACTGACGATTTTGCGATTCATCACCGGGCTGGGTCTGGGTGCGGCGATGCCGAATGCGGTCACGTTGACGAGCGAATACTGCCCCGAGTCGCGCCGTTCGATGCTCACCAATGCGATGTTCTGCGGCTTTCCGCTGGGTGGCTTTCTGGCTGCCTGGATGATTCCCAACTTCGGCTGGCGCAGCGTGCTGATGCTGGGCGGCATCGCGCCGTTGGTGCTGGGTGTGCTGCTGTTCGTGATCCTGCCCGAGTCGGTGCGCTACATGGTGGTCAAGCGCTGGCCGGTCGAGCGCATCCGTGCCGTGCTGGCGCGCATTGCGGGCAACAAGGTTCTGGCGGCTGAGTCCTTTCATCTGCAGGAAGCCAGTTCTGCGGAGAAGCCTGCGGGCAGCGGCATGGGCGTGATGTTGTCTCGCCAGTACCGCGTGGGTTCGGTCATGCTGTGGCTGGCGTATTTCATGGGGTTGGTGGTGTTCTACGCGCTCATGAACTGGATGCCGATTCTGTTCAAGGACGCGGGCATCGAGCCGCGTACCGCCACCTTGATCGCTGCGCTGTTTCCGCTCGGCGGTGTGGGTGCCATCTTCTTTGGCTGGCTCATGGACCGCTACAACGCCAACCGCGTGATCGCGCTCGGATATGCGCTCACGGCCGTGTCCATCTGGGCCATCGGTCAGGTCGTGGGCAACGTCGGCTGGCTGATGACGGTGGTGTTCGTCGCCGGAACCATCATGAACACGGCGCAGTCGTCCATGCCCGCACTGGCCGCTGCCTTCTATCCCACGCAGGGACGCGCAACGGGCGTGGCCTGGATGCTGGGCATCGGGCGATTCGGCGGCATTGCCGGTTCGTTTCTCGTGGCCGAACTCACCGTGCGTCATCTGAGCGCTGAAGCCATCTTCACTGTGGTTGCGGTGCCGGGGTTGATCGCACTGGTGGCTTTGCTGGTCAAGGAGTTTGCACATCCCGCGTCTGCTGCGTCCGCTGGGTCGGAGCGCGACAGGAACTCCGCAGCTATCGCATCGCATTGATGCGCGGCATCCCGTCAAGATTCACTCAACAAACCACAGAGAGGAGAAGCCCATGCACGATCAAGCCACCGAATTCACCAAGACGCCGGGTTGGCTGGACTGGTACGCGGGCCCGGCCAAACCGAAGTTCAAGCTGCCTGCGGGCAGTGTCGACGCGCACTGCCATGTGTTCGGTCCGGGCGCGCAGTTTCCTTATGCACCCGAGCGCAAATACACGCCCTGCGACGCGAGCCGCGAGCAGTTGTTCGCGCTGCGTGATCACTTGGGATTTGCACGCAATGTGATCGTGCAGGCCACCTGTCACGGCTCGGACAACAGTGCGCTGGTCGATGCGTGCGTGGCCGCCAAGGGCAAGGCACGCGGCGTGGCCACCGTGCGGCGCGGCATCAGCGATGTGCAGTTGAAAGTGCTGCATGCAGCGGGCGTGCGCGGAGTGCGCTTCAACTTCGTGAAGCGGCTGGTGGACTTCACGCCCAAGGACGAGCTGCAGGAAATCGCAAGCCGCATCAGCGAACTGGGCTGGCATGTGGTGGTCTATTTCGAAGCAGCCGATCTGCCCGAACTGTGGGACTTCTTCTCGGGTCTGCCGACCACGGTGGTCGTCGATCACATGGGTCGCCCGGATGTGAGCAAGGGCGTGGACAGCGAGGAGTTCGCGCTGTTCCTGCGCTTCATGCGCGAGCATCCGAATGTGTGGAGCAAGGTGACTTGCCCCGAGCGGCTTTCGGTGTCCGGCCCCACGGCATTGAACGGTGAGCAGAGCGCGTATCGCGATGTGGTTCCGTTTGCGCGCCGCATCGTCGAGGAGTTTCCCGATCGCGTGCTGTGGGGCACCGACTGGCCGCATCCCAACCTCAAGGATCACATGCCGGACGATGGCTTGCTGGTGGACTTCATTCCGTCGATTGCGCCCACGCCGCAGTTGCAGAAAAAGCTGCTGGTGGACAACCCGATGCGCCTTTACTGGCCTGAGGAAGTACGATGACATTCATCTATGTCCATCGCCGATGGCATCCCAAAAAATGCAGCTCGGATACGCTCTCGAAAAGCATAGTCTGGCTGTTGTGAGCCGCCGAGTTTCGAGCCCATTCCATTCCAACCCAGAGAGTCCCAACATGTCTCTTGAAAAGCCTTATCTGGACATTCCAGGCACCATCATTTTCGACGCCGAGCAAAGCCGCAAGGGTTACTGGCTCAACCAGTTCTGCATGTCGCTCATGAAGGCGGACAACCGCGCACGATTCAAAGCGAATGAACGCGCTTATCTCGACGAATGGCAGATGACCGAAGAGCAGAAGCAGGCGGTCATGAAGCGCGATCTGAACTGGTGCATGCGCACCGGCGGCAACATTTATTTCCTCGCCAAGATCGGCGCGACCGACGGCCTGAGCTTTCAGCAGATGGCGGGCTCGATGACCGGCCTGACCGAAGAGCAGTACCGCGACATGATGATCAACGGTGGCCGAAGCATCGAAGGCAATCGCCATCTTGGCGAAAACGGCGACGCGCAGCCCGCGCGCCAGACCAACAACAACTGACAGCGAGGGAGTCCGACCGTGGCACGCATTACCGCTTCCGTATACACATCGCATGTTCCAGCCATCGGCGCCGCCATGGATCTGGGCAAGGACCAGGAGCCGTACTGGCAGAAGGTCTTCTCGGGCTATGACGAGTCCCGCCAGTGGATGAAGGACGAAAAGCCCGACGTGATCTTTCTGGTCTACAACGACCACGCGAACGCCTTCAGCCTGGACATGATTCCCACCTTCGCCATCGGCACGGCAGCAGAGTTTCAGCCAGCGGACGAGGGCTGGGGGCCGCGTCCGGTGCCTCCGGTGAAGGGCCATCCGCAACTCGCAAGCCACATTGCGCACAGCGTGATTCAAGACGATTTCGACCTGACCATCGTGAACCGGATGGATGTCGATCACGGCCTCACTGTGCCGCTGTCGCTGATGTGCGGAAAGCTCGATCCGGTGAAGGACGCGTGGCCTTGCCCGGTGATTCCGTTTGCGGTGAACGTGGTGCAGTACCCGGTGCCGAGCGGCAAGCGCTGCTTCCAGTTGGGGCAGGCGATTCGCCGCGCCATCGAGTCGTATGACGAACCGCTCAAGGTGCAGATCTGGGGCACGGGCGGCATGAGCCACCAGTTGCAGGGATCGCGCGCGGGGCTGATCAACGCGGAGTGGGACAACGCGTTCCTCGACCGCCTGATCGCCGATCCGGCCGATCTGTCCACCATGCCGCATGTCGACTATGTGCGCGAGGCGGGCTCCGAAGGCATTGAACTCGTGATGTGGCTGATCGCGCGCGGCGCGATGGCCGATGTGGCCGGTGGCAAGGCACCCAAGGTGCGCCATCGCTTCTTCCATGTCCCGGCATCGAACACGGCCGTGGGACATCTGATTCTGGAGAACTGAGCATGACGATCAAAGTGGCACTCGCTGGCGCAGGCGCGTTCGGCATCAAGCATCTCGATGGCATCCGCAACATCAAGGACGTGGAGGTGATTTCGCTCATCGGCCGCGACTTGGCGAAGACGCAGGAAGTGGCCGACAAGTACGGCATTCCTCACGTCACCGACGATCTGCAGCACAGCCTGAAGATCAAGGAGCTCGACGCCGTCATCCTCTGCACGCCCACGCAGATGCATGCCGACCAGGCGCAGCAGGCGATGCGCGCGGGCAAGCATGTGCAGGTGGAGATTCCGCTGGCGGACAGTCTTGAAGGCGCACAAGCCGTCGCGGCGCTTCAGCAGCAGAGCGGGCTGGTGGCAATGGTGGGGCACACGCGTCGCTTCAATCCCAGCCATCAGTACGTTCACAAGCAAATTGTCGCGGGCGAATTCAACATCCAGCAGATGGATGTGCAGACTTATTTTTTCCGCCGCACCAACACCAATGCACTGGGCGAAGCGCGCAGCTGGACCGACCATCTGCTGTGGCACCACGCCGCGCACACGGTGGACCTGTTCGCGTATCAGGCGGGAGAGATCGTGCAGGCGCAGGCCATGCAAGGGCCGATCCATCCGGTGCTCGGCATTGCGATGGACATGTCGATTCAACTGCGTGCCAAGTCGGGCGCGATCTGCACGCTGTCGCTGAGCTTCAACAACGACGGTCCGCTCGGCACCTTCTTCCGCTACATCGGCGACAACGCGACCTACATCGCGCGGTATGACGATCTCGTGCGCTCGCACAGCAAGCAGGGCGAAGAGGTCATCGATGTGAGCAAGGTGGACGTGTCGATGAACGGCATCGAGCTGCAGGACCGCGAATTCTTCGCCGCCATTCGTGAAGGGCGCGAACCCAATTCCAGCGTGCATCAGGTGCTGCCTTGCTACCGCGTGCTGCATGAACTGGAGCTGCAACTGGCCAAGCAGGCGTGATGGGCAGCGTACAACTTCCAATGCGCGCGCTTGGTCCGTTTTCGGTGAGCGCGATGGGTCTGGGCTGCATGAACCTCAGCCATGCCTACGGCACGCCGCCGTCGCGCGAGCAGGCAGAGCGCGTGCTGCTCGCCGCGCTGGATGCAGGCGTCACGCTGTTCGACACGGCGGCGCTGTATGGCTTTGGCGCGAACGAAACGCTGCTCGGGCAAGTGCTGAAGCCGCATCGCAGCAAAATCACGCTGGCCAGCAAATGCGGCATGCATGGCGCGGACGTCAAAGGCGACGGCAAGCTCCAGCGCGTGATCGATGGCAGGCCGGAAACGCTCAAGGCCACATGCGAGGCGGCATTGCGGCGCTTGCAGACGGACGTGATCGACCTTTACTACCTGCACCGCTGGGACCGACAGGTGCCGGTGGAGGACAGCGTGGGCGCATTGGCCGATCTGGTGCGCGAGGGCAAGATTCGCAGCATCGGCCTGTCGGAAGTGTCGGCGCAAACGCTGCGCCGCGCGCATGCCGTGCATCCGATTGCTGCGGTGCAGACCGAGTATTCGCTGTGGACGCGCAATCCGGAAATCGCGGTGCTCGATGCATGCAAGGAACTGGGTACTGCGTTCGTCGCGTTCAGTCCTGTCGCGCGCGGATTTCTGTGTGGCGACCTGCGCGATCCGGCGCAACTGCCTGCGGGCGACATTCGCCTTGCCATGCCGCGATTCCAGGCAGACAACTATGCGCGCAATCTGCAGTTGTTGGATGCGTTTGCCCTGGTTGCAAGGCACGCGGATTGCACACCAGCGCAACTCGCACTGGCATGGTTGTTGGCGCAGGGCGAGCACATCATTCCGATTCCGGGAACGACCAGTGTCGAGCATCTGCGAGAGAACATGCGCGCCGCCCAACTGCACATCGATGCGGCGCTGCTGGAGCGCGTGTCCGAGATCATCGGAGAACACAGTGTGGCCGGGCAGCGCTATGCGCCCGCCACGCAAAAGGAAGTCGATACCGAGGTGTTCTGAGGATCGACTTTTCAGCGCAAGGCAGGTGCCCGGTCACAACTGACCGCGCACCTGCCTTGCCGCTTCCAGCATGTGCGGAAGCAGCTCGCCAACCATGGCATCGGCATCGAAGGCGGTGGACCGATGCAGCACCACATTGAGCGCCGCAACCGTCTTGCCCTGCATGTCGCGCAGCGGCACGGCGACGGCGTGCACGCCGAGTTCGTGCTCGCCGCTGGCGTAGCACCAGTCCTGTTTGCGCACCTGTTCGATCACGTCTTCCAGATCGTCGATCTGCGTGACGGTTTGGGGCGTCAGACGCGGCAGATCACGCTCCTCCATCCAATGCTTCCATTCACCATGGTTTTTGCTTGCGAGCAGCACGCGACCCGTGGATGTGGCATGCGCAGGCAGGCGCGCGCCCAAGTGCAATCCATAGGCTGAGAGCTGGTGGACATCGCTGGTGTTGCTGCGCGCGACGATCACCACTTCATCGTTGTCCAGCACGACGACGGAGCAGGGCTGCCGCAGCTTGAGCGCGAGCTGATTGAGCGTGGGCTGCACAAGTCTCGGCAAGCGCGCGGAAGCGAGATAGCTGCCTGAAAAACGCAGCACGCGCGGCGACAGCCAGAAGTAGCTTCCGTCCGATTCGAGATACCCCAGATGGGCGAGCGTGAGCAGGTGTCTGCGTGCGGCAGCGCGCGTGAGTCCGGTGCGCTGCGCGGCCAGCGTGGCGTTCAGTCGCTGGCGCTGCATGTCGAAGCTCTCCAGCACGGCCAGGCCTTTGGCGACGCCGACGATGAGGTCTGCCGGTGCGATGGTCATGAAAGCAATCCTTTGCGCGATCAGCGCGCGGCTTGCGCGATTATCGAGCAGTGATGGCGGCGCGTGAAGCACAACGCACCACGAAAAATTTATGGTCTTGGTCTCACCAAACAGAGGAGACTTTCATGCGCACCAAAGTGGCCATCATCGGCGCGGGACCAGCGGGTTTGTTGCTCGGTCAACTGCTGCACAAGGCGGGAATCGACAATGTGATTCTTGAACGCCAGACCCCGGAATATGTGCTCGGTCGCATCCGTGCCGGCGTGCTGGAAAAGACCGCGGTCGACCTGCTCGATCTCGCAGGCGTGTCGGAACGTGCGCACCAGGAGGGGCTGGTGCACGAGGGCATCGAGTTGATGTTCGACGGAGCGCGCCATCGCATCGATCTGCAGGAACTCACGGGTGGCAAGCATGTGACCGTGTATGGTCAGACCGAGGTCACGCGCGATCTGATGGATGCGCGAAACAACGCGGGTTTGAGCACGATCTACGAAGCCGAGGGCGTGCAGCTTGAAGGCATCGACACCAATGCGCCGCAGGTCCGTTACCGCCAGAACGGCGTGGAGCAGACCTTGCAGTGCGACTTCATCGCCGGTTGTGATGGCTTTCATGGCGTGAGCCGCAAGTCGATTCCCGCCGATGTGCTGCGCACTTACGAGCGCGTCTATCCGTTTGGCTGGCTTGGCATGCTGGCCGACGTGCCGCCCGTCTCGGACGAACTCATCTACGCGCACACGCCGCGCGGCTTTGTGCTTTGCAGCATGCGCAGCGAAACGCGCAGCCGTTACTACCTGCAGGTGCCGTTGACCGACAAGGTCGAGGACTGGAGCGACGAGGCGTTCTGGGACGAGCTGCGTCTGCGTCTGGGTGCGGATGTGTGCAAGACGCTGGTGACCGGGCCGTCGCTCGAAAAGAGCATCGCGCCGCTGCGCAGTTTCGTGGCCGAGCCGATGCGCCATGGCAGGCTGTTCCTGGCGGGCGACGCGGCGCACATCGTGCCGCCGACGGGGGCCAAGGGGCTGAATCTGGCCGCGTCTGACGTGGGCTTTCTCTACGAAGCGATGACCGATCACTATCTGGAAAGGAGCGATCGCGGAATCGAGAACTATTCCCAGCGCTGCCTTGAGCGTGTGTGGAGCGCCGAGCGCTTTTCGTGGTGGTTCACGACGCTCACGCACAAATTCCCCGATACCGGCGAGTTCGGGCTCAAGATGCAGGCGGCCGAGCTGAACTACCTCATCAAGTCCAGGTCCGCCTCGTCCGCGCTGGCCGAAAACTACGTGGGCCTGCCGATGCGCATGGAAGACCTGCTCGCGGCGAGGGCATAAATCGCCATTCGGTGTGGAAATCATCACGGGTGTCTGTGAACCGGTTGCGCTCTCTGTAAACTTGAAGCAACAGCCCGTTGCCCCCAATGGGGGGCCATCGGCTCACAAGACCCTTCGCGGCACTCCGTCGTCACCCGGCGGAGTGCCGCGAGCCATTGCAGAAAGTGAAATTTCCATGTCTCTGATCCCCGCCACCATCCTCACCGGCTTTCTGGGTTCCGGCAAAACCACCTTGCTCAAGCGCGTGCTGCACGAGGCACATGGCCAGAAAATTGCGGTGATCGAGAACGAATTCGGCGAAGAGAACATCGACACCGACATTCTCAAGACCGAATCCAAGGAGCAGATCGTGCAGATGAGCAACGGCTGCATCTGCTGCACGATCCGCGAAGACCTGCGTCAGACCCTGCAACTGCTGGCTGCCAAGCGCCGCAAGGGACTGGTGGAGTTCGACCGCATCGTGATCGAGACCACGGGTCTGGCCGATCCCGGCCCTGTTGCGCAGACCTTCTTCATGGACGACGAGATCGCCGAGACCTATCTGCTCGACTCGATCATCACGCTGGTGGACGCCAAGCACGCCAACCAGCAGCTCGACGACCGTCAGGAAGCGCGCCGCCAGGTGGGCTTTGCCGACCAGCTCTTCCTGTCCAAGACCGATCTGGTGAGCGAGGCCGAGAAGGACGCGCTGATCCATCGTTTGAAGCACATGAACCCGCGCGCGCCGATCCGCGCCGTGCACTTCGGCGACGTGCCACTGACCGAAGTGCTGGACCTGCGCGGCTTCAATCTGAACGCCAAGCTGGACATCGACCCGGACTTTCTCAAGGAAGACGATCACGGTCATGACCACCACGATCATGCTCATGACCACAGCGATTGCGACCACGACCACGGAAAATGTGAGCACGAAGGCCATGACCACGGCCATGAAGGGCATGTGCACGACGAGCATTGCGGCCACGATCACGGGGACCATGAGCATGGCGAGCACTGCAACCATCCGCACCACCATCACTATGACGACGATGTGAAGAGCTTCGTCTTCCGTGCAGACCGGGCGTTCGATCCTGTAAAACTTGAAGATTTCCTTGGCGCGATTGTGAACATTTATGGCCCCCGTATGCTTCGCTACAAAGGCGTGCTAAATATGCAGGGAACGGATCGCAAGGTGATCTTCCAGGGCGTGCACCAATTGATGGGCAGCGATCTGGGACCACAGTGGGCGGACGGGGAAAAGCGCGTCAGCAAGATGGTGTTCATCGGCATCGACCTGCCTCAGGACATCCTGTTGCAGGGGCTGGATCAGTGCCTTGTGTAAGCTGATGTGACTGGAAAGTGACCACCGCGTGGAAAGTACACGTGGGATGTGTGCCACTTTCCCCCTATTTGCTGAATAGACCGCTACAATCGCGCCCCGAAAAACCCGGGATAGTTGCTTGATCAACTTTTCCGGCTCCGCCCGTTTTGCGAGGAGACAGGAAGTGAGCGCCATACCCGGCACATCGAAGGCGACAGCCAGAATGCAGGGATCAGGCAAGGAGGAGGGCACGCCCCTGATCCACCTGACCAGCAGTCCCATGTCGTCGGCATCCCGACTCGAAAGAGCCGCGGAAACTGTGCTGGATATTCATACTACTTCCCGAAACACGCAATCGACCGTACCATCACCGGCACAGAGGGGCCGCGGTGGCCCCAACCGCCAGCTTTATTGACATCATGCCCACGACACTGCAAAACACTGCGGCGGCCGCCAAGAAGGATCCCAAGCTGGCCAACAACTGGAAAACCAAGTCGGGAGACGAATTGACAGACGCAGAAGTGCTCTCCATGCCTGAGAGTGAATACATGAACGACAAGCAATTGGCGTTCTTCCGTCATAAATTGACGCAAATCAAGCAGGACATGCATAACAACGCCGGTGAAACCACCGAGCATCTGCGTGAAGATACAGTGGTGGTCCCCGACCCAGCTGATCGCGCGACGATCGAAGAGGAACACGCGCTGGAACTGCGCACCCGTGACCGCGAGCGCAAGCTGCTCAAGAAGATCGAGCAGTCCATCGCCCGCATCGACGCGGGTGATTACGGCTACTGCGACGAGACCGGTGAGCCCATCGGCGTGGGTCGTCTGATTGCGCGCCCCACCGCCACGTTGTCGCTCGAAGCGCAGCAACGTCGCGAACTCAAGCAAAAGATGTACGGAGATTGATGGATGCTGAACCTGCCGCATTTTGACCATGCCCGTGTGGTTGAGGCAGGTTCGCTGTCAATGTATTCATGAGCAAGGAAGAAGCTGCCCGCGGTTTGCTGTCCAAGGTTGTGCGTTTTGTGCGCAACCCGACCGTCCAGTGGTCAGAGCTGGATGCGCCCGAAGAAGACAAGGAAGGCCAGTACAGCAAGCAGATGCTCAAGGAAATGATCGAGCGCAAGCGACGCAACGACTTCGTGCGTCGCCGCGAGTTCGATCAACTGCGCAAGCTTCGCCGCAAGGAGCTGGTGCAGGGCCCGAAACTGGAAGATGCGACCGGACGCACTTCGTTCGCGCAAAGCACCATGCTGTCGCAACCGAACAGCACGAATGCATCGCCGGACGGAAGAGCGGTCACGCTCAAGAAGATCGACGAGATCGAGGCACAGATGTCCCAGCAATGGTGGCGTGCCAAGCCGGGGGATCCCGCGCACGGTGATCGTCCGGTGCCGCGCGTGGTGCCGCCACCTCTGCAGGACCCGCAGGTCACGGCCGAGGTGCCTCTGGAGTTTGCGGCGACCGCGCCATTGACGATGCCGCCCATGGGGTTTGCGGCCACCCAGCCGGCGACAATGTCGGGTGGACTACCCAACGCCAGCGCCATACCGGGGGGGATGGCGCCGACGATGCCCATGGCCTTGAATGGCATGGGATTGGAGTTCGATGTGCCCACCCTCGGGCTGGATGCCGTCGTCGCTCATGAGGAATTGGAGAAATTTGTGCACGAACCCGACCTTGAAGAAGCAGCCATCCGTTTCGCCAATGGCGATTACGCAGGCGCCGAATCGGGCTTGCTGGAAGTGCTCGCGCGTCACGCGCAGGATGATCCCAAGGACCAGATCGATATCTGGATGACCTTGTTCGATCTGTATCGTGCGACCGGGATGCAGGATCGCTTCGACAAGCTGGCCATCGACTATGCGGGTCGCTTCGGCCGCTCTGCGCCGTTGTGGTTCTCGCTGCCCGAGCAATTGGGCATGGTGGCTACCGACAATTCTGGTGCGGCAGCGAATTCACGTGAATTCAGCTGGAACGCACCGCCGACGCTCAGCACACAGTCATTGGCTGCGCTGCAGGCCTCTCTGGCCCGCAAGCCGGCACCGCCGTGGACGCTCAACTGGGCGCGCATCACGGACATCGACGCTCTGGCGCTTCCCGGTCTGGCAGATCTGTTTCTGCAATGGGCGGATCAGCCTGTGGATCTCAAGTTCACTGGCATTTCCACCCTGAACGCCATGCTGCAGGCGAAGACGCAGTCGGGTGACCGGTCCACGGATGATCAATGGTGGCGTCTGCGCATGGCGCTGCTGCGCCTGATGGGGCTGCCTGACGAGTTCGAGCTGGTGGCGCTGGACTACTGCGTGACCTACGAGGTCTCGCCGCCGTCATGGGCGCCCACGAAATGCAAGTTTCGGGGCGACGACAGCGCGCTCAATGCAGCGGTCGAGCAGGCACGCGTGGACGCGCAGCGCGAGCACGACATGCTGAATCCAGCACTGAGCGCGCCCAAGACGACCAAGTCCGAGGCATCCAAGCTGCAGGGGCTGTCGGGATACATCGACGGTGATGCGGTGCCGCTGCTGGAGCCGTTCGCGGCACTGGCCAAGCCCGATGCGCCGTTGCAGATTCCCTGCGACCGATTGATCCGCATGGATTTCCCGGCCGCTGGCTCGGTGCTCAACTGGGCCGCAGAGCAGCAGGCCAAGGGGCAGGCTGTGCAATTCACCAACCTGCATCGCCTGATTGCGGTGTTCTTCAACGTCATCGGCGTGGGGGAGCATGCCTGGGTCATTCCACGTCGCAACTGACGGGGCGGCGGCCAGCATGCCCGAGCCGGTGTCGAATCTCACCACAAAGCGCGCGATCAGCGCGCTTTTTCATTGGGGCGGAGTGCGAAAATAATCGCGAATCCGCCTTGATTTTCCTGATGCAACCCTCACCTGACACCGCCATGGAACAGTATCACGGCACCACCATTCTCAGCGTCCGCCGCCAGACGGCAGACGGCATTCAGGTCGCCATCGGCGGCGATGGCCAGGTCACTCTGGGCAACATCGTCGTCAAGGGCACGGCGCGCAAGGTGCGCAAGCTCTATGGCGGCAAGGTTCTCGCCGGATTTGCCGGAGCTACCGCCGACGCCTTCACGCTGTTCGAGCGCTTCGAGGCCAAGCTGGAAAAGCACAACGGCCAACTCACCCGCGCCGCCATCGAGCTCACCAAGGACTGGCGCACCGACCGTGTCCTGCGCCGCCTGGAAGCCATGCTCGCCGTGGCCGATGAAAGCGCCTCACTCATCATCACCGGCAACGGCGATGTGCTGGAGCCCGAGCAGGGCATCGTCTCCATCGGCTCCGGCGGCGCCTATGCACACTCGGCCGCCAAGGCGTTGCTGAACAACACCGACCTGTCCGCAGAAGACGTGGTGCGCAAGTCGCTCGCGATCGCAGGCGAGCTGTGCATCTACACGAACATGCATCACACCATCGAAACGCTGTAAGCGCCTTCAGGGGCTGTTGGGGTTTGGGAGCTGGGCCTGCGAAGTGTGCAGTGCGCTGGTAACTCAAAAGCCTGCAAGACAGCCCTTGAGACGCGACGTCGCGGCCGCAGACAGTACATCCGGTACGGCCAGGCCGCGCAACAAAGTATCAAGGGCTGTATTGCAGGCCCTCGCACGAATAGCCAACGAAGCCGCCAAGGCTTCGCAGAAGACTCAAAGGTAAGCCATGTACTCAATGACCCCGCAGGAAATCGTCTCTGAGCTCGACAACCACATCGTCGGCCAGACCAGCGCCAAGCGCGCCGTTGCCATCGCCCTGCGCAATCGCTGGCGCCGCCAGCAGGTCGACGCCAGCCTGCGCCACGAAATCACGCCCAAGAACATCCTGATGATCGGCCCCACGGGCGTCGGCAAGACCGAGATTGCTCGCCGCTTGGCGCGCCTTGCGGATGCACCCTTCATCAAGGTCGAAGCGACCAAGTTCACCGAAGTGGGCTATGTCGGCAAGGACGTGGATTCCATCGTGCGTGACCTCGTCGAAATCGCCGTCAAGCAGACGCGCGAAGCCGACATGAAGAAGATGCGCATGCGTGCCGAAGACGCGGCTGAAGAGCGCATTCTCGACGTGCTGATTCCACCCGCGCGCGGCAGCGAACCAGCGCCCGATGGTGCGGCGCGCCAGTCATTCCGAAAGAAGCTGCGCGAAGGCCAGCTCGACGACAAGGAAATCGAGATCGATCTGGCCGAATCACGCCAGCAGCTCGAAATCATGGGCCCACAAGGCATGGAGGAAATGACCGAGCAACTGCGTGGCATGTTCAGCCAGATGGGCGGCGAAAAGCGCAAGACGCGCAAGCTCAAGATCGCCGAAGCACTCAAGCTGCTGACGGATGAGGAAGCCGCCAAGCTGGTCAACGAGGACGAGGTGAAGACCCGCGCGTTGGCCAATGCCGAGCAGAACGGCATTGTCTTCATCGACGAAATCGACAAGGTGGCCACGCGCCAGGAGGCCTCGGGCTCCGACGTGTCGCGTCAGGGCGTGCAGCGCGACCTGCTGCCGCTGGTCGAGGGTACGACCGTGTCCACCAAGTACGGCATGGTCAAGACCGACCATATGCTGTTCATTGCCTCGGGTGCGTTCCACCTGTCCAAGCCCAGCGACCTGATTCCCGAACTGCAGGGCCGTTTTCCGATCCGCGTCGAGCTGGAGTCGCTATCCATCAAGGATTTCGAGGCCATCCTCACGCAGACGCACGCTTCACTGGTCAAGCAGTACCAGGCGCTGCTGGCGACGGAAGGTGTGACGCTGGCATTCCAGTCCGAGGGCATCACGCGTCTGGCGCACATCGCCTTCGATGTGAACGAGCGTACGGAAAACATCGGCGCTCGCCGCCTCTCGACGGTCATGGAACGTCTTCTGGACGAGGTGAGCTTCGACGCCGTCAAGCTTTCCGGGCAGACCATCGTCATTGACGCTGCTTACGTCAATGACCGACTCCAAATGCTGAGTCAGAACGAGGATTTGTCCAGATACATTCTCTGACGGTTTTGTTCGGTTGGATCGGAACCCTCAAGTGTCACTTCGTGAACAGAGTCTAAGTGCTTAATAAATAAGGGTTTTATCTGCTGTCCATTCTGTGAAATCCGGTCTAAGTCATTGATTTCATTGCAAAATTGTGTTGCATGACCTCTTGCACGGTGTTCTTTTCCTGCTACAGTGGAAAAAAGTGCAATTAAGTGGTGAAAAGTGCCCTGAAATTCCAATTTCAGGCCCCAACCGAGCAGAGGTCCATCGCCGTGTTTCAAGGCGCGTCATCGATAAGTCTGGATGCCAAGGGGCGGCTTTCTGTGCCGACCCGGTATCGTGACGTCTTGACGGCGAACGCTGCTGGTCAACTCACCATCACCAAGCATCCCCACGGCTGTCTGATGATCTTTCCCCGCCCCGAGTGGGAAAAGTTTCGCGAACGCATCACCGCTCTGCCCATGGAGGCCGTGCGCTTCAAGCGCATCTTCATGGGTCATGCGATGGATGTGGACATGGACGCCACCGGGCGCGTGCTGGTTGCACCTGAATTGCGCGACGGCGCAGGCATCAGCAAGGACACGATCCTGCTGGGCATGGGAAATCACTTCGAACTCTGGGACAAGGCGAAGTACGACGCCCAGGAAGCCGAAGCGATGCAGGGCGAATTGCCCGCAGTACTCAACGATTTTTCTTTTTGATAGAGGCCGAGAGTGAATCAGCCATTGCTGCACACGACGGTCCTGCTGAACGAGGCGGTCGACGCCTTGTTGGCCGACATGCACCCGGACGACGCCACCTATGTGGACGGCACGTTCGGGCGCGGCGGTCATTCGCGGCTGATTCTCTCGCGGCTAGAGCCCGGGGGGAGGTTGGTGGCGTTCGACAAGGACCCACAAGCCATCGAAGCCGCAGCGCGCATCACTGATGCGCGTTTTTCAATCCGGCATGAAGGTTTCAAGCATCTCGACGAGCTGCCTGAGAGCAGTGTCGATGGCGTTCTGCTGGACCTGGGCGTGAGCTCACCACAAATTGATGATCCGGAGCGTGGCTTCAGCTTTCGCTTCGACGGCCCGCTGGACATGCGCATGGACACCACCCGTGGTGAAAGCGTTGCCCAGTGGTTGGAAGAAGCTGAAGCAAAGCAGATAACGGAGGTGATACGTGACTACGGCGAAGAACGGTTTGCTGGCCCCATTGCAAAGGCGATTGTTGCTTGGCGCGAGACACGGGGTCCAATTACAAGCACCTCCGAACTGGCCGACATCGTGGCTGGCGCGGTCAAAACCCGCGAGCAGGGCCAGAACCCTGCAACGCGCACATTTCAAGCTCTTCGGATTTTCATCAACGCCGAGCTTGAAGAACTGCAACAAGCGCTAGAGGCCAGCATCCGGGTCCTGAAGCCCGGAGGCCGCCTCGTGGTCATCAGCTTTCATTCGCTGGAAGACCGCATCGTCAAGCAATTCATCGCGCAGCACTCCAAGGAGGTCTACGACCGCCGCGCGCCGTTTGCTGCACCCACGCCCATGCGCTTGAAGGCGCTGGACCGCATCAAGCCCAGCGAAGGCGAAGTCTCGGGCAACCCCCGCTCGCGCAGCGCCGTGATGCGTGTGGCTGAACGAACCGAGGTGCCTGCATGATGCTGCGCCTCAACCTGCTGCTGCTTCTCGCGGTCATGGCTTGCTCCATGTACCTCGTGAACACGCAGTACGAATCGCGCCGGTTGTTCACCGAGCTCGATCGTGCGCAGGCAGAGGCGCGCCGTTTGGAAACAGAGCATCAGCGCCTGCAGGTTGAAAAGCGCGCACAGGCAACTCCGCTGCGGGTCGAGTCGCTCGCACGCGAGAAATTGCTGATGCGCTCGGCCACGCCGGCCATCACGCAATACGTGACCGACGACGGCTCGCCCGTCGTGTCCGCGATCACTCCCGCCGCCGTGCCAAGCGGCGGCGCAGCCGCAGGCGGGAGGCGTCAATGAGCTCGCGCAGCGTCAACTACACCTCCAGCCCGCTGCTGGCCAGCAAGACGCCGGTCTGGCGCAGCAAGTTCATTGTCGCCGTGGTGGCGCTGGGCTTTGTGGGGCTGGCCGGTCGTGCGGCCTACGTGCAGGTGATCGGCAATGATTTCTTCCAGCGTCAGGGCGAAGTGCGCTTTGCCCGCACGCTGGAGCTGCCCGCCAATCGCGGTCGCATTCTGGATCGCAACGGCTTGATCCTCGCGTCCAGCGTTCCCGCAGCCAGCATCTGGGCGATCCCCGAAGACGTGGATCAGGACAGTCCCGAGATTCAGGCCAAGCTCAAGAAGCTGGCCAAGCTCATGGACATGCCGCTGCCCGCGCTCAAGGCCAAGCTGGCGGACGAAGACAAGAGCTTTGTGTGGATCAAGCGCCAGCTCGACTGGGATGTGGGCCAGGAGATCGTCAAGCTCGACATCAAGGGCATCTACAACCGCAAGGAATACAAACGCGAGTATCCAGAGGGCGAGGCCGCTGCGCACATCGTCGGTTTCACCAACGTGGAAGACCACGGTCAGGAAGGCATGGAGCTCGCGTTCGACAAGGACCTCGGCGGCAAGCCCGGTTCGCGTCGCGTGATCAAGGATCGTCTGGGCCGCGTCGTCGAAGGCGTGGGCGCGGAAGTGCCGCCGCTCGATGGCAAGGACATCCAACTGTCGGTGGACAGCAAGGTGCAGTTCTTCGCCTACCAGAAGCTGCGCGACACCGTGATCGCCAAGAAGGCCAAGGCCGGCAGCGTGGTGGTGCTCGATGCGCATACCGGCGAAGTGCTGGCGCTGGCCAACTACCCGACCTACGACCCCGGCAATCGCAAGAATCTGACCGGCGAGCAGTTGCGCAATCGCGCGATGACCGACGTGTTCGAGCCGGGCTCGACCATGAAGCCGATCACCATCGGTCTGGCGCTGAACTCGGGCCGTGTGCGGCCTGAAACCGTTGTCGATACGACGCCGGGGCGCATCAACATCACGGGCTCCACCATTTCGGACACGCACAACTATGGCGCGCTGACGGTGGAGGGCGTGATCCAGAAGTCCAGCAACGTGGGCACGACCAAGCTCGCGATGAACATGCCCGCCAAGGAAATGTGGGAGACGTACTCGGCGGTCGGTTTCGGCCAGAAGCCGCAGATCACCTTCCCCGGCGCGGTCACGGGTCGTCTGCGTCCCTACAAGAGCTGGCGTCCGGTCGAGCAGGCAACGATGTCGTATGGCTACGGCGTGTCGGCCAGCCTGTTCCAGATGGCGCGTGCCTACACCGTGTTCTCGAACGACGGCAAGGTGATTCCCGCGACCATGCTCAAGAGTACCGAGCCCGCCATCGGCGTGCCGGTGTTCACGCCCAAGACCGCTGCGCAGGTCCGCAAGATGCTGCAGATGGCGGCAGGTCCTGGCGGTACGGGTCAGCTCGCGCAGACCGTGGGTTACTCGGTGGGCGGCAAGTCGGGTACGGCGCGCAAGCAGATTGGCAAGACCTATGCGATCGGCAAGTATCGCGGCTGGTTCACCGGCATGGCACCGATCGACAACCCACGCATCATCGTGGCCGTGATGATCGACGAACCGACGGTGGGTTCGGCCTACGGCGGTATCTCTGCGGCACCTGTTTTCAGCGAAGTCGTGCAGCAGACGCTACGCATGATGGGCGTTCCGCCCGACATGGCTGTGCGTCCGCAGATCGTCAGCAATCCCGTCGAGGAGCAGCCACTATGAGCGTTCTGCTCTCTCTCAATTCAGCACAGGATGCAGTGCGTTGGCTGCGCGAACGCGTGACCGGCACCCTGCAGACCGACAGCCGTCTGGTCAAGCCCGGCGATGGCTTCATCGCATGGCCCGGTGCCGCCACCGATGGTCGCTTCCACGTGGGCAATGCGCTGACCAATGGTGCTACCGCTTGTCTGGTGGAGCAGGAAGGCGTCGATGTCTTCGGTTTCGTTGGCGGACACATGGCTTCGGTGCGTGGCCTCAAGGCTGCGACGGGTCCGATTGCAGCCGCATGGTTCAACATGCCGACCACGTTGCTCAACGTGCTGGCGGTGACCGGCACCAACGGCAAGACCAGCAGCGCTTGGTGGTTGGCCGAGGCGCTCAACGCGCTCGCCCAGCAGGCCGATGTGCCGCCGCCCAAGGGCTGTGCGCTGGTCGGAACGTTGGGTCTGGGCATGCCGGGTGCACTGGTGGCGACGGGTCTGACGACGCCCGATCCGGTGCGTCTGCAGCGTGCGTTCGCGCAGTTCGTTGAACAGGAACTGGGAGCCTGCGCCATCGAAGCATCGTCGATTGGTCTGGCCGAGCACCGCCTTGCGGGCACGCGCATTCGCGTGGCCATGTTCACCAATTTCACGCAGGACCATCTCGACTACCACCCGTCGATGGAAGCCTACTGGGCCGCCAAGCGCGAGTTGTTCGACTGGCCCGGTCTGCGCTCTGCGGTGGTCAATGTCGATGATGCGCGCGGCCAGCAACTGGCCGAGGATCTGGAGAGCTCGCAGCTCGACGTCTGGACGTATTCGCTGCGCGGCAATGCGCGGCTGAAGGCGCGCGACATCACTTACAACGACGATGGACTGGTGTTCACGGTGGTCGAAGGACTCAACTCCTTCGCGCTGCAGACGCAGGTCATCGGGTTGTACAACGTGTCCAATTTGCTGGGCGTGATCGCCGCGCTGCGCTCGCTGGGCGTGGCGCTCGAACATGCGCTGTGGGCCTGTGCGCAACTCACGCCCGTGCCCGGTCGCATGGAGCGCATCACATCGCCCGGCCAGCCCATGGTGGCGGTGGACTATTCACATACCACCGATGCACTGGAGAAGGCACTGCAGGCCCTGGCCCCCATGGCCAAGGAGCGCGGCGGCAAGCTCTGGTGCGTGTTTGGTTGCGGCGGCAATCGCGATTCCAGCAAGCGCCCACACATGGGTGCGGCTGCGCAGCGACTGGCCGACGAGGTCGTCGTCACCAGCGACAACCCGCGCAACGAAGAACCGATGAGCATCATCGGACAGATTTTGAAGGGCACGCAACCAGCGGCAACGCTGCGCGTGCAGGCGGATCGCGCATTGGCGATCGCCGAAACCCTGGCCGCAGCAGCGCCCGCCGACGTGGTGCTGATTGCGGGCAAGGGTCATGAGGACTATCAGGAAGTGCAAGGCGAGCGACACCATTTCTCCGACATCGAGCAGGCGCGCGCAGCGCTGTCGCTTCGCGGAGGTGCAGCATGAGTCTGCAGAAGACCGCGATCATGAATCTGGCCGAAGCGTTCGCGCTGATCTCCGAACGCGTGCCGAGCGCGCGTTTGATCGGTGACGGCAGCGTGGCGTTTGCACGTGTGCATTCCGACACGCGCACGCTGGCGGCAGGTGACTTGTTCGTGGCATTGAAGGGCGAGCGTTTCGACGCCAACGAGTTTCTGGTGCAGGCCCGCGAGGCCGGTGCCGTGGCGGCCATCGCGCATGGCGGCTTGCAGGAGGCGGGGCTCTCCGGCATTCAGGTGCCCGACAGCCTGCGTGCCATGGGCGCGCTGGCCGCAGGTTGGCGCAAGCAGTGGCATGGTCCGCTGATCGGCGTGACCGGCAGCAACGGCAAGACCACGGTCACACAGATGATCGCGTCCATTCTGCGTGCCTGGAAGGGCGATGCGGCGTTTGCGACGCAGGGCAATCTCAACAACGACATCGGCGTGCCGCTGACGTTGATGCGCCTTGCGACCAAGCATGATGCGGCGGTGATCGAGATGGGCATGAACCATCCGGGCGAGATCGCGTATCTGGCCGACATCGCACGCCCCACGGTCGCGCTGGTCAACAACGCGCAGCGTGAGCACCTCGAATTCATGCAGACGGTGGAAGCCGTGGCGCGTGAAAACGGCAGCGTGTTCGCATCGCTGCCGCGCGATGGCGTGGCCGTGTTTCCTGCTGAAGACGAATACACAGCACTGTGGCGTGAGCTCGCAGGTTCGCGTCGCGTGCTGACGTTCGCCGAAAGCGCGGGTGACGTGCAATGCGCGAAGTCCGAATGGCGCGGCGCGGGCTGGCAGGTGCAGATCCACACGCCGCTGGGCGCGTTCGATACCGAGCTGCACATCGCCGGTCGCCACAACGTCACCAACGCACTCGCGGCCACGGCCTGCGCGGTCGCGGCGGGCGTGCCACTGTTTGCGATTGCCGAAGGTCTGGCGCAGTTCGAGCCGGTCAAGGGCCGCTCGCGTGCCGTGGTGCTGCCGTTTGGTGCAGCGCGTTCCATCACTTTGGTGGACGACAGCTACAACGCCAACCCCGACTCCGTGCGCGCCGCCATCGACGTGCTGTCCACGTTGCCCAAACCGCAGTTGCTGGTGCTTGGCGACATGGGCGAAGTCGGCGATCAGGGCCCGCAGTTCCACGCAGAGGCCGGTGCCTATGCGCGCGAGCGTGGCATCGACCGCGTGTTCGCTCTGGGTGCCGCGAGCATCCACGCTGCCTCGGCCTGCGGGTCGGCAGCACAACATTTTGAAGATATGGCATCGCTGCTTGGAGCGGTGCAGGCCAGCGTGCCGCAAGTCGGCAGCGTACTGGTCAAGGGATCGAGATTCATGAAGATGGAACAAGTGGTGCAGGCACTGCAGGCGCAGTCGGCCGAAGACGCCACCCGCCAAACAACGCAACCCAAGGGAGATCGCACATGCTGCTGACACTCGCTCAATGGTTGCAAGCGCTGTCGCCGGAATTCGGTTTCCTGCGCGTGTTCCAGTACATCACCTTCCGCGCCGTGATGGCCGCGCTCACCGCGCTGCTCATCGGTCTGGCAGCCGGTCCGCGCGTGATCCGCATGCTCACCTCGCTCAAGATCGGCCAGCCGATCCGCGAGTACGCGATGCAGACCCATCTGGCCAAGAGCGGCACGCCCACCATGGGCGGTGTGCTGATTCTGTTGGCGATCACCATCTCCACGCTGCTGTGGGCCGATCTGTCGAACCGCTTCGTGTGGATCGTGCTGGTCGTCACGCTGGGCTTTGGTGCCATCGGTTGGGCCGATGACTGGCGCAAGGTGGTCAACAAGGACCCAGAAGGCATGCGCTCGCGCGAGAAGTATTTCTGGCAATCGGTGATCGGTCTGCTGGCCGCGCTGTATCTGGTGTTCAGCATCTCCGAGAACTCCAACTGGCGCGTGTTCGAGCTGTTCATCTCGTGGGTGCAGTCGGGCTTCTCGCTGGACCTGCCGCCCAAGGCCGGTCTGAACGTGCCGTTCTTCAAGGAAGTGACCTATCCGCTCGGCGTGCTGGGCTTCGTGATCCTGACCTATCTGGTGATCGTGGGTTCGAGCAACGCGGTGAATCTGACCGACGGTCTCGATGGTTTGGCCATCATGCCGGTGGTGATGGTCGGCGCGTCGCTGGGCATCTTCGCCTACGTGACCGGCAGCGTGAGCTACTCCAAATACCTGCTGTTCCCGCACATCGCGGGTGCCAGCGAACTGATGATCTTCTCGTCCGCCATGGCCGGTGCGGGTCTGGCATTCCTGTGGTTCAACACCCATCCCGCGCAAGTGTTCATGGGTGACGTGGGCGCGCTCGCGCTCGGCGCTGCGCTCGGCACCATTGCCGTCATCGTGCGTCAGGAAATCGTGCTGGCCGTGATGGGCGGCATCTTCGTGGTCGAAGCGCTGTCCGTCATGTTGCAGGTGACCTGGTTCAAGTTCACCAAGAAGCGTTATGGCGAAGGTCGCCGTCTGCTGAAGATGGCACCGCTGCACCACCATTTCGAGAAAAGCGGTTGGAAAGAGACGCAGGTTGTCGTGCGTTTCTGGATCATCACGATGCTGTTGTGCCTCATCGGCCTTACTACGTTGAAGCTCAGATGAGTCAGTATCCACACGATCCCCTTCGTCAGGACGCCGCCCCGGGAACCCCAGAGGTTCCGGAGGCGGCTTTGCCCGTTTCTGTGGACGAACACGTGTCTGCCGCCGTGGCTGTTGTTGTCGAATCTCCTGCCGACTCCCTTCCCGTTTCTGAACTCGCACAGGTGAGTAACGAGGCGGAAGTGATGGTTCCATCGTCCGACGAAAATTTCGACGAGCAGTCTGATCACGCAGAACAGCCCGAAGGCGAAGCGCAGGCGGATGTTGCTGCAGAACAGGACGCGAGCGATGCAACGCCGAAGCCCGCCTTCCTGGGCGATGCCGCCAACTTCGTCGCTCCCGCCAAGTCCGCAGCCGCCGAGGCCGCCGAGTTCGTCGCGCGCATCTTTGCCGACGTGCAAGGCAAGGACAGCAAGGAAGAGCCCGAAGCAGCAGCGCCCGTGGATGCTGCAGAGCCGACCGACGCCGAAGCATCTGCCAGCGAAGGCCAGGAAAGCACCGAGCCATCCGACGAACACAACGCGCAGGAGGAGCTGCTCGCAGCCTTTGTGCCCGAACTGCAAGGCAAGCGCGTACTGGTCTTGGGTCTCGGCGCATCCGGCATGGCGATGGCACGTTGGTGCGCCAGGAGCGGCGCCGACGTGACTGTCGCCGACACACGCGATGCGCCGCCACAACTCGCCGCGCTGCAGCAGGAACTGCCACAGGTGCGCTTCGTGGCCGGAGCGATGAGCGCCGATCTGGTCAACGGCCAGTCGCTCGATGCGGTCTACCGTTCGCCGGGTCTGTTCCCCGCGACCATCGCTGAGGTTGTCGAGGCAGCCCACGCCGCGCAGATCAAGGTCGGTGGCGAGCTCGATCTGTACGCGCTGGCCCTGCGCGAACTGGCGATCACGCGTGAGTACAAGCCGTCCGTGTTGGCGATCACCGGCACCAACGGCAAGACCACCGTGACCTCGCTCACCGCGCTGCTTGTGCAATGTGCCGAGAAGACTGTCGCGATGGCCGGCAACATCGGCCCGACGCTGCTCGACACGCTCTCCAAGCACATCGATGAAGACACGCTGCCCGAAGTGTGGGTGCTGGAACTGTCCAGCTTCCAGCTCGACGGCGTCAAGGGTTTCGAGCCCACCGCCGCGACCGTGCTCAACATCACGCAGGACCACCTCGACTGGCATGGCAGCCTGTCTGCCTATGCGGCCGCGAAGGCGCGCATCTTCGGCGAAAAAGGTCTGATGATTCTGAACCGCGAAGACCAGATGGTGATGGACATGCTGCCGCCGCCCGTGCGCGTGAAGCTGCAGAAGCCGCAACTGCGGGCCCATGTGACTTTCGGTGGCGACATGCCCCAACGTCCCGGCGATTTCGGCATCGAGAACGTCAGCGGCATGGACTGGCTGGTGCGTGCGCACGAGGCCGACGAAACCAGCCGCAAGGGCCGCAATGTGCAGGAAGTGGATCTGCACATCCAGCGCTTCATGCCTGCGGATGCGCTGCGCATTCGCGGTCGTCACAACGCGATGAACGCCTTGGCTGCGCTGGCATTGGCTCAGGCCGCAGGCTGCTCGCTGGCCCCCATGCTGTTCGGCCTGCGCGAGTATCGCGGCGAGCCGCATCGTGTCGAGCCCATCGGCATCGTCAACGAGGTCGAATACTTCGACGACAGCAAGGGCACGAACGTCGGCGCGACCGTCGCGGCACTCAGCGGCCTCGGTCCGGATCGTCGCCTGATCGTGATTCTGGGTGGCGATGGCAAGGGGCAGGACTTCTCGCCGCTGGCCTTGCCGATCTCGCGCTATGCACGCGCCGTGGTGCTGATCGGCCGCGATGCGCCGCAGATCGAAGCCGCGTTGCAGGACACCGGCGTGCCCATGCTGCACGCAGCGACCATGCCCGAAGCGGTGGAAGTTTCCTCTCGCAACGCGCAGCCTGGCGATGGCGTACTGATGTCGCCCGCCTGCGCCAGCATGGACATGTTCGACAACTACGCTCACCGCGCCAAAGTTTTCTGCGACGCGGTGCAGGCGCTGGCGGATGACGCCGGCCAGGTTCTGGGAGGGCAGTCATGACTGCAGCGGCAACCGATGAACGCTTGACGCCTTGGCAGCGCATCGCCGGATGGTTCGGAGCCATCCCGGTGAAGGCTGCCGACGTGCTGCCGGTGCGCATCGGTGGCACGGAGTATCGCCAGACCACGGCGACTCCTGCGCGCATGGTCGGCTTCGATCAGGCGTTGCTCTGGGTCGTGATCGCGCTGCTCGCCTGGGGTGTGGTGATGGTGTATTCCGCATCCATCGCGATGCCGGACAACCCACGCTTTGGAGCCATCGAGAGCTACCACTTCGTCAAGCGCCATGTGATCTCGCTGATCCTGGGTTTCATCTGCGCGGTCATTGCCTTCAAGATTCCGATGAACACGTGGGAGCGCTATGCACCCTGGCTGTTTGTGCTCTCCATCCTGTTGCTCGTCGCGGTGCTGATTCCGCACGTGGGCACGGTGGTGAACGGTGCGCGGCGCTGGCTGTCGCTGGGCTTCATGAACTTCCAGCCGTCGGAGCTTGCCAAGCTCGCGGTGGTGATCTACGCGTCCGACTACATGGTGCGCAAGATGGAAGTGAAAGAGCGCTTCTTCCGTGCCGTGCTGCCGATGGCGATTGCCGTGGCCGTGGTCGGTGCGCTGCTGCTGGCCGAGCCCGACATGGGCGCGTTCATGGTGATCGCCGTGGTCGCCATGGGCATTCTGTTCCTGGGCGGCGTCAATGCACGCATGTTCTTCCTGATCGCCGCCGTGCTGCTGCTCGCGTTTGCCTGCATGGTCTGGTTCTCGGAATGGCGTCGTGAGCGCATCTTTGCGTATCTCGATCCATGGAGCGAGAAGCACGCGCTCGGCAAGGGCTACCAGCTTTCGCACGCGCTAATCGCGATTGGCCGTGGCGAAATCTTCGGTGTCGGCTTGGGCGGCAGTGTGGAGAAGCTGCACTGGTTGCCTGAAGCGCACACCGACTTCTTGCTGTCCGTGATCGGCGAAGAATTTGGCCTCGTCGGCGTGCTGATCCTGATCGTCTCCTTCCTGTGGCTTACCCGCCGCATCATGCACATCGGCCGTCAGGCGATTGCGCTCGACCGCGTGTTCGCCGGGCTGGTCGCGCAGGGCATTGCGATGTGGATCGGCTTTCAGTCGTTCATCAACATGGGTGTGAATCTGGGCGCGCTGCCAACCAAGGGGCTGACCTTGCCGCTGATGAGTTTCGGCGGCTCGGCTGCGCTCATGAATCTGGTGGCCTTGGCAGTCGTGCTGCGCGTCGACTACGAGAACAAGCTGCTGATGAGAGGAGGGCGCGTATGACCAAGCAGCGCACCGCACTCATCATGGCTGGCGGCACGGGTGGGCATATCTTCCCGGGTCTTGCCGTGGCCGAAGAACTGCGCAACTGCGGCTGGAATGTGCACTGGCTGGGTACACCCGGCAGCATGGAGTCGCGCATTGTTCCGCCCAAGGGTTTTGCGCTCGAAACCATTGATTTTTCCGGCGTGCGCGGCAAGGGCGTGAAGACACTGGTGTTCCTGCCGTTCAAGCTGCTGCGCGCCTTCTGGCAAGCACTTTCGGTGGTCCGCCGCATCAAGCCGGACGTGGTGGTGGGCATGGGTGGCTATGTCACTTTCCCCGGCGGAATGATGGGCGTGCTGGCTGGCAAGCCGCTGGTGCTGCACGAGCAGAACTCGGTCGCCGGCATGGCCAACAAGGTGCTCGCGGGCATCGCCGATCGCATCTTCACCGCCTTCCCCAACGTGTTCAAGAAGGGCCAGTGGGTGGGCAATCCGCTGCGCTCGGCGTTCACGCAGAAGGCCGATCCGGCCACGCGTTTTGCGGGCCGCACAGGTCAATTGAAATTGCTGGTGGTGGGCGGCAGTCTGGGTGCTCGCGCGCTCAACGAAATCGTGCCGCAGGCATTGGCGCTGATTCCAGCGGAGCAGCGTCCCGAAGTGATTCACCAAAGCGGCGCAACGCAGATCGATGCGATGCGCAGCAACTACGAAGCGGCGGGCGTGCAGGCCACGCTCACGCCGTTCATCGACGACACCGCAGCGGCATTTGCCGATGCGGATCTGATTGTCTGCCGCGCAGGCGCGAGCACCGTGACGGAAATCGCCGCGGTCGGTGCCGCAGCGGTCTATGTGCCGTTCCCGGCCGCAGTCGACGACCACCAGACCACGAACGCGAAGTTCCTGGTCGATGCGGGCGGTGGCTGGCTGGTGCAGCAGCGTGACCTCACGCCGCGCGGACTCGCAGACATGATTCTGAATATGCAGCGTCCGGCTTTGCTGGAAAAAGCGCTGAAGGCAAAGGCAATGGAAAAGATCAACGCCACCCGCGAGGTGGTGACCGCATGTGAGGAGCTGGCCAAATGAAGCACGCCATCCGTCATATTCATTTCGTGGGCATCGGCGGCTCGGGCATGAGCGGCATCGCCGAAGTGCTGCACAACCTGGGCTATGTGGTGTCGGGCTCGGACCTGTCCGACAGCGCGACGCTGCGCCGTCTGCAGACGCTTGGCATCCGCACTTTCGTGGGCCACGCGGCGGCGAACATCGCTGGCGCGAACGCCGTGGTCACATCGACCGCCGTGCATGGCGACAACCCCGAAGTGGTGGCCGCGCGCGAGAAGAAGATTCCCGTCGTGCCGCGCGCGCTGATGCTCGCCGAGCTGATGCGCTTGCGCCAAGGCATCGCGATTGCCGGTGCGCACGGCAAGACGACGACGACCAGTCTGGTCGCGAGCGTGCTGGCCGAGGCGGGTCTCGATCCGACCTACGTGATCGGTGGCCGCCTGAACAGCGCGGGCTCGAACGCCAAGCTCGGCAAGGGCGAGTACATCGTGGTCGAGGCCGACGAGTCCGACGCATCGTTCCTGAACCTGCTGCCGGTGATGGCGGTGGTCACGAACATCGATGCCGACCACATGGAAACCTACGGGCACGACTTTGAAAAACTCAAGTCCGCGTTCGTCGATTTCCTGCACCGCATGCCGTTCTACGGCACGGCCATCCTGTGCGTGGAAAGCCCGGCGATCCGCGACATCATGCCGCGCCTCACGCGTCCGGTGATCTCCTACGGCTTCGGCGAAGACGCACAGGTGCGTGCCGTCGATGTGCGCGCAGTCGGCACGCAGATGCATTTCCGCGTGATCCGCACGGGTGCAGTGGCCGGTCCCGACCTGAACGTGGTGCTGAATCTTGCAGGCATGCACAACGTGCTCAACACGCTGGCCGCCATCGTGGTGGCTGCCGAAGTCGATGTGCCCGACGACGCCTTGCTGCGCGCACTCGCCAGCTTCAACGGCGTGGGCCGTCGCTTCCAGCGCATCGCCGATCTGCCGACCGCCGATGGTGGCAAGTTCGACCTGATCGAAGACTACGGACACCACCCCGTCGAGATGGCCGCGACCATGGCTGCCGCACGCGGTGCCTTCCCCGGTCGTCGTCTGGTGATGGCGTTCCAGCCGCATCGTTACAGCCGCACGCGCGATTGTTTTGAAGACTTCGTCAAGGTGCTTGGCGAGGCCGATGCCGTGCTGCTGACCGAGGTCTACGCAGCGGGCGAGCAACCCATCGTCGCCGCTGATGGTCGCGCACTGGCACGTGCCGTGCGCGTGGCGGGCAAGGTCGAGCCGGTGTTCATCGACGACATCGCCGAGCTGCCGCAGCGCATCGCCAGCGGTGCGAAGAATGGCGACGTGGTGATGTGCATGGGCGCGGGATCGATCGGTTCGGTTCCCGCCAAAGTGGCAGAAATGCTCACAGGCAACCAGCAATCGGCGCAGGAAGGAAAAGCGCAATGAACGACAAGAACAAGCCATTTCAAATCGATGCCCGCAGCATGGGCAAGGTCGCGGTGCTGATGGGCGGTGCCTCGTCGGAGCGCGAGGTGTCGCTGATGTCCGGCGGCGGCGTGCTGCAGGCGCTGCAGTCGCGCGGCGTGGATGCGCACGCCTTCGATCCATCGATCAACAATCTCTACGACCTGAAGTCGCACGGCTACGACCGCTGCTTCATCGCGCTGCATGGTCGCCATGGAGAAGATGGCACGGTGCAGGGCGCGCTCGAACTGCTCGGCATTCCCTACACGGGCCCCGGCGTGATGGCGTCGAGCATCGCCATGGACAAGATCATGACCAAGCGCATCTGGCGCGCGGAAGGGCTGTCCACGCCGGATTGGAAACTGGTGTCGAGCGCTGCTGAAACCGCGCAGGCGTTCAAGGATCTGGGCTCGCCCATGATCGTCAAGCCCGCACGCGAAGGCTCGACCATCGGCCTGACCAAGGTGACTTCGGTCGGCCAGTGCGAGCAGGCTTACCGCCTCGCGTCGAAGTTCGATCCCGAAGTGCTGTGCGAGGAGTTCATCGACGGCGACGAGACCACCTGCCCGATCCTCGGTCAGGGCAAGGATGCGCGCGCGCTGCCGGTGATCCGCATCGTCGCGCCTGAAGGCAACTACGACTACCAGAACAAGTACTTCACCGACGTCACGCAGTACCACTGCCCGAGCGGTCTGCCCGAAGCCGAGGAGCGCGAGATCCAGCGCCTCGTCGTTGAAGCCTTCCGCACGCTCGATTGCCGTGGCTGGGCGCGTGCCGACATCATGATCCGCAAGACCGACCGCAAGCCGTTTCTTCTGGAGATCAACACCTCGCCGGGCATGACCGGTCACTCGCTGGTGCCGATGTCGGCCAAGGCGAGCGGCATCGATTACCCCGAACTCTGTCTGCGGATTCTGGCGAGTGCATCGCTGGATTCGCGTCAGGGCGTCACCACGGATCAAGGAGCCAGCGCGCAATGAACGACGCACTGCCAGCACCACTCGACGTCCGGCTCATGAACATGATCGCCACGATCCTGTTCGTGTGCTGCGCCGTGGGCGTGGTGGCGGCAGGCAGTTGGTGGTTCCTGCGCAATCCGGCGTTTGCGATCGGACGCATCGTGGTGCATGGCGATCTCGCGCACACCAATCCGGTGAGCCTGCGTGCCAACGTCGCACCGCGTCTGATGGGCAATTTCTTCACGCTGAATCTGCGTCAGGCCAAGGCCGAGTTCGAAAGCGTGCCATGGATTCGCAAGGCGCAAGTGCATCGCGAGTTTCCGAACGGCCTGGCCGTGGACATCGAGGAGCACAAGGCCCGCGCATTCTGGGGTGCCGAAGGCAGCCCCACGCTGGTGAACGATTTTGGTGAAGTGTTCGAAGCTGCCGCCGATGAAGACGATGACAACAAGCTGCCGCGCCTGCAGGGGCCGGATGGACGCTCGCTCGAAATGCTGCAGATGTACGACCGCCTGCAACCACGCGTGAAGCCGCTGGGTTCGTCGATCGACACGGTGGCGCTCAACGGCCGCGGGAGCTGGCGCGTGGGGCTTGAAAGCGGTGCTGTGCTCGAACTGGGCAGCGGCTCGACGCTGGACGTGATGAATCGTCTGGATCGCTTCGTGCGCACGCTGCCCAAGGTGGCGGCGCAGCAGGGACGCAATGTGGCTTCGCTGGAATCGGCGGACCTTCGGCAGATGGATGGATATGCGTTGCGCTTGCGTGGTGTGACCACGGTGAGCGCAGAGACGGCGGCTGCACGTGCCAAGGCACAGGCGACTGCACGGCCAGCAGCGGCGCGGGCGACAGCGACGGCCCCGCGCACTACTACAACGACACGCACCCCCGGGCGCAGCAACTGAGGGCAGGACGGATTTATGGCAAGAGAATACAAAGATGTAGTTGTCGGGCTGGACATTGGAACAGCCAAGGTGATGGCCGTCGTGGCCGAGGTGATGCCCGACGGCAACCTCAAGCTCGCTGGTCTGGGCATCGCGCCGAGCAATGGCTTGAAGCGTGGTGTGGTCGTGAACATCGACGCGACCGTGCAGAGCATCCAGCAGGCGCTGAAAGAGGCCGAGCTGATGGCCGACTGCAAGATCCAGCGCGTCTACACCGGCATCACCGGCAGCCATATCCGCGGCCTCAATTCGAGCGGCATGGTGGCCGTCAAGGACAAGGAAGTCTCTGCCACCGACGTGGCGCGCGTGGTGGAAACCGCCAAGGCCATCAACATCTCCAGCGACCAGCGTCTGCTGCTCGTGGAGCCGCAGGAATTCGTGATCGACGGGCAGGATGTGAAGGAGCCCATCGGCATGAGCGGCATCCGTCTCGAAGCCAAGATCCACATCGTGACCGGTGCGCAGAGCGCTGCCGAAAACATCATCAAGTGCGTGCGCCGCTGCGGTCTGGAAGTCGAGCAGCTCATGCTCAATCCGCTGGCCAGCAGCCAGGCCGTGCTGACCGACGACGAACGCGAACTCGGCGTGGCGGTGGTCGACATTGGCGCGGGCACGACCGACGTGGCGATCTTCACCGGCGGCGCGATTCGCCACACGGCAGTCATTCCAATTGCCGGTGACCTGATCACCAGCGACATCGCCATGGCGCTGCGCACGCCGACCAAGGATGCGGAAGACATCAAGGTCGAGAGCGGCTATGCCAAGCAGTTGCTGGCCGATCCCGATGCGCAGGTCGAAGTGCCGGGCCTCGGTGACCGCGGCCCGCGCATGTTGTCCAAGCAGGCACTGGCCGGCGTGATCGAGCCGCGTGTCGAAGAAATCTTTTCACTCGTGCAACAAGTGATACGCGAGTCGGGCTTTGAAGAAGTGCTTTCTTCGGGCATCGTGCTCACTGGTGGCAGCGCAGTGATGCCGGGCATGGTCGAGCTGGGCGAGGACATTTTCCTCAAGCCGGTGCGACGCGGCATTCCCAAATATTCAAGCGCCCTGTCCGACATGATCGCCCAGCCTCGCGCGGCAACCGTCATGGGCCTGCTGGAAGAAGCGCGGCTGGCAAGGCTGCGCGGATTCAAGGTCGCGGCCAAGAGCGGCTCCGTGAAAACGGCGTTCGGTCGTCTCAAGGACTTCATCGTGGGGAACTTTTGAGATGACTGCACATCTGCTATGGCTTGCACGCGCGGGTCCACCTGCTCCGGTTCGAGACCGATGGCGAAGCTGGGGACCTTCATCATCGACAGAAAGTGCATTCGAAGCACCCCATCCAAAATTTTCGGCAACTGCAATTGAAGATACAGCGTTAGGAGCACCCACATGACCATCGAAATGATCGAGTCCGAAGAGTTCAACCAGGGCACGCAGATCAAGGTGATCGGTGTCGGCGGTGGCGGCGGCAACGCCGTCGAACACATGATCGCACGCGCGGTCCAGAACGTGGAGTTCGTCTGTGCGAACACCGACGCGCAGGCGCTGGCCAACAGCTCGGCACATCGCACGATTCAGTTGGGCACCAGCGGTCTGGGCGCAGGCAGCAAGCCCGACATGGGCAAGCAGGCAGCGGAGCAGGCCGAGGAAGCCATCCGTCAGGCGATCCAGGGTTCGCATATGCTGTTCATCACGGCCGGCATGGGTGGTGGCACGGGCACGGGCGCAGCGCCAGTCATCGCACGCGTTGCCAAGGAAATGGGCATCCTGACCGTCGGCGTGGTGACCAAGCCGTTCGAGTGGGAAGGCGGTCGCCGCATGAAGAATGCCGACCAAGGTCTCGTCGAACTGGAAGCCAACGTCGATTCGCTGATCGTCGTGTTGAATGAGAAGCTGCTGGAAGTTCTGGGTGACGACATCACACAGGACGAAGCCTTCGCGTACGCCAACGACGTACTGAAGAACGCCGTGGGCGGTATCGCTGAAATCATCAGCGAGACCGGTCAGGTGAACGTCGACTTCGAAGACGTGCGCACCGTGATGGGCGAGCCCGGCAAGGCGATGATGGGCACGGCCACGGCCAGCGGTCCTGATCGCGCGCGCATCGCGGCAGAGCAGGCGATTGCCTGCCCGCTGCTTGACGGCATCGACCTGTCGGGCGCCCGGGGCGTGCTGGTGCTGATCACCGCGAGCAAGGGCAGCCTCAAGCTGTCGGAGTCGCGCCTGGCAATGGGCACGATCAACGCCTACGCGTCCAAGGATTCGCACGTCATCTTCGGCGCAGCCTACGACGACAGCCTAGGCGACGAGATCCGCGTGACCGTGGTTGCCACCGGCCTGTCCCGCGCAGGTGCGCGCCGTCAGCCCATCTCGATCGTGCAGGGCGGTCTGCGCACCGGCACGGACGGTGTGGACTACCAGATGCCGAACTCGGGTGTGTCCATGTCGATTCCGTCGATGACGGGCTCGGCTCAGAAGTACGAGTCGCTCGCGGTTCCGAGCGTGTGGCGCACCAATCGCACGCATGCCACGGCGCGCGTCGATGCGCTGAGCTCAGGCGGCATGGAAGAAATGGAGATCCCCGCATTCTTGCGGAAGCAGGCTGATTGAATGCAGCCAATTCAGTGAGACACGGCGCGCCAGAACAATATCTTTGAAGTTCTGTGTCTCGCTGAAAGCGCTCAACTCAGCACAACTTTTGAATTGACAGGGATAGGAGCACCAACATGACCATCGAAATGATCGAGTCCGAAGAGTTCAATCAAGGTACCAAGATCAAGGTGATCGGTGTCGGCGGAGGGGGAGGGAACGCTGTCGCCCACATGATCGAGCGGAACGTACAGGGTGTGGAGTTTCTGTGCGCCAATACCGACGCACAAGCCTTGGCGCGCAGCGGTGGGCACCACCATATCCAGTTGGGCAGCACGGGCCTTGGCGCGGGCGGCAAGCCGGACAAGGGCAAGAGCGCTGCAGAGCAGGCGGAAGCGGACATCCGCGAAGCCATCAAGGGCTCGCACATGCTGTTCATCACGGCCGGCATGGGCGGCGGCACGGGCACGGGCGGTGCTCCGGTGATCGCGCGCATCGCCAAGGAAATGGACATCCTGACCGTGGCAGTCGTCACCAAGCCTTTCGGCTTTGAAGGCAACCGCCGCATGCTGAATGCGGTGGATGGTCTGACCGAGCTGGAGGCCAATGTCGACTCGCTGATCGTCGTGTTGAACGACAAGCTGCTCGAAACTTTCGGCGACGACATCTCGCAGGACGAAGCGTTCGCGCACGCCAACGACGTTCTCAAGAACGCCGTGGGCGGCATCGCCGAAATCATCAACGGTTACGGCATGGTGAACGCCGACTTCGAGGACGTCCGCACCGTGATGGCTGCGCAAGGCAAAGCGATGATGGGCACGGCCACGGCCAGCGGTCCTGATCGTGCACGCATCGCGGCAGAGCAGGCGATTGCCTGCCCACTGCTCGAAGGCGCGGAAATCTCCGGCGCCAAGGGCGTGCTGGTGCTGATCACGGCAAGCAAGGGCTCGCTGAAGCTGAGCGAGTCGCGCATCGCCATGCAGACCATCCAGGCCACCAGCGGCGACGACGTGGCCGTGATTTACGGTGCGGCTTATGACGACAGCCTCGGCGATGAGCTGCGCGTGACCGTGCTGGCCACGGGTCTGTCTCGCGCCGACGAACGTCGTCAATCCATGCTGCTGAACGAAGGTGCCCGTCGCACGGGCACCGATGACATCGACTTCCTGCCACCTCACTCGTTCCTTGGACAGCCATCGGCATCAGGTGTGTCGCGTGGTGCTGCAGGAGGAAATGTTGGTGCGGTTGGACAAGGCGCTGCAGGTCGTACGGGCCGACCCAATGTCTGGGGCACGCCCCGTGCGAAGGTCAACGAGATGTCGGCCAGCGGCATGGACGAGCTGGAAATCCCGGCATTCCTGCGCAAGCAAGCCGAGTGATTCCATGGGCCGGAAGGCCCGTGTCAGCGCGCTGCATCGGCCACGCGTTGAACAGATGCTTTTGCAAGAGTTAAACAGAGAGAGTGTGGAGGGAGCGGGCGACTGCTTCCTCTTTTTTTCTCCTCGATCCGCTTTGGGTTTATGCTCTTGTTTTCGTAGCAATCCAGCAATTCCTATTGGGGAAATAGAAGGATTGCTATCGTCGAAAACGACCCTTTGACCTACAATCGACAGATGCTTCAGCAACGAACGATCAAGACTCTGACACGCGCCGTGGGTGTGGGTTTGCACAGCGGCCAACGGGTCGAGTTGACGTTGCGTCCGGCCCAGCCCGACACCGGCATCGTGTTTCGTCGCGTGGATCTGCCCGAGCCGGTGGACATTCCGGTGAACGCCATGGCCATCGTGGATACGCGCATGGCGTCCACCATCGGCGTGGGTGGTGCCAAGGTGCACACCATCGAGCATCTGATGTCGGCCTGCGCGGGCCTTGGCATCGACAATCTCTACATCGACATCACGGCTGAGGAAGTTCCGATTCTCGACGGCTCCTCGGCTTCGTTCGTGTTCCTGCTGCAAAGCGCAGGTGTGGAAAAGCAGAGTGCGCCCAAGCGCTTCATCCGCATCACCAAGCCGGTGGAAATCCGTCAGGGCGAAGGCGCGAATCTGAAGTGGGCAAGGCTCGATCCATACCATGGCTTCAAGCTGCGTTTCGAGATCGACTTCGCGCATCCTGCCGTCGATTCAACAGGCCAAAGCGTGGAGTTTGACATGGGCGCGGACAACTACACGCGTGACATTGCACGTGCGCGCACCTTCGGCTTCACCAAGGATGTCGAGATGATGCGTGCCAACGGCCTCGCGCTCGGCGGCGGACTCGACAACGCCATCGTGATGGACGACTACAAGGTGCTCAACGCCGATGGTCTGCGCTACGACGACGAGTTTGTGAAGCACAAGATTCTCGACGCCATCGGCGATCTGTATGTCGTCGGCAAGCCGCTGCTCGCGGCCTACAGCGCGTTCCGCTCGGGCCATGGCCTGAACAATCTGCTGCTGCGCGAACTGCTGGCGAATGAGGACTGCTGGGAGATCGCCACCTTCGACAGCGAACGTCAGGCGCCGCGCGGCTTCGCCATGCCTGCGCACGCGTGGTGATCGTCCGCATTTTCCGTACAGCGATCGCATGCTGATCTTTCGCGCCCTCGTCATGTTCCTGGTGGTGGCCGCAGCCGTGTGCTTCGGCTTTTACGCCGCCACGGGACAGCCGCAGTACAAACGCTACGCGTTCGTCATCATCAAGTGGACTTTGATCGCCGCGCTGATGTTCTTTGCCGTTCTGTTCCTCGAACGCATCGTCTGAAAACGCATAAATCGGAACAAGCTGTTTGATTTTTTGCAATACAGCTTGCTTTAAATTGCTTTGCACCTATACTCGCCCTTGCTCCGGGGTGCACGTATTGGCGTGCTGAGACAGTGGACCGACCACTGGAACCGCGAACTTGATCTGGTTAGTACCAGCGTAAGAAGAGCTGCAGTTGGATCTGCAATGGTTGGAATGGTCTGTTCACATGTGCCCGAAATGGGTGGGTGCGTGCAGGCGCAACTCCATACCTTCAGACCCGGCCGATTGCGGAGCATTCCATTCGAGACATCGATCCAAGGAGTGCAGCCACATGAACGCAATCGACAAGTTTTCCCAACTGCTTTCGCTCACACGCGAGCCGTTTCCCGCATCCACCAAGAATTATCTCGAAGGCAGCCAGCCCGACATTCGCGTGCCCGTGCGCGACATCGCGCTGACCAACGGCGAGACGGTGAGCGTGTATGACACCTCCGGCCCCTACACCGACCCCAAAGTGCAGATCGACGTGCGCCAGGGTCTGCCCAACGTGCGCGGCGGCTGGATCGATGCGCGCGGCGACAGCGAGTACTACGCAGGCCGTTTGCGTGTAGCGCTCGATGATGGCCGCAAGGGCGATCCCGACGATATCCGCCTCGACCAATTGCGCGCCGAAGCCGCAGCCCTGCAACGCCAACCGCGCCGAGCCAAGAGCGGTGCCAACGTCACGCAGATGCACTACGCCAAGCGCGGCATCATCACGCCCGAGATGGAATACGTGGCCATCCGCGAGAACGGTCGCCGCGAATGGATGCAGCAATACATGCAGGACACGGCGCGTGAACAACGCCTTGCCGGCAACCCCATGGGCGCGATCATTCCCAAGATCATCACGCCTGAATTCGTGCGCGACGAGGTGGCCCGTGGACGCGCCATCATTCCCGCCAACATCAATCACCCCGAAGTCGAGCCGATGGCGATCGGCCGCAACTTCCTCGTGAAGATCAACGCCAACATCGGCAACTCGGCCGTCACGTCGAGCATCGAAGAAGAGGTGGAAAAGCTCGTGTGGGCGATCCGCTGGGGCGCGGACAACGTGATGGATCTGTCCACCGGCAAGAACATCCACACCACGCGCGACTGGATCGTGCGCAACTCGCCCGTGCCCATCGGCACCGTGCCGATCTATCAGGCGCTGGAGAAAGTGGGCGGCATTGCCGAAGACCTCACCTGGGAAATCTTCCGCGACACCTTGGTCGAGCAAGCCGAGCAGGGTGTGGATTACTTCACGATCCACGCGGGCGTGCGTCTGGCCTACATCCACCTCACGGCGCAGCGCCGCACGGGCATCGTGTCACGCGGTGGCTCGATCATGGCGAAGTGGTGCATGGCGCACCACCGCGAGAGCTTCCTGTATGAGCATTTCGAAGACATCTGCGACATCATGAAGCAGTACGACGTGAGCTTCTCGCTGGGCGACGGCCTGCGTCCCGGTTGCGCATCGGATGCCAACGACGAAGCGCAATTCGCCGAATTGCACACGCTGGGCGAGCTCACCAAGACCGCCTGGAAGCATGACGTGCAGACCATGATCGAAGGCCCCGGTCACGTGCCCATGCACATGATTCAGGCCAACATGACGGAGCAACTCAAGCACTGCGACGAAGCACCGTTCTACACCCTCGGCCCGCTGACCATCGACATCGCACCGGGTTATGACCACATCGCCAGCGCCATCGGCGCAGCCATGATCGGCTGGTTCGGCACCGCGATGCTGTGCTACGTGACGCCCAAGGAACATCTCGGCTTGCCAGACCGCGACGACGTGAAGCAAGGCATCATTGCGTACAAGATCGCAGCCCACGCCGCCGACGTCGCCAAGGGGCATCCGGGCTCACGCTCGCGCGACGATGCACTCAGTCAGGCACGTTTTGATTTCCGCTGGGAAGACCAGTTCAACCTCGGCCTCGACCCCGACACGGCGCGTGAATTCCACGATGAAACGCTGCCCAAGGACAGCGCGAAGGTGGCGCATTTCTGCTCGATGTGCGGGCCGAAGTTCTGCTCGATGAAGATCACGCAGGAAGTGCGCGAGTTCGCAGCCAAGGGCATGCAGGACAAGGCGGGCGAGTTCCGCGAAGGTGGCGGCGAGCTCTACATTCCGATCCAATCAGTCGCCTGAAATCAGCCAAACGTGAACCACTTTTTCACGAAAGCAAAGCTCATGTAAATCTGCCGTCCGCCTACTTGGTGGACGGCTTTTTTGATGCAACATGGCTTGCATATCGACAGCAGTTCAGCGCTTGGACGCCGAGCGAGACGATATCGGGTCGACGAGGCCAGGGAAAATTTTTCCAACTACCTTGTCGAGCCCGCCGCTTTCCATACCAAGGAGGTTCACATGACAGCCAAATTTCGCACAGCAGCCAAAACACTGACATCTGCAGCCGTCGCAATCGTGCTGGGTGTTACCGCAATCGGCGCCACCGCACAGCCGCGTCCCGACATCGTCAGAAACAACGACAACCGTTATGACAACCGCTACGACCAGCGCGGCCATGACAACGACCGCCGTGGCGACAACCGACGCGACATGGATCGCCGCCACGACAACCGCCGCGCCGACCCTCCAGGCCATGCTCGCAATGACTACCCACGCGGCGCAGGCCCGGACCACCGCTGGAACCGAGGCGACCGCGTGCCACCAGCCTATCGCACCAGAAGCTATGTGGTGGATGACTGGCGCGGACACCGCCTGTCGGCACCTCCACGCGGATACCAATGGGTTCAATACGGCGGTGACTATCTTCTGGTAGCCGTAGCCACCGGCATCATCGCTTCGATGATTTTGGGGAATTGATCTTTTTGTTTGTTTGTTTGATTCGTCGCTCGTTTTAAGGCGCCAATACAGCCCCTCATGCGTCGTTGTCGAAGCCTTGCCGTATCGGCATACTGTCTGCGGCTTCACGCCTAGCCTGAGGGGCTGTCTTGGCGTTGTGGCTACCAACTCCACGGCCCGCTGCGCTTCATAAGCTCGCTCCAGCAAGCGGGAACCAAGACCAATCAATACAAAGTTAAAGTCGGCGCACTACTCGCGCACAGGCATCTCGCGCAGTCGCGAGATGCAGCACGAGCGAAGCAAAGTGCCGAATCACACCTCTTCCAAACTGATTTCCGGCGGTTGTCCGAGCAGAGTGACGAAGGAACGCCGCGAGTTCTGCCGGAGGTATTCAAAGCGTTTTTTGGTGACTTTTTGGCGCAAGCAAAAAGTTACTGCCCAGCCGGGGGCAGTCCCGGCCTCCGTAAGCAACCACCCAACCCAAGCCAAAACAGCAAACGAAACAAGAGAGCAGGAGAGAGCTTAGTAACTCCGTCCCGACCGATACATCGCATGTTGCCTGCGATTCAACTCCGCCACCTCCCCAACCCGCGCCATAGCCGCCCCCGCATGCGCATGCGTAATCGCCAACCCCAGCGCATCGGCCGCATCCGTCCCCGGCAACCCTGGCAGTTGCAGCAATCGCCGCACCATCTCCTGCACCTGGTTCTTCGCCGCACGCCCATGGCCGACCATGGCTTTTTTCATCTGCAGCGCGGTGTATTCGGCCACCGGCAAATCCTGCGAAACCAGTGCCGCCAGCGCCGCGCCGCGCGCCTGTCCGAGCAGCAGGGTCGATTGCGGATTCACGTTCACGAACACGATTTCCACTGTGGCCTGATCAGGCTGGTAGCGCTTGACCACTTCGGTCACGCCCTCGAACAGCACCTTCAGGCGACCGGGCAGGTCGCCGCGCGCGAGCTGTGTCGTGCGGATGGTGCCGCTCGCCACGTAGCTCAGATGATGGCCGTCCACATCCACCACGCCAAAGCCGGTGGTCTGCAGGCCGGGGTCGATTCCCAGAATTCTCACGCGCTGTGTTTCTTTCTTTCCTTACCCAGACATTTCAGTTCCGTAGGATGGCTCTGAAAGTTGAGGGATTCCGATAGATGGAACGTTAAAAATTGTCCAACAAAAGTTTTCTCAAGCTTCTAGACTGTAGCCGGAATGGAACCTGGTTGTCGGGAGACGAAGCGCAACATGAAAACAGGTTCCTTGTTTGTTGGACAAAAAAGGTGGGTCGTCGCGGCGCTTCAAACCGTGTGCTCACCATAACAGGCGATCCGGACAGGGGCGAGGTGTGATTGTTGTGTGATGGTCCGCCGGATTGACCGAAGAAAGCTAAAGCAGTGCCCGTGTATTTGATGATGACTGTCTCTACCCCGGCAGCGGTCTCCTGTAGGAGTCGCTTGCCAGCCGTCACCATGATCGTCGCCCACCGTGACGAGCAGGTGAGCGTGTCGATGTTGTCTTTGTCGTCGCTCCATTCTTCAACATGGGGAGTGGCCGCGCCATGAGCACCGAAGTTCGCTCCGTGCAGCGCGCGCTGCAGATTCTCCGAGTCATGAACGAACGTGTGAGCTGGACGCTGCAGGAGCTGCACCAGCGCACGGGCCTTGCCAAATCCACGTTGCATCGTTTGCTCAGCACGCTGGAGACCGAGAAATACGTGCGCACCGATCCGCATGTCTACGGCCACTACCAGCTCACGCAGGCGGTGGGCAATCTGAGCTGCGGCGTGACCACGCAGATGCAGCTCGCCGAATTGGCCGCGCCCATCATGGTGAGCACCACACACGCCATCAAATGGCCGCTGTCGTTGGGCGTGATTGATCGCCACCAGATCCGCATCGTCTACTGCACCATGCCCTACAGCCCGTATGCGATTCGTCCATCGAGCGTGGGCCGGAAGTACGAGTTGACCGAGTCCGCATCGGGCCGTGCCTATCTCGCGTTCTGCGATCCGGCCGAGCGCCGCATCCTGATCGAAGAGATGAACAGCCGCGAAGACGACGGCCCGCGTCTGACCGATCTGCGCGCGCTGCGCCACTCGATCCGCGAGATCCGCAAGCAGGGCTTTGCCGTGCGTTACGGCCACCATCGTTCGGAGAGTGCGGCGCTGGCCGTGCCGGTGTTCAGTGCCGGCATGCTGCGCGGTGTGATGGTCTACACGACGTTTGCCCGCCAGATGGATGAACGCATGCTCAAGCGCGCCGTGCCCACCGTGCTGGCCACCGCACAACGCGTGGGCGAAGCACTCGCGCCCGCATTGCGCGCGGGTGGTTCGGTGAACGGCTATGCGTTGAATGGCAGCAGTGCAGGCGGTCGTGCCGAACCTGTGGCGCGCGTCGCCTGATGTGATGCTCTGATCAGGGCAGCTCGGCGCGGTTCATGCGGCCCATGATGATGCGCGTGCGGCCGTTCAGATAGGCCGACTGCGGCTGCTTTTCAAAGCGTTTGGGCGCGGGCAGCATCACGGCCAGACGAGCGGCTTCGGCGCTGCTCAGTTGGTTGGCGTTCTTCTTGAAGTAGCGCTGCGCAGCCGCCTGCGCGCCGAACACGCCTTCGCCCCATTCGACGTTGTTCAAGTAGATTTCGAGAATGCGCTGCTTGGACAGCAACTGCTCCAGCAGCATGGCAAGCACCAGTTCCTGACCCTTGCGCAGCATGCTGCGTTCGCCCGAGAGCAGCAGGTTCTTGGCGAGTTGCTGTGTGATGGTGGAGCCGCCGCGAATGCGCACGGGGCGTTGCTTGGCCTTGGGGTTGGTTTCCATGCGCTGCTCGGCCAGTTCCTGCAGCTTGTTGTTGCGCTCCCAGTTCTTTTCGATGGCCGTCCAGTCCACGCCGTCATGGTTGACGAATCCGTCGTCTTCCGACGCGACCACCGCGCGCTTGAGGCTGTCGGAAATCTGCGCGTACGGAACCCATTCCTGCTTCCAGTGCAGCGAGCCGTCCGAGGTCATCTGCTGCCAGAGCTGCGAACGCTGGAAGGTGGTCGATTCCGGATCGACCACAATCATGAGCGCAACGCGCAGCACAAAGAACAGTTGCAGCGCGATGAATGCCAGCACCACCAGGGCCAGCCAGCGTGTGATTGCTTTCAACAACATCGCCCGGATTCTCGCGCAAACGCGGGTTCAGCGCCCAGCGGCGATTTCCGCGCGCAACTCGCGCAGCACTTGCTCGGCAGGAGGCCGCACGCCGCGCCAGATGGCAAAGGATTCCGCAGCTTGCTCGACCAGCATGCCGAGACCATCGCGCGCCACGGCTCCGTTGCGCGTGGCCCAGTCGAGAAAGCCCTGGGCCTTTTCGCCGTACATCATGTCGTAGGCGAGCGAGCCTTGGCGCAGCACGCTGGCAGGCACGGGCGATTCGGCACCGGCCAGACTGCTGGCCGTGCCGTTGATGACGATGTCGAAATCTTCGGTGATCGCCACATCGAGCGCGCTCACGGCCAGTGCGGTGCCGGTTTCTTTGGCGATGGCGGCGTGGCTGTCGGCCAGATGCTGTGCCTTTTCGACCGTGCGGTTGGCGATGACTATGCAGCGCGGCTTCTCGCGCAGCAGCGGGCCGAGCACGCCTGCGGCAGCACCGCCCGCGCCGATCAACAGCACATCTTGGCCGGCGATCTTCACGCCCGCGTTGCGGGTGATGTCGGCGACGATGCCGAGTCCGTCGGTATTGTCTGCGTTGATCGTGCCGTCGGCATGGAGTGTCAGCGTGTTGGCTGCGCCTGCCAGGGTCACTCGTTCGCTTTTTGTTGTCGCGAGGTTGGCGGCTTCCAGCTTGAAGGGGACGGTGATGTTGCAGCCTTTGCCGCCTTGCGCTGCGAGTTCCTTGACTGCTTCAGGGAAAGCGTTCAGGTCCACCAATTGGCGGGAGTAGATCACTGGCTGGCCGGTGAGTTCGGCGAAGCGGGTGTGGATCCAGGGGGAGCGGCTGTGGGCGATGGGGTTGCCCATCACGCAATATTTTTCTGTCATGACGAATCGAGCGGCTGTGTATTGGTTGAGCGCGGATGTCGGGACTGCCCCCGACAGGGCAGTCACTTTTTGCTTGCGCGCAAAAAGTAACCAAAAACGCGCTGGAATTCGGGGGCATGCGGCAGAACTCACTTTGCGCCGAAGGCGCGCCGTTCGGACAACCGCCGCGAGTCAGATTTTAATGAAGAGGTGTTTGCGGCACTTCGCTTTGCTCGTGCCTGCATCTCGCGTGTCGCGAGATGCATTTTCAGCGCACGTCGGTTTCGAGGGTTTGGTCTCTTGTGAACTTGAAGCGGGAGACGACTGCGATCTGGTCGGCCTTGGAGCGCATGGCGGGGCCGAAGTGGCCGTAGGGGCCGGCTGCGCGGGCGATGGCTTCTGCGCGGCGGTCGAGTAGCTTGTTGCCCGAGGTCTGGGCGACTTCGGTTTCGAGCACGCGGCCGTCGTGGTTGACGGTGATGATCATGATGAGCTCACCGTAGAGCTTCTTGCCGCCTGCTTCGGGGAAGTTTTCCGTGCCCTTGTCCTCGACCTTGCGGCGCAGCGCGTCGTAGTAGACGGCGTAGACCTCTTCGCGCGTGGCGGGGCTGATGTAGCGTTTCTTGGGACGCGCGTTTTCTTCGTTGATGCGCTTTTCGATCTCGGCCAGCACCTTCAGGAGTTGCTTGCGTTTTTCTTCCTGCACTTCCTTTTCGGCGTTCTTGCTGTCGGGGCGCGGGTCGGGCGGCGGCAGGTGGGCGAGTTCCTTGCGCAGTTGCGCGAGGAGCTGGGTCTGCTGCTCCATCATGGAGTCCATCTTGCGCTGGGCTTCTTCCAGATCGTCGCCGACAGCCGTGAGTGCCGAGTAGGGCAGCGGGCTGGTGGCGCGGCCTGCAGCGGCCTCGCCGCCACCGGCCAGCGACGATTGCGCGATGGCCTGCGCCTTGTCGGGTGCTTCTTTGGATTTGGCGTTGACCAGGATGACTTCCAACGGCGTGTCCTCGAACACGCGGTTGAAGCTTTCAGGGTCGACGAAGCGCACCGTCAGCAGTGCTGCGTGGACGATGACGGAGGCTCCGAGCGCCAGTTGCAGGACGCTCAGTTTCTGGAGGAAGGCGGGCAGTTTCACGGCGCCTGATTATCACTGTTGTCGGAGCTTTTGGGCTTGGCTTGTGTGCCTTGTGGCGCATCTGCCGCATCGGTTTCGTTGACGTCGACCGCAATTGCGATCGGACCTGCCACCGAATCGTCGTCCTCGTCCTCTTCGCTGACTGCGCCGTCGTCGCCTGCGTCGTCCGGATCGTCCAGACGCTGCAGCACGGTGCCGTGGATGTCGAGCGTGATTTCGTCGATGTCGCCGAGCTTGATGAGAGAGCGCGCGCCGCGTGGCAGGTTCTGCGCACCGAGCACGGAGATGACCAGCGGCAGCGCATCGGCACGCACCAGCATGCCGGCGCCGCCGTTGTCCTTGATGACGGTGGCTTCGAGTTCGGTGATGCTGTTCTGCTCCAGATACTTCAGCGTCCAGAAGCGTTCCATGCTGGCCTGATAACCGTTGTAGGCACCGTAGGCCGCATCGAAGCTGGAGATGATGGAGAACAGGTCCGCATCCTTGGGTTTGAATGGCGCGGCGAGCGCTGCGGTCTTGCCATGGCGCGCGCAGGCGATGATCTGCCATTGGTTCACCAGGTCGACATAGCGACGCAGTGGCGAGGTGGACCATGCATAGCACTTCACGCCGATGCCTGCATGTGGCTGGGCCTTGGTGCCCATGCGCACTTTCACGCCGGGGGCGAGTGAGTACTGGCTGCGATAGATGCCGGGCACGCCGTGGTCGGCGAGCAGTTGGCCCCAGGTGCTGTTGGCGACGATGGCGGCTTCGGCCACGATGAGGTCGAGCGGCGCACCGCGCTTGCGCGTGGTGATGCTGACGGTTTCGTTGCCGGTGGGTTCCGCGCCGTTGTTGCCTTCGAGGCGAAAGTTGTAGTCGGGACGGTTGAAGGTTTCGGGCTTGCCACGAACCACCTCGCGACCGGCCTTGAGCTTTTGCGCGAGCTTGAACAGGAACGACAGTTCGGCGCGGCGGTCCAGCAGCTCCTGCGGCGAGCCATCGACCATGATCGATGCGTCGTTCAGCCACTCTTCGGTCACGATGTGGTCAAGCTTGTCGTGGCGCAGATTGACGGCGACCGGCACGCGTTCGAGCTTGGTCTCGGTGCCGGTGATCTCCAGCGTCTCTTCATTGATCGTCACATAGAGCGACACGGCGGGATTCGCGCGGCCTTCGTCGAGCGTGTAGATCTTCACCACCTCGTCGGGCAGCATGGTGATCTTGTAGCCCGGCATGTAGACCGTGGACAGGCGCGAGCGGCCGAGATGATCGATCGGCGTGCCCGGGCCAATCGCCAGACCCGGCGCGGCGATGTGCACGCCGAGCGTCACGGTGCCGGTGCCGAGGCCTTGCACGGACAGCGCATCGTCGATTTCGGTGGTCTGCGAATCGTCGATGGAATAGGCCTGCACGGGCGCGAGCGGCAGGTCCTGCGGCGGCTGCGGCGCGGTGACTTGCGGGAAGCCGGTGCCCTTGGGGAAGTTCTCGAACAAGAAGCGCTTCCAGTGGAATTCGTAGGCCGAGTCGATTGCGCCTGCGGCCTGCAGCAGATCGAGCGGCGCCTTGTGCGTGGCGCGGCTGGCATCGACGACGGCCTTGTATTCGGGCGCGTTCTTGTCGGGCTTGAACAGAATCTTGTAGAGCTGATCGCGGATCGGCTGCGGGCACACGCCTGCACCGAGTTCCTGCGCCCAACCGGCAATCTGCTCCTGGATCAACCGCTTTTTCTCGATGGCGGCCAGTGCCTGCTGCAGGATTTCTGCGGACGCTTTCTTGAAGCGCCCCTTGCCCGCACGGCGGAAATAGTGCGGCGCGTCGTACAGGGCGAGCAGTGCGGCGGCCTGCTCGGTGATCGAGGCCGATTCCGAGAAATAGTCGCGTGCCAGATCGGCAAAGCCGAACTCGTCCTCGGGCGCGAATTCCCAGGCCAGATCCAGCTCGATGGTCGCGGCCAGCTCGCGGCCCTTGGCCAGCAGTTCTGCGGGCGCGGGCTTGTCGAACTTCATCAGAATGTTGGCGGCCTTGACCTTGACGCGTTTTCCAGAGTCAAGCTCGATCTGAGCCGAGCTTTCTGCTTCAGACAGGATGCGGCCAGCCTGAAACTTGCCGGCTTCTTCGAATAGTGCATGCATGACAGCTATTTTCCCATGGCGCGAGGGCTTGCACGCGCAGGTGCCCAGTTGGACACAAGGATTTGCGGTTGGCACCCGGATGGATAGCCCCGCAGGTCTATGATTCGCAGCTTGTCTTACGCGCTTATCTCTGCGCGCACCCATGAAAGCAGTCACTCACGTCTTTGCCCCGGCCCTGAAGAGTCTGGCGGTGGCAATTCCTTTTCTCTTCGCCTACACGCAGTCGCCGCTGACCAATTTCTGGCCACTGGTGGTCAGCGCCCTGTGCGGCTGGCTGATCGTGATGCTCAGCCTCGCACGCGTGAATCGCCCTGACGAGTTGCGCGTGGAGCTGGGCCGCAGCCTCGGCTGGGGGCTGATGCTGGCGGGCGCATTCGCCTCGGTGATCGGGCTGGTGCAGTTCTTCAAGGGCGATGTCGGGCTGTCGCCGTGGATTTATCAAAGCACGCTGGGCCAGGCCATTGGCAATGTGCGCCAGCGCAATCAGCAGGCGACGCTTTTGTTGATGAGCGCATTGGCGCTGCTGCTGTGCTCGTCGCACTGGCTGCGCAAGCACGAGCCCGAGCCTTTTGAAGCAGCCGATTCAAGTGCAGGTGCAGGCGAAAACCCATGGCTCACGGTTTTTGCCGCCGCCGCTCCGTGGCTGCTGGTGCTGCTGGCCATGGGCAGCGGCGTGACCGCGTCGCGCACGGGCGCGGTCGAATGGATGGCGCTGGTGGTGATGCTCTGGTTCTGGCGCAAGAGCGTGGGCCGACTCGGGCTGATTCTGGGCGTGGCCGGTCTGCTGGCCTATCTGTTGGCCGCGTGGCTGCTGCCCGAGCTGCTGCTGCGCTGGACCGGCGTGCAGATGGACGGCTTGTTCATGCGCGTGGCCGACACCTCGCACCGCTGCACAAGCCGCGTCACGCTGTGGACCAACATGGCCTATCTGATCGAGCAGCAACCGTGGACCGGCTGGGGTTGGGGCGAACTCGATTACGCGCACTACAGCACCTTGTTCCCCAGCGAGCGCTTTTGCGTGCTGCTGGACAACGCGCACAACCTGCCGCTGCATCTGGCGGTCGAGCTGGGTTTGCCGGTGGCGATCGCGTTCTGCCTGTTCGTTCTGTGGGCGGTCTGGCGCTTTAAGCCATGGCGCGAAACCGATGGCGCGCGCCAACTGGCATGGGGCATTCTGGCGCTGATCGGCATGCACAGCATGCTGGAGTTTCCGCTGTGGTACGGGCCGTTCCAACTCGTCGCCGTGCTGGCCATCGTGATTCTGATTCTGCCGGTGCGGCCCGTGAAGCTGACTCCCGCAACGGCCACGCGGTGGCAGGTGGGTCTGCTGGTGGTGTGCGTTGCCTGGGTGGCAGGAGCGTACTTGATCAGCAGTGATTTCCGCCGCATGGCCGCGCTCTACCAGTTGCCGCAGCATCGCGAGGCGCAGTGGCGTAGTCTTACGGCGCGCGAGGTCAGCGAGACCTCGGATTTTTTCACCAATCAGGCCGAATTCGCGTGGCTCACCACCACCACGGTGACCGCCGACAACGCCGTGCAGATGCATGCCATGGCGCGCCGCATGCTGCACTATTCACCCGAGCCGCGCGTGATCACCAAACTGATCGACAGCTCCAGAATTCTGGGCATGACCGGCGAGGTCAACGAGCAGATGGCGCTGTTCGAGATCGCTTATCCCGAGCCTTACAAGGCTTTTGTGGCCAAGCAACCCCTGCCTGCCTCAACGCATTGAACAGGCGCATTCAGTCGGTCAGACCAGATCACAGAAGCGGATCACGTCGTCCACGTGGCACTCGAAGTTGCTGAGTGCGTGGTCGCCGCCTTCGAGAATGTGCAGTTCGGCTTTCGCATAACGCTCGGCCATCTCGTGCCAATCAAGCAGTTCGTCACCCTTGGCGATGATGGCCATCTCGGGTGCTGCGGGCGGCAGGTGGCGCACGTCGAGCGCCTTGAGCTCATCGACGAAATGCGGCTGAAAGTAGAAATGCTCGTTCGGATTGTGCCAGGCGGTCTGGTCGCCGATGTGGCGTTCCAGATCGCGCGCCGGATTGACGGCAGGGTTGAGCATCACGCTCCTGCACTTCATGTGCTGCGCGAACCAGCTCGCGTAGAAACCGCCGAGCGACGAGCCGATCACCGCCGTCGATTCGCGTGGCCAGTGGCTGGTGCCTTCTGACACCATGGCCATCGCCTCGGCGGGCGAGGGCGGCAGTTGCGGGCACCAGAAATGCACTTGCGGATGCGTGCGCGTTACATGAGCGGCAGTCATTTGCGCTTTGGCGGAGCGGGGCGATGAACGGAAACCGTGCAGATAGAGCAGATGCGTTGTGGGCATGGAAAAGGTCTGGAGGTGCGCGCAATGCGACAGTTGTTTACGCACACATATCCAGTGATTCTGCACCCGACATGAAGGGTTGTGCGCCGCGCTGGGATAATCGCGCGCCATGTCTGCCGTTTTCGACAAACCAACGCTGCTCCAGCGTGTCATGCCCCTGCTGCGCGGGTTCGATTGGCCGTTGATCGCTCTTTTGCTGATCCTCACGTCCATCGGGCTCACGGCCATGTATTCGTCGGGTTATGACCATGGCACGCGCTTCATGGATCACGGCCGCAACATTCTGCTGGCCGCAGGCATTCTGTTCTGCGTCTCGCAGGTGCCGCCACAAAAGCTCATGGCGCTGGCCGTGCCGCTCTATACGTTGGGCGTGGCGCTGCTGGTGGCGGTGGCGCTGTTCGGCATCACCAAGAAGGGGGCGCAGCGCTGGATCAACGTGGGCGTGGTGATTCAGCCCAGCGAGCTGCTCAAGATCGCCACGCCGCTGATGCTGGCCTGGTGGTTCCAGAAGCGCGAAGGCCAATTGCGCGCGCTCGATTTCGTGGTCGCCGTGATCTTGCTGATGATTCCCGTGGGGCTGATCATGAAGCAGCCCGACCTGGGCACCTCGCTGCTGGTGATGGCGGCGGGCCTGTCGGTGATCTTCTTTGCCGGACTGCCGTGGCGGCTCGTGATTCCTCCGGTACTGATCGGCGCGGTCGGCATTTTCCTGATCGTCTGGTACGAGCCGCAACTGTGCGCCGATGGCGTGCGCTGGCCCGTTCTGCACGACTACCAGCAGCAACGCATCTGCACGCTGCTCGACCCCACGCGCGACCCGCTGGGCAAGGGCTTCCACATCATTCAGGGCATGATCGCCATCGGCTCGGGCGGCGTCTGGGGCAAGGGCTTCATGGCGGGCACGCAGACCCACCTCGAATTCATTCCCGAGCGCACGACCGACTTCATCTTCGCCGCATTCTCCGAAGAGTTCGGCCTGGTCGGCAACATCGCGCTGATCATCAGCTTTCTGCTGCTGGTCTGGCGGGGCCTCGCGATCGCAGTGGGCGCGACCTCGCTGTTTGGCCGCCTGATGGCCGGTGCCGTCTCGATGATCTTCTTCACCTACGCCTTCGTGAACATGGGCATGGTCAGCGGCATCCTCCCGGTCGTCGGCGTGCCGCTGCCTTTCGTGAGCTACGGCGGCACGGCCATGGTGACGCTGGGTCTCGCGCTCGGCGTGTTGATGTCGGTAGCCAGATCCCAGAACCAGCCCTCGCAAGCCCCACAAGAGAACTGATTTCCCAAAGGCTGTTGGTTTTCAAACAGCGCACGGTGCAGCAAGCAGGGCGCCCGAACCCCAGCCACAATGGTGAGATAGCCCTTCAGGCTAGGCGTCGAAGGCGCGGACAGTACTTTTGTACGGCAAGCCTTTGCAACGACGCATGAAGGGCTATATCGCCACCTCCAAACGAACAGCGAGCCCCCTCTACAATGAGCAAGATGATCTCCCGCGAACCTACCATTGAACGATTGGCCATTGCTCGTCAGCTGCTGCTGGAGCCCTTTGGCCTCGACGAATCCCACCTGACCCGCGCGCTGGCGGAAATCCGCGCGCACCAGGTGGATGACGCCGATCTCTACTTCCAGTACACCCGCAGCGAAGGCTGGAGTCTGGAAGAAGGCATCGTCAAGACCGGCTCGTTCAGCATCGACCAGGGTGTCGGCGTGCGTGCGGTGAGCGGCGAGAAGACGGCCTTTGCCTATTCCGACGACATCTCCGAAGCCTCGCTGCTCGACGCGGCGCGCACCGTACGCTCGATTGCCTCGGTCGCCAAGTCGGCACGCACCAAGGTGGGCGCACGCAAGATCGCGCAAAGCCGTTCGCTCTATCCCGAGCTCGACCCCATCGCGACCATGGACAGCACGGCCAAGGTGCAATTGCTCGAGCGCGCCGAAAAGCTCGCCCGTTCCAAGGACCCGCGCGTGGTGCAGGTCATGGCCGGTCTGGCGGGCGAATATGACGTGGTGCTGGTCGCTCGCGCTGACGGCACGCTGGCCGCTGACGTGCGCCCGCTGGTGCGCATGTCGATCACCGTGATCGCCGAACAGAACGGTCGCCGCGAAGTCGGCTCGGCGGGCGGCGGCGGTCGCTTCGGGCTGGATTATTTCGATGACGAACTGGTTCATCAGTATGTGAGCGAAGCGGTGAACGCAGCGCTCGTGAATCTGGAATCGCGTCCTGCGCCGGCGGGCGAGATGACCGTGGTGCTTGGCCCCGGCTGGCCCGGCGTGCTGCTGCACGAAGCGGTCGGTCACGGCCTTGAAGGCGACTTCAACCGCAAGGGCTCGAGCGCGTTCAGCGGCCGCATCGGCGAACGCGTGGCGGCCAAGGGCGTCACCGTGCTGGACGACGGCACCATCGCCGACCGCCGCGGCTCGCTCAATGTGGACGACGAGGGCCATGCCACGCAGAAGAACGTGCTGATCGAGGACGGCATTCTCAAGGGCTACATTCAGGACTCGATGAACGCGCGCCTGATGAAGACCAAGCCCACGGGCAATGGTCGCCGCGAGAGCTACGCGCACATTCCCATGCCGCGCATGACCAACACCTACATGCTGAGTGGCGACAAGGACCCGCAGGAAATCGTCGCCTCCATCAAGAAGGGCCTGTACGCCACCAACTTCGGCGGCGGTCAGGTGGACATCACCAGTGGCAAGTTCGTGTTCTCCGCGAGCGAGGCCTACTGGGTCGAAAACGGCAAGATCCTGTATCCGGTCAAGGGGGCGACGATTGTCGGCAGCGGTCCTGAATCACTCAAAAAAGTGAGCATGATCGGCAATGACATGAAACTCGACAGCGGCGTCGGCACTTGCGGCAAGGAAGGCCAGAGCGTGCCGGTGGGCGTCGGTCAGCCGACCATGCGCATCGACGGTCTGACCGTCGGCGGCACGGCCTGATTCCAACGTCATCGAAATCACCAATCAAAAAAAGCTTGTTGCGTCGCACCAAAAAGTGCTACATTGACTCTCTATGCAAGTTCGTAGCTCGTTTTACTTTTACTTTTGGTTCTCGTCCAAGGCGGATGAGAGGCAACTGCGTGCACGATAAATAAGCAAGCAAGTTCTCCCAAAAAACCGCCGAAGCTGAAAAGCCCGGCGGTTTTTGTTTTTCCGGCACCTTCTTTTTTCGCAACGTTTTCCTTTCAGACAATCAACCCAACATTCCACGAGGACGCAATTCATGACTGCCAATGTCTCTCCATCCGCTGATGCCTGGTACCGCAACGTCGAAAAAACCAGCGCTACCGACGACAACCGCATCAAGGACATCACCATGTTGCCTCCTCCGGAACATTTGATTCGCTTCTTCCCCATCAGCGGAACCGAAGTGGAAACGCTGATCAGCAACACCCGCCAGACCATCCAGAAGATCATGTCGGGCGAAGACGACCGTCTGCTGGTCATCATCGGCCCCTGCTCGATCCACGACCCGGCCGCCGCCATCGAATACGCCAAGAAGCTCAAGGCCGTGCGCGAGCAGTACAAGGACACGCTGGAAATCGTGATGCGTGTGTACTTCGAGAAGCCACGCACCACCGTCGGCTGGAAGGGCCTGATCAACGATCCGTACCTGGACGGCAGCTACCGCATCGACGAAGGCTTGCGCATCGCACGCCAACTGCTCATCGACATCAACCGCCTGGGCATTCCCGCGGGCAGCGAATTCCTCGACGTGATCTCGCCTCAGTACATCGGCGACCTGATCAGCTGGGGTGCCATCGGCGCACGCACAACCGAAAGCCAGGTCCACCGCGAACTGGCCTCGGGCATCTCTGCGCCCATCGGTTTCAAGAACGGCACGGACGGCAACATCCGCATCGCCACCGACGCGATCCAGTCGGCCAGCCGTGGTCACCACTTCCTGTCGGTGCACAAGAACGGCCAGGTCGCCATCGTGCACACCAGCGGCAATCAGGACTGCCACGTCATCCTGCGCGGCGGCAAGACGCCGAACTATGACGCCGACCATGTCGCCGCCGCCTGCAAGGACCTGGAAGCCGCTGGCCTCAAGCCCACGCTGATGGTCGACTGCAGCCACGCGAATTCGAGCAAGCAGCACGAAAAGCAGCGCGATGTCGCCCGCGACATCGGTCAGCAGATCGCTGGGGGTTCCAAGTCGGTGTTCGGCGTGATGATCGAAAGCCATCTCCACGCTGGCGCGCAGAAGTTCACGCCGGGCAAGGATGTGCCATCCGCGCTGGAATACGGCAAGAGCATCACCGATGCGTGCCTGGGCTGGGACGATTCGCTCGCGACAATGGCTGAATTGTCGTCCGCCGTACAGACTCGCCGAGGCGCTTGAGTGGACAATGGTGGATCGAAGAAGAGTCGGGGCAAGTCCCCGGCGCTGACAATTGAATCCACCAGAGGTGTACAGCTATGCGCAGTGAAGTCACAGTGATCGTCAGTCCCGAACAGGAATACCGCATCGACCTGGAGGGCGTCGCGCCCTTGTCCAACGAAGAAGCGCGTCGCTGGCTGGACTCGGAATTTGTGCGTCTGGACTGCGAACCGCTGCGCCCCAGCGGCAAGGTGCTGCTGGCCGACAAGGTTTTGGTAGTGGCAGCGAGCGCAGGCAACGCGTCGCTGGCCGATGCCGAGTGGTCGAAGCAGTTCGCGCGTGCGGCCAAGGCGGCGCTGGAACGCGAGGCCGTGCGCATCGACATTCCTGCGATGGCGGTGACTTTCTGATTTCGGATTGAACCGGAAATGACAGACAGACAAACGGCGCCTTGAGCGCCGTTTGTGTTTTGAGCTGGCCTCTTTACGGCCCGTTTTACTTGGCGAGCGCCGTCAGCAGCTTGGCGTGAATGCCGCCAAAACTGCCGTTGCTCATGCAGACGATGTGATCCCCGGGACGCGCCTCGGCCTTGAGCTGGGCGATCAGCGTGTCGATGTCGGCAGCCACATGCGCGCGCGCGCCAAGCGGCGACAGCGCTTCCGCCGCATCCCAATCCAGCCCTGCCGTGTGGCAGAACGACTGATCGGCCGACTCCAGCGCCCACGGCAGTTGCGATTTCATGGTGCCGAGCTTCATGGTGTTGCTGCGAGGCTCGAAGGCGGCGAGGATGCGGGCATCTTTGCCGACCACGCGGCGCAGGCCGTCGAGTGTGGTGCGCAGGGCCGTGGGGTGGTGCGCGAAATCATCGTAGACGGCAATCCCGTTCACCGTGCCGCGCAACTCCATGCGGCGCTTGACGTTCTGGAATTTGCCGAGCGCTTCGGCGGCTTGCGCGGGCGTCACGCCCACGTGCTCTGCGGCGGCGATGGCGGCCAGAGCGTTGAGCTGGTTGTGCACGCCGCTCAATTCCCACTTCACATGTGCGACGGGCTTGCCGCGATGCAGCACATCGAAATCGCTGGGCTCGCCCACGGCGCTGAAATCGCTGACCGCATCGCCGAAACTCGCCACCTCGCTCCAGCAGCCCGTGTGCAGCACGCGGGTGAGGCTTTCTTCGAGCGCGTTGACCACGACGCGTCCCGTCGATGGCACGGTACGCACGAGGTGGTGGAACTGGCGCTCGATGGCAGCGAGATCGTCGAAGATGTCGGCGTGATCGAATTCCAGATTGTTCAGCACGGCGGTGCGCGGGCGGTAATGCACGAACTTGCTGCGTTTGTCGAAGAACGCTGTGTCGTATTCATCGGCCTCGATCACAAACAGCGGGGCCTGGCCTTGCTGCGCGGCACCCCATTCGTGCGATGGAGGTTGGCCCAGACGGGCGGAGACACCAAAGTTCAGCGGCACCCCGCCGACCAGAAAACCGGGCTCGCGACCTGCGTGCTCCAGAATCCAGGCGAGCATGGAGGTCGTCGTGGTCTTGCCGTGGGTGCCGGCGATGGCCAGCACATGGCGGCCTTGCAGCACGTTTTCGGCCAGCCATTGCGGGCCGCTGATGTAGGGCGCTCCGGCATCCAGAATGGCTTCCATCAGCGGAAACTTGGGGCTGCCGTCAGCCAGACGTGCGCGGCTCACGACGTTGCCGATCACGAAAACATCGGGCTTGAGTGCGAGCTGCTCGGCGCTGTAGCCTTCGATCAGATCGATGCCGAGCGCACGCAGTTGGTCGCTCATGGGCGGGTAGACACCCGCGTCGCAACCCGTCACGCGATGACCCGCTTCCCGGGCCAGTGCTGCCACGCCACCCATGAAGGTGCCGCAAATCCCCAGAATATGTATGTGCATGCAGCGATTCTACGAGTTGCGGATGGACCCTTGCCAAGGACTGCTATTGGGGGCTCTTGCGCTAGAAAATAGGTAGCTGAATGTGAGTTCGGCGAAGGTGTTCGCTTGCAGGATGTCACGCGATATTTCGGGTATTGGCATTGGAGCGACAATGTCCTCGAGCGCCGATTCCATATTTCAGTTTCCATTTTTCGTTTCCAACCATTGCGTGGACGATGCGCTCAGAACAGGATGGCCGCCATGAATGACGCTCTTGCGACCGAAATCGCCAATGCCACTGCCCGGATCGTGGTGGAGGAGGGGCTTGAGTGGGGTGCCGCCAAGCGTCGCGCAGTCAAGCAACTGGGGCTGCCTGTGCGCACGGCGCTGCCGGACAACGACCTGGTGGAGGATGCCGTGCGCGAGTACATCGGCCTGTTCTGTGCGGACACCCAACCCGCAGAACTGCGAGCGCTGCGCCAGCTCGCATTGGTGTGGATGGAACGCATGGAGCAGTTTCGTCCCTATCTTGCGGGTGCGGTCTGGCATGGCACGGCGACTCGACTGTCAGATATTTATGTGCAGATGTTTTGCGATGACTCCAAATCTGCAGAGATCTGTTTGATTGACCATCATGTAGATTACGAGCCACGCTCCGTGACGGGATTTCGCGGCGAGCTGGTCGATGCCCTAAGCGTGAGCAGCCTGTCGCCGGAACTGGGCGAGCACATCGGCGTGCACCTGCTGGTGTATGACCTCGATGATCTGCGTGGCGCGCTCAAGCCCGATTCGCGGGGGCGTCTGCCGCGCGGAGACATCGCCGCTGTGCGCGCCTTGCTGGAGCAGCCGGACGAAGTGTTCTGAGGCGGTCTGTTCCGGTTGTTCTCGTTGTCCTTTTTGACTTCTCTATTCAGGTAAGCGTTTCTTCAACATGTCCACGCCCATTGATTCCGATCCGAACCAATCCACCAACGATGCGCAGCCAGTGCCAACGATCCAGCGCCGCCATTGGATGATGGCGGGTGTCGGCGTTGCGGCTGCTGCGGCAGGGGCGGGTGTTGCGCTGTGGCGCTTTCGGCCAGACACGGTACTCAGCGGTGTGGAGGAGTCCTTCTGGAACGCGTCAATGGAAACCTTGGATGGTGCGACCTTGACCATGCGCAAGTTTCATGGCCGCCCGCTGCTCTTGAACTTCTGGGCGACATGGTGTCCGCCCTGCGTCGATGAGCTGCCGCTGCTCAACAGCCTCTATGCTGCGCATACTGGCAAAGGCTTTCAAGTGCTCGGATTGGCCATCGATCAGCCTGCAGCTGTACGCAAATTTCTGGATCGAATGCCGCTCGATTTTCCGATCGCATTGGCGGGTTTGACGGGTACGGATCTGGGACGAGCGCTTGGCAACGAAGTAGGCGGTCTGCCGTTTTCAGTCCTGTTCGGAAAAGATGGGAACATCTTGAGGCGTAAAATGGGGCAGTTGACCGAAAAAGACTTGGCGCAATGGTCTTCCGAGGTCTGAAAAACAAAGCATCCCCTGTTGGAGATGCAGATATTTGCGTCGAATTCGATGCAATAGGCTGAAATTAGGGTAAATTTGCGCCCCATTCTGTTTCTAGCCGTTGGAGCTCCCATGGATTTGCGAAAACTTAAGACCCTTATCGACCTGGTGTCCGAGTCGAATGTTTCTGAACTCGAGATCACCGAAGCCGAGGGCAAAGTACGCATTGTCAAAGGCGGTGGTGCCATCGTTCAACAGGTGATGGCTGCGCCGATGATGGCGCAACCGATGGCTGCGGCCGCACCTGCAGTGGCTACCGCTGCAGCACCTGCCGCTGAAGCCGCACCAGCTGCCATCGCCGGTCATGCCGTCAAGTCGCCGATGGTCGGCACGTTCTACCGCGCTGCCAGCCCTGGCGCCAAGGCATTCGTCGAGATCGGTGCTCAGGTCAAGGAAGGCGAGACGCTGTGCATCATCGAAGCGATGAAGATTCTCAACGAGATCGAAGCTGACAAGTCCGGCACGGTCACGCGCGTTCTGGCTGAAAACGGCCAGGCGGTGGAATACGGTCAGCCACTGTTCGTGATCGAGTAAAGCGGCCCCACATGTTCAAAAAAATCCTGGTTGCCAACCGCGGTGAAATCGCTCTGCGAATTCAGCGCGCGTGCCGCGAGCTGGGCGTCAAGGCGGTGATGGTCTATTCAGAGGCCGATCGCGATGCCAAATACGTCAAGCTTGCCGAGGAAGCGGTCTGCATCGGCCCCGCGCCGTCCGGACTGTCGTACCTGAATATGCCGGCGATCATTTCCGCAGCGGAAGTGACCGACGCAGAAGCCATCCACCCCGGCTACGGTTTTCTCTCCGAGAACGCCGATTTTGCCGAGCGCGTGGAAAAGAGCGGCTTCCAATTCATCGGCCCCACGCCCGAATCCATCCGCATCATGGGCGACAAGGTGTCGGCCAAGCAGGCGATGATTCGTGCGGGCGTGCCTTGCGTCCCCGGTTCCGACGGCGAGTTGCCCGACGATCCGGTCGCGATCCGCCGCATTGCGCGCTCCGTCGGCTATCCGGTGATCATCAAGGCCGCTGGTGGCGGCGGTGGTCGCGGCATGCGCGTGGTGCACACCGAGGCTGCGCTCGTCAACGCCGTGCAGATGACCAAGGCCGAAGCGGGCACCGCATTCGGCAATCCGGCCGTGTACATGGAGAAGTTCCTCCAGAACCCGCGCCACATCGAAATCCAGATCATCGCCGACAAGTTCAAGAACGCCGTCTATCTGGGCGAGCGCGACTGCTCCATGCAGCGTCGCCACCAGAAGGTGATCGAAGAGGCTCCGGCTCCCGGCATTCCACGCAAGCTGATCGAGAAGATCGGCGAGCGCTGCGTGGCCGCCTGCAAGAAGATCGGCTACCGCGGTGCGGGCACGTTCGAGTTCCTGTACGAGAACGGCGAGTTCTACTTCATCGAGATGAACACCCGCGTGCAGGTGGAGCATCCGGTGACCGAGTGGATCACCGGCGTCGATATCGTGAAGACGCAGATCATGGTCGCCGCTGGCGAGAAGCTGCCGTTCACGCAGCGCCAGATCGAGATCCGTGGTCACGCCATCGAGTGCCGCATCAACGCGGAAGATCCGTACAAGTTCATCCCGTCGCCGGGCAGGATCACCATGTGGCATGCGCCGGGCGGTCCTGGCGTGCGCGTGGATTCCCACGTGTACACGAACTACTTCGTGCCGCCGAACTACGACTCGATGATCGGCAAGCTCATCGTTCATGGTGATACCCGCGAAGAAGCGATTGCCCGCATGCGCACCGCGCTGCTGGAAACCGTGATCGAAGGCATCAACACCAATGTGCCGCTGCATCGCGAATTGATGGTGGACGCCAAGTTCAACGCTGGCGGCACCAACATCCATTATCTGGAACAGTGGCTGGAGCAGCGCAAGCGCTGATCGTGAAGCCCTCGCCGCGCAGTGCCGTGTTCGTCACGATGCTGTGCGGCAAAGATTCCATGCTGGCAACCCCCAACGGTTGCTGGCATGTTTTGTTTTGGCGCGAAGATTGAAGAAGGTGCCTCCATGTTTGAACTTTCCTTGTTGTGTTCCGAGGACCAGGTCGAAGACCTGAGCGATGCGCTGGAGGCGCTGGATGCACTGAGCGTGTCGGTCGAAGACGCCGATGCCCTGACCGATGCCGAACAGGCCCTGTTCGGTGAACCCGGCATGCCGCCGCCCAAGGGCGGCTGGAACCGCAGCCGCGTCGTTGCACTGTTCCAGACCAGGGAGCAGGCCGCGGAAGCGCAGCAGCTTCTGCAGGTGCAGGACTTCTTTGAAGGCTGCAGCATTCTGGGCTTGGCCGAAGTTGAAGATCAGGACTGGGTGCGGATCACGCAATCGCAGTTCGCGCCGGTCGACATCACCGAAGATTTCTGGATCGTGCCTTCGTGGCACGAACCTCCTGCAGCGGCCAAGCATTGCATTCGTCTCGATCCGGGTCTCGCGTTCGGCACGGGCACGCACCCGACGACGCGCATGTGCCTGCGCTGGACTGCCAGAAATGTGGATGCCTCCAACCCGCCTGCACGCGTGCTCGACTACGGTTGCGGCTCCGGCATTCTGGCGATTGGCGCGGCCAAGTTCGGCGCCAAGGACATCGTGGCCGTCGACATCGATCCGGCGGCGGTCGAATCCACCATCGCCAACGCGGTTGCCAACGAAGTGAAGCTGAACGCCGGTCTGCCGGACAAGGCCGAAGGCGAATACGACGTGGTGCTGGCCAACATTCTGGCCACGCCGCTCAAGGTGCTGGCTCCGCTGTTGTGCTTGCACGTGAAGGCGGGCGGGTCGCTGGTGATGGCCGGGATTCTGGAGCGTCAGGAAGACGAACTCAAGGCCGCCTACGCGCCATGGGTCCAGTTGGAAGTCAGCGATCGCGAGGACGGCTGGATCCTCATGACCGCCCGCCGCTGATCGCACCTATGTGACCTGCTTCAAGGCTGTTGCTTCTGCTTGCACGATTGAGTGGTAGTGCCGCCGAAGGGCAGCCTCTACAATGCAAAGCCGATGAGCCAGATTACACGCTGCCCCGCCTGCCGAACCAGTTTCAGAGTTGTTGCCGACCAACTGAGAATCTCAGGAGGGTGGGTGCGTTGCGGGCGCTGCAAGGAAGTCTTCGACGCATCGGCCAACCTGCTCGCGGACGTGCGCTATTCGCCGGTTTCGCAGCACAAGGACGAGGCCGCGCCCGTACCCGTACCTTCTGCTTCTGCTCCTGTGGCACCGGTTGCGCCGCAAGAGCCTGTGATTCCACCTGCTCCAGCTCCGGTGGCTGTGCCTGTCGTGGCGCCACCCCCTGTAGCAGTTGAAGAGTCTTCTGAGCCATCGCTACCTGCACCGCCTGTTGCAATGCCGCCGCCAACCGTTGTGGTTCCACCCACACCGGCGGCCAGTTTTCCGCAGCATGTTCCTGTGCCTGAAGAACGCCCCAACGTCTGGAGCAATGCGCGGGCGAGCATCACGGGTTTCTCCAACGCATCCATTCAGCATCTTGCGCAGGAAAGCGGTGAGGGCAAGAGCGAGCCATCGCCGGTTGCGCCAGCAGTGGCTGCGCCGACGCGGCCATGGGCTGGCCATTATTCTGCGCCCTCGAGTCCTCCGCAGTCGGGCTACGGCGCGCGGCGCGAGTCCAATGTGGTGCCACCCGGCTGGAAGCCGGAGGTGGACAAGTCCAAGCCGGTTGCCGACGAGGTGGCAGATGAGTTGGATGAGAAGCACGTCGAACCCGAATTTGTGTCGTCGCGCCTGAGCGATGACAAGGTTGACCCGGTCGTCGTCACTTCCGTCACGTCCAAGACCCCGGAAGAGGAAATTGTGGTGCCTCTTGAAGGCACCGTTGTTCATGCCGAGCCTTCGCTGGTGGCTGACAAACAACCGACGACCGTGCCACGCCCCGCCCTCATTTCTCAGGACCCCGAATTGCTTTCGCAGGGCGCTGACGAAGATGATGAAGAGGACATGCCGGAGCTGACGTTCGAAGCGTCGCGTCAGCACGAACTGGTCGATGAGCCGGTGATCGTTGCCGAGCGTGATCCCGATGAGGTGGCTGCAGACAAGCGGGAAGAAGTGGCGGCTGCCGAAGCCGAGCCTGCCGAGCGTGTCGAGCCCACACTCGATCCAGTGCAAGATGATGCGGTGACGGAGAAGCCGCAGGCCGATGCGCTTGCTGCGGCCGATGCCGCCGAATCCGACGACAAGACTCTCGCAAAGACCGACGAGCCAGAACCCGAAGCGGCTGAGCAACCGCTGCCCGTCACTCCATCGGAAGACGAAGTGGGATTCATGCGTGATGCGCGCCGCAAGGCGTTCTGGAGCAAGCCCGCTGTGCGCGCATTGCTCATGCTGATCGTGCTGGGGTTGCTCGCCGGATTTGCAGGCCAGTATGCGGTGGCGGAGCGCAACCGTCTGGCGGCGATGTATCCGGCGCTGCGTCCGGTGCTGGAAAAGCTGTGCCAGCCGCTGAATTGCGAGGTGGGCCTGCCGCGCCAGATCGCCTCCGTGGCCATCGACAGTTCCACATTCACACGCGTTCGCGATGATGCGAGCTCGTTCAATCTGCAGGTTGCTCTCAAGAGCACGGCAGACATGGTGCTGGAAATGCCGGCGCTGGAGTTGACGCTCACCGATTCGAGCGACCAGCCCGTGCTGCGTCGCGTGCTCAAGCGCGAAGACACGAATGCCCCCGCTGAACTTGCCGCACATGGCGAGTGGAACGGCGTGGTGAAGCTGCAGGTGCCTGAGGTGGCGGACCGCGTCACGGGCTACCGCCTGTTGGCCTTCTATCCCTGATTTTTCTTTCCTTTTCTTTTTTCAATTTTCTTTGAGGCGATTGGCAGAACTATGGCTGTACTGATCTGTGGCTCCGTGGCTTACGACACCATCATGACTTTCGAGGGTCGCTTTGCCGAGCAGATCCTGCCCGAGCAATTGCACATCCTGAATGTGTCCTTCTTTGTGCCGACGCTGCGTCGCGACTTCGGCGGCTGCGCCGGCAACATTGCCTACGCGGTGAAGCTGCTTGGCGCTGAGCCTCTGCCCATGGCGGTGATCGGCCACGACGGCGTGGACTATCTGGAGCGCATGAAGGCGCAGAACATCGACACGCGTTTCGTGACCAAGCTCGACGACATGCATACCGCGCAGTGCATGATCATCACCGACCGCGACAACAACCAGATCAACGGCTTTCACCCTGGTGCCATGTCCATGGCGCATCAGAACAAGGTCACGGCCGACATCGGCGCATCGGTGGGCATCATCTCGCCCGATGGTCGCGATGCCATGGTGCAGCACGCCGAGCAGTTCAAGGCAGCGGGCATTCCGTTCGTCTTCGATCCGGGTCAGGCGATGCCCATGTTCAACGGCGAAGAACTGCGCCACTTCATCGAACTCGCCACCTGGGTCACGGTGAACGACTACGAAGGCAAGATGCTGTGCGAGCGCACCGGCTGGACCGAAGCCGAGATCTCGCGCAAGGTGAAGGGCTTGGTCGTGACACTCGGCAGCGAAGGTTGTGCCGTCTGGGAAAACGGCGAGCAGCAACTGGTCGCCCCCGTGAAGGCCAAGGAAGTGGTCGACCCCACCGGCTGCGGCGACGCATGGCGCGGCGCTCTGCTCTTCGGTCTGGAGCGCGGCTGGGCACTGACCAAGTGCGCAGAACTCGGCAACAAGCTCGGCGCTCTCAAGATCGCCCAGCGCGGCCCACAGAACTACACGCTGGATTTCAAGCCGGAGTGAGGCGCAGGTTTGGCGCGCCCGCGCCAACAGCCAACAGCGCCTGAAGAGCGACCGACGCCTGCATCGCTATCTTGAAACGAATCATCCATCGAAGCCGAAGGCTTCGCGTGGATTGAACTCACGACGCGATGCGTGGCCGGGTGCGATACCCGCAACAGTCAATCCCGTGCGAGCATGAAAAAAGCCCGGTGCTTTCACACCGGGCTTTGCTGTTTCCTTTGGGGAAGCTTGCCTGATTAGGGCTTGCCGCCTGTCGGGAAAGGCCACGCAGCTTGAGGATTCAGCGTGGTCTGTGCAGCAGGGGCAGCGGCAGCAGCAGCGGGGGCAGCAGCGGCAGGTTTTGCCGCAGCCTTTTTCGCAGATGCCTTCTTCGCAGCCGGCTTCTTTGCAGCAGCAGGCTTCTTCGCAGCTACGGCCTTCTTGGCAGCAGCGGCGGGCTTCTTTGCAGCAGCAGGCTTCTTCGCAGCGACAGCCTTCTTGGCAGCAGGAGCTGCAGCCTTCTTGGCTGGAGCAGCGGCCTTCTTGGCAGCAGGCTTCTTCGCGGCTACGGCCTTCTTGGCTGGAGCTGCCTTCTTCGCAGCAGCGGCCTTCTTGGCTGGAGCAGCGGCCTTCTTCGCCACTACCTTCTTGGCAGCAGCCTTCTTCGCAGGAGCTGCAGCCTTCTTGGCTGGAGCTGCCTTCTTGGCGGCTACGGCCTTCTTTGCAACAGCAGCCTTCTTGGCTGGAGCTGCCTTCTTCGCAGCTACGGCCTTCTTGGCTGGAGCTGCCTTCTTGGCAGGAGCGGCCTTCTTTGCGGCTACAGCTTTCTTCGCTGGAGCAGCCTTCTTGGCCACGGTTGCCTTCTTCGCTGGTGCTGCCTTTTTAGCAGCGGTCTTCTTCGCAGTTGCCATCATTTTCTCCTTGGGTCGATTAGCAAAGAGCACCCCGTGTCTACTTTGGACACAGAGCGATTCATGGCACCGAGAAGTTGGATGTCCATCTCATTGCCACAAATACGGTAACACCCCCACACCACGCTTCGTGCGAGCGTTGGGTTGTGAGGGTGTGGTTGAAAGGTCATGACCTGTTGTTTGACTCGTCAATCCCAGGACAGGGCTCCACCGGATTGGTACTCGATGACTCGGGTCTCGAAGAAGTTGCGTTCTTTCTTCAAGTCGATCATCTCGCTCATCCAGGGGAACGGATTTTCTTCATTCGGGTACAGCGCTTCAAGGCCAATCTGCGTCGCTCGACGGTTGGCGATGTAGCGCAGGTAGCTCTTGAACATCGATGCGTTCAGACCGAGCACGCCGCGTGGCATGGTGTCTTCGGCGTAAGCATATTCGAGTTCCACGGCCTTCTGGAACAGTCCCTTGATTTCTTCCTTGAACTCGGGCGTCCACAGATGCGGATTCTCGAGCTTCAACTGGTTGATCAGGTCGATGCCGAAATTGCAGTGCATCGACTCGTCGCGCAGGATGTATTGGTACTGCTCGGCTGCGCCGGTCATCTTGTTCTGGCGACCGAGCGCCAGAATCTGCGTGAAGCCGACGTAGAAGAACAGACCTTCCATCAGGCAGGCAAAAACGATCAGCGACTTCAGCAGTGTCTGATCGGTCTCGGGCGTGCCGGTGTGGAAGTTCGGGTCCATGATCGCTTCGATGAACGGGATCAGGAACTCGTCCTTGTCGCGGATCGATTTGACTTCGTTGTACGCGTTGAAGATTTCGGACTCGTCGAGGCCGAGCGATTCAACGATGTACTGATATGCGTGCGTGTGGATCGCTTCCTCGAACGCCTGGCGCAGCAGGAACTGGCGGCACTCAGGAGCGGTGATGTGGCGGTACGTGCCGAGCACGATGTTGTTGGCGGCCAGCGAATCGGCGGTCACGAAGAAGCCGAGATTGCGCTTGACGATGCGGCGCTCGTCTTCGGTCAGGCCGTTCGGATCTTTCCACAGCGCGATGTCGCGCGTCATGTTCACTTCCTGCGGCATCCAGTGGTTGGCGCAGGTGGCGAGATATTTTTCCCAGGCCCACTTGTACTTGAAAGGGACCAGCTGGTTCACGTCGGTCTTGGCGTTGATGATGCGCTTGTCTGCGGCATTCACGCGCTTGCGAGTGGCGGGTGCAGATGCAGTGGAAGTTGTCGCAGCGAAGCTTGCAGCGGAAGGTGCGACAGCTTGCGACGAAGTGGATGCAACGGTTTGAAGAGCGGGCGTTGATCCGAGGCGGTCATTGAGTGAACCGCCTTCAGTTTGATTTTGCGATGAGGGCTTGACTTCTTCGTCCCAGGTCAGCATACGTTTTCCAGTGCTCGAATTATGAAAGCAGCGCCTCAAAAAGAAAAGCGCTGCGGCGTTGCTTCGCCAAATTTTTTACGTTGAGGCACGTGCGATGAGATGCAAGGCACTTCAAACACACGTGCAAAACGCCTTATTGGCAGGCCTCGCAGCCCGGATCATCGATCGCGCAGAACTTGATATCGGTGGCGGGAATGCTTTCGTTTTGTGCGCGTGCTGCAGCGGCTGCTGCCTCCAAAGCGTTGACTGGCGCGGCTTTCGGGGCTGCAGCAGAATTTTGCTCGTTGCCGTTCGACACTGCGTTGAGCTGTCGTCCGCTCACCGTGCTCATCTCCACGTGCGTCGCAGATTGCGTGCGCAGGTAGTACGTGGTTTTAAGACCACGAACCCATGCGAGCTTGTAGGTCTCGTCGAGCTTTTTGCCCGATGCCCCTGCCATATAGATGTTGAGCGACTGCGCTTGATCGATCCATTTCTGGCGACGCGATGCGGCTTCGACCAACCATGTCGGCGAAACTTCGAACGCGGTGGCGTAGAGATTCTTCACGTCTTGCGGCACGCGATCAATCGGTTGCAGCGAGCCCTTGAAGTGCTTCAGGTCCATCACCATCACGTCGTCCCACAGACCCAGACGCTGCAGATCGCGCACGAGGTATTGGTTGACGACAGTGAACTCGCCGGAGAGATTCGACTTCACCGACAGGTTGCCGAACGATGGCTCGATCGATGCGTCCACGCCCACGATGTTGGAGATGGTGGCGGTCGGCGCGATCGCGATGCAGTTGGAGTTGCGCATGCCGTCCTTGGCGATCTTGTTGCGCAGGGCATCCCAGTCCAGCGTGCGCGAGCGATCCACTTCGACGTAGCCGCCGCGTTCCTGTGCGAGCAGGTCGAGCGAATCGATCGGCAGAATGCCGCGCGACCACAGCGAGCCGTCGTAGGTGGAGTACGTGCCGCGTTCCTTGGCCAGTTCGCTTGATGCGAAGTAGGCGTAGTAGCAGATGGCTTCCATCGACTCGTCGGCGAACTGCACCGCCGCGTCGCTGGCGTAGGGGATGCGCATTTCATACAGCGCGTCCTGGAATGCCATCAGGCCCATGCCCACGGGGCGATGGCGCATGTTGGAGTCCTTGGCCTTCTGCACGGCGTAGTAGTTGATGTCGATGACGTTGTCCAGCATGCGCATGGCGGTGCTGATCGTCTTCTTCAACTTGTCGTGATCGATCTGGCCGTCCTTGATGTGACGGGCCAGGTTCACGGAGCCGAGGTTGCAGACTGCGGTTTCGGTGTCGCTGGTGTTCAGCGTGATTTCCGTGCACAGGTTGGACGAGTGCACCACGCCCACATGTTGCTGTGGCGAACGGATGTTGCAAGGGTCCTTGAACGTGATCCATGGGTGGCCGGTCTCGAACAGCATCGAGAGCATCTTGCGCCACAGGTCGTTGGCAGGCACTTGCTTGGACAGACGCAGCTCGCCCGAAGCGGCCTTGGCTTCGTAGGCCGAGTAGGCCTTCTCGAAAGCGCCGCCGTACAGGTCGTGCAGATCAGGAACGTCGGCGGGGCTGAACAGAGTCCACTGGCCCTTTTCCATCACGCGCTTCATGAACAGATCGGGAATCCAGTTCGCCGTGTTCATGTCGTGCGTGCGGCGGCGATCGTCGCCGGTGTTCTTGCGCAGCTCGAGGAATTCTTCGATGTCCAGGTGCCAGGTTTCCAGGTACGTGCAGACCGCGCCCTTGCGCTTGCCGCCCTGGTTCACCGCGACGGCGGTGTCATTCACCACCTTCAGGAATGGAACCACGCCTTGCGATTCGCCGTTCGTGCCCTTGATGTGCGAGCCCAGAGCGCGCACGCGAGTCCAGTCGTTGCCCAGACCGCCGGCGAACTTGGAGAGCAGCGCGTTTTCCTTGATCGACTCGTAGATGCCGTCGAGGTCGTCGGGCACGGTGGTCAGGTAGCAGGAAGACAGTTGCGAGCGCAGCGTGCCGCTGTTGAACAGTGTGGGGGTCGACGACATGAAGTCGAACGACGACAGCACTTCGTAGAACTCGATGGCGCGGGCGTTCTTGTCGGCTTCGTTCAGCGACAGGCCCATGGCGACGCGCATGAAGAACGCCTGCGGCAGTTCGATGCGGGTCTTGCGCACGTGCAGGAAGTAGCGGTCGTACAGCGTCTGCAGACCGAGGTAGTCGAACTGCTGATCGCGCTCGGTCTTGAGTGCGGCTGCCAGACGTGGCAGGTCGTATTCCTTTACGAGGCGCTCGTCGAGCAGCTCGTTGTCCACACCCTTCTGGATGAATTGCGGGAAGTATTCGGCGTAGGCGGCCTGCATTTCTGTGGGCGCGACATCGCGGCCCAGCACTTCGCGCACGATCGTGTGCAGCAGCAGGCGGGCGGTGGCGTAGGTGTAGCCAGGATCTTTTTCGATCTTGGTGCGCGCAGCCAGAATCGCGGCCTTCAGCACTTCGTCCATCGGCACACCGTCGTACAGGTTGCGCATGGTTTCGGTGACGATCGGCGCAGCGGTCACGCCTTCACCGATGTTGGCGCAGGCGGCTTCAATCAGCGAGTGCAGGCGCAGCACGTCGAGTTCCACGCGCTGGCCGTTTTCCAGCACATGCATGGTCGGCACTTGTGGCAGCAGTTGCTCGCGGCGATCGGCACGTTCTTGCTTGCGGCGTTCGCGGTACAGCACGTAGGCGCGGGCCACTTCATGGTGACCACCGCGCATCAGGCCGAGTTCGACCTGGTCCTGCACGTCTTCAATATGGAAGGTGCCGCCGCCGGGACGCGAGCGGGTCAGTGCATGCACCACGGATTGAGTGAGGTTGTCCACGACTTCGCGGATGCTGGCAGACGCCGCGCCCTGGGCACCGTGCGTTGCGAGAAACGCCTTCATCATGGCGACGGCAATCTTCTGCGGCTCGAAAGGAACCACGGCGCTGTTGCGACGAATGATCTGGAATTGGGCGTAGTTTCCGACGCTCGCGGTTGCCTTTGCGGCTTCGGGAGCAGTGGATTTCGCGAGCGCAGGGCTCACCTCATTGGCTGGGGTCTGTACAGCTTGCATGTAGTCCTCTTGTATTGCTTCGAAGGCGGCTTGGCGGGCTTGGCTTTAGCCGCAAGGGCCTTCGGTGGTGATGTATCACTGATGGCAGTGACACACTATATCTAGGGTGTCTGAACTCATCAAGACACTACCTGTAGTGTATCCGCTGCAGGGTGGCCTCTGCTCGAGGTTGACAATTCAGGGCCTGCGAGGGCCTTCGAATCCGGTGCGCGATGGGTTGTGCTGACGGTGTTTGCGAGTGGGAATCACCAGTTGATGCGATCTATCCGACAATAAGCTCCGCTAGCCCGCATGCATCGGGAAAAAGCAGAGCTGAAAAAATTCCGGAGATTGCCAACTGCGGAAACCACAGTGGGGTGACGGTTGCTAGTTTTGTAGTGGAAACCACCAACCCAGATCACACAAATTGTTTCGCATTTTTTGCCATTCAAATCCGGCTCCGGGATCGCCTTTGCGACCGGGCGCAATGTGCTCGTGGCCTGCGATGAAGCGGATCGAATAGCGCTGTGCGAGATCTCTGCACAGCTTGGTCAGCGCGGTGTATTGCGCCTCGGTAAAACTCTCGCCTTCCAATCCTTCCAGTTCAATGCCGATCGAGTCGTCATTGCAGTTTTCGCGTGCGCGCCAGTGCGAACGTCCGGCATGCCACGCGCGCCGATCACAATCGACGAACTGCGTGATTGTCCCACTTCTGGCGATCACGAAGTGACTGGAAACCTCTATGCCGCGTATGGTGTTGAAGTAGGGATCCGCATCCCAATCGAGTTTGTTGGTAAAGAGGCGTTCGATGTCGCCGGTTCCATATTGCCCCGGCGGCAGGCTGATGGAGTGCACGACGACGAGGTCGATCTGCGCGCCATCGGGGCGTGGTCCGTGGTTGGGTGAGTCGACGCGGCGGGCCGGGGCATACCAGCCGCCGTGCCATGCACTTGCGGGCTTACTCGCTTTCGACATGGTCCGTGCCGCCTTCGGCTTCTGAGATGTTCAGCCGCTCGATGCGGTAGCGGATCTGGCGTAGGCTGATGCCCAGGCGCGCCGCTGTCGCCGTGCGGTTGAAGCTGGACTCGCGCAGCGCGCGCACGAGGATGTCGCGCTCCTGCTTGTCGAGCCAAGCCTGCAGATCATGCGGCAGTGCGGTATGGGCAGGATAGGGCGAAGGCGCATCGGCGGTATGGCCGACCGTTCTGTCGCTGGCATCACTTGGCGCTGCGAGGACCGGCGACGGCGCGACAGGTGCGGGCTCCGGCATCGCTCCGGCCCCGGCGGCGGGTGGATCGACGAACAGCTCGTCTCCATCGCTGAGCGCGACGGCGCGGTGCAGCAGGTTTTCCAGTTCGCGCACATTGCCGGGCAGCGAATGCATGGCGATGCGCTGCAAGGCCTTGTCGGTGAGTTGAGGGACGGGCACGCCCGAGTCCTGCTCGATGCGCTGCAGCAAAGCTTTGCACAGCGCGGGAAGGTCCTCGCGGCGTTCGCGCAGCGGCGGGATCAGCACCTCGATGACGTTGAGTCGGTAGTACAGATCCTGGCGGAAGTTGCCGGCCTGCACTTCGGCGGCGAGGTCTTTGTGCGTGGCGCTGACGATGCGCACATCCACGGTTTCTTCCTGCGTCGCGCCGAGCGGGCGAATGCTGCGCTCCTGAATCGCGCGCAGCAGCTTGGACTGCATGGCCAGTGGCAGGTCGCCGATTTCGTCGAGGAACAGCGTGCCGCCTTGCGCCGCCTGAAAGAAGCCTTCGCGGTCGGCGGTCGCGCCGGTGTACGAGCCCTTGCGTGCGCCAAAGAATTCGGCTTCGAGAAGATTTTCGGGAATCGCACTGCAGTTCACGGCAATCATCGGGCCGTCAGCGCGCTGGCTGCTGCCATGCAGCGCACGTGCGACCAGTTCCTTGCCGGTGCCGGATTCGCCGCGCACCAGAACCGGAGCCATGCTGCGCGCGACCTTGGCGATGCGCTGCTTCACATTGCGCATGGCTTCGGAGTCACCAACCAGAAGTCGCATGACGGGCGATGCGATCTGGGTGTCGTTGTCTGGGGCGGCCTTGGCGTCGGCTTCCTGCACACGTTGCGTTGCCGCAGGTTGACCGGGTGCTGGAACGCCGCCGGCTCCCTGCACGGCCGATGCCACGACCGAGCGGAATTGCTTGAGATCGACCGGCTTGGTCAGATAGTCGAACGCGCCTGCACGCAGCGCCTCCACCGCGTTTTCTGCCGAACCGTACGCCGTCATCACCACGCAGCGTTCGCGCCGCTGGTTCTCGCGCAGATGCAGCAGCACTTCCATGCCGTAGCCGTCGGGCAGGCGCATGTCGCTGATCACCACATCGAACTGCTGCACGCGCAATTGCTGGCGCGCTTCCTCCACCGAACCTGCGGTTTCGACGCGGTAGCCCTCGCGCAGCAGCGTGAGTTCGTAGAGCGTCCTCAGGTCGGGCTCATCGTCGATGACAAGAATGGAGGCGGCGTATGCAGGCATGTGTTCGTCGGAGTCTCAAACCATGATTGTGTCAAAAAGCGAAGGCGTCCCCGGAAGCTGCAGTGATTTGCGGAAGGTGACGATGAAGGCGTTGCCTTCGATTTCACCGCGATGCAGGGTCAGCGTGCTGCGTTCGTAGCGGATGGATGCGCCGTGGCGGCTGCACAGCTCTCTACATATATAGAGGCCCAATCCGCTGGAGCGGCTTTCCGAGGAGAAGAACGGCTCGAACAGATGCTGCTCCACCGATTTTTCGAGCGGCGCACCGTCGCTCCACACCTGCACGAAGGCGAGGCCGTCGGGCGTGGTGCTGGTGTGGATGCACATCGAATCGGGATGCGGGCCCATGTAGCGCAGCGCGTTGTCCATGAGATTCACGAGCACGCGGCGCAGGTGGTCGATCTCGAAGTTCACCTCCATGGCGGGCGTGTGCAGCGTGAGCAAGGCGTGGCGGCGCTGGGCGTCGTGCGTCTGCCAGTCGCCAAAAATCTGGGCGACGGAATTGTCCAGCGCGATGGCTGCTGCCGGCGCGTTGTCGATCTGGTGGCGCACGCGCGCGATGTCCAGCACTTCCTCGGTGATGCGCGTGAGCCGGTCGGCGTTCTGCTTGACCATCTGGCTCAGGCGCAATTGCATGGCGTCGGTCAGATCTTCTTCGAGCAGCGCGTTGGCCTGGATGATGGCGGCGAGCGGATTGCGGATTTCGTGCGCGACGGCGGCCGACATGCGACCCATCGCAGCGAGCTTCTCGGTGCGCAGGCGCGCTTCCATTTCGCGCAGATCCTGCAGGAACACCACGCAGAGCGGATCGGTGGACTCGCTGGAATCACTGCTCGTGGGCTGGTAGGTGTGGTGCGAGGTCAGCCAGGTGCGCACGCGCAACCCCATGGGGCTGTGTCCGGGATGCGCGATGTCCAGATCGGTCGATTGCTGTGTGCCGCTGTCGAACGTGCGGCGCACCAGTTCCAGCAACGGAGACCAGTTGACCTGCGGGCGCAGATCGAATGGCATGCTGGTCGGAGCGGCATCGCCCATCAGCAACCTGGCCGATGGGTTGGCAAGGCGCACCTGGTCCAGTCGGTCCATCACCAGCACGCCTTCGCTCAGATGCTGCATGACCAGCGCGCTCACATCTTCCTGCGTCTGCGCCGCCATGCGACTGCGCTGCGCGATCTCGTGCTCGGTGCGCAGTTTGACCGAGAGCTGATGCGCCAGATAGGTGACGATGAAGAAGCCGACGCCCGTGAGCGCCGCCTGCACATAGCGCTGAACGGGGTCGCCCAGCGCCCGTTGATCGAACCACAGGGCCCCTACCAGCAGCACAATGGTGATCACCGAGGTGGTGCCGAGTGCCGTCATCAGCGTGCCCAGCATGCCGGCCATCAGCACGGGCAGCGCAAAGAGCGGCATGAAGCTCAGCGTGTCGGTCGCGAAGAACTGCAGGTAGCTGAACAGGGCGATGTCCACACCGATGGTGGGCAGCCATTGCGGTCCGGGCTGGGGCGAGGGAACGTTGCGCGAGACGATGCGCACGGCCAGTGTCAGCGCCAGATAGCCCAGCGCGGCGGCCAGCGTGTCCGGATTGGTGGGCAGATGCCAGATCAGACCCGCACCTTGTTGCATGGCCAGCAGCAGGGCGACCATCACGCGGCCGTTCAGAAACGCCAGCCAGATGCGCAGAAAAGTGTTGTTGCCGATGCGTGGGCTATGGAGCACAGCGTTGTCCCGATCCGATGTCGGCGACTCAGGCCGGACCCTGGCGCTGATGCTCTGCGCTGCAGTAGTGCTTGCCGCCTTGCTCCAGCGCTTCGGTCTTGGGCATCATCAGGCCGCAGCGGGCGCAGGGCACCATTTCCTGCGGAATGCGCGGCGTGCCGGGCGGCGCGCGGTGCGGTGGTTTGGCGGCAGAGCCACTGTCGATGCGCTGCTTGCGCCAGACGTTGTAGGCGATGATCAGAACGATCAGGACGAGAAGGTATTTCATGTCAGTTGCCAGCGCGTGCGAGCAGCACTTCCATCACGAAGCGCGATCCGGCATAGGCCAGCAGCAGCAGCGCCGCGCCGGCATACAGCATGCGAACGGCGCTGTGACCGCGCCAGCCAAAGCGCGAGCGGCCGATCAGCAGCACGGCAAAGGTAATCCACGACAGCACGGAGAACACCGATTTGTGATCCCAGATCCAGGCGCGGCCGTACAGCACTTCGCCGAAGAACCAGCCAGCGACCAGCGTGGCCGTCAGCACCACGAAGCCCGCCGTCACGAAGCGGAATGTCAGGCGCTCCAGCGTGAGCAGCGGCATGCCGCTCGGTGAATCGGCGGCGAGGCGAATCTGCTTTTCGGCGCGCGTCATCAGCCATGCGTGCACGACGGCGGCGGCAAACAGGCCGTACGAGGCAATGCCCAGCGTGAGGTGCAGCGGCAACCAGGGTGACGACAGCGCATGCAGCGGCTTGCCCGGAAAGATCACTGCGAGCAGCACGATGGCCGCGCCGAGCAGCGAAAGCACCCAGAGAGCGCGCAGTTGCGGGAAGAACTGGCGCTCCACCAGATAGGCAACCAGCATCAGCCAGGCCGTCATCGACAGGGCAGACGCAAAACCGAAATGGGGAGACTCACCCATCAGCCCCCAGGCGATGGAGATGCCGTGCAGCACCCAAGCGGCAATCAGGGCCGCACGGGCCTGGGACGAGGAAAATTTGGAGCCAGCGATGGCCGAGATCACATAGGCTACAGCCGCTGCCAAGGCCAATAGCCATCCGAGTGGTGAAGCACTGGGTAAAATCATAGACTTACAGTTTAGCCTTTCGCCCGCGTTCGTCGGGCCAAACATTGCAGCATCCCTTGCCGATTTGGCCTGAATGCTGCCCATGGAGCATCCGCATGGCTTCCGCGCTCACCGATAAATTATCACGACTCGTCAAGGAGATGCGTGGCCAGGCCCGTATCTCCGAATCCAATGTGCAGGACATGCTGCGCGAAGTGCGCATGGCGCTGCTCGAAGCCGACGTGGCACTGCCCGTGGTGCGCGACTTCGTCGCTCGCGTCAAGGAAAAGGCGCTCGGCCAGGAAGTTCTGGGCAGCCTCAAGCCCGGCCAGGCGCTGGTCGGCATCGTCAATGCCGAACTCGCCGCCACCATGGGCGAGGGCATTGCCGACATCAACCTGAACGCCCAGCCGCCCGCCGTCATCCTGATGGCGGGTCTGCAGGGTGCCGGTAAAACCACCACCACGGCCAAGCTGGCCAAGCACCTGATCGAAAAGCGCAAGAAGAAAGTGCTGACGGTCTCGGGTGACGTGTACCGCCCAGCCGCCATCGAACAGCTCAAGACCGTCACGGCGCAGGCCGGTGCCGAGTGGTTCCCGTCGTCGCCCGATCAGAAGCCGCGTGATATCGCGTTGGCTGCCCTGGACTACGCCAAGAAGCATTACTTCGACGTGCTGCTGGTCGACACGGCCGGTCGTCTGGCGATTGATGAACTGCTGATGCAGGAAATCAAGGACCTGCACGGCATTTTGAAGCCCGTCGAAACCCTGTTCGTGGTCGATGCCATGCAGGGTCAGGATGCGATCAACACCGCCAAGGCGTTCAAGGAAGCGCTGCCGCTGACCGGCATCGTGCTCACCAAGTTGGACGGTGACTCGCGCGGCGGTGCGGCGCTGTCGGTGCGGCAGATCACGGGTGCTCCGATCAAGTTCGCCGGTGTGTCGGAAAAAATCGATGGCCTCGAAGTCTTCGACGCCAGCCGCCACGCGCAGCGCGTGCTGGGCATGGGCGACATCGTCGCGCTGGTCGAGCAGGTCACCAAGGGCGTGGACATGGAAGCCGCGCAGAAGCTGGCCGAAAAGGTCAAGAGCGGTGACGGCTTCGATCTGAACGATTTTCTCGCGCAACTGCAGCAGATGAAGCAGATGGGCGGTCTCTCCACGCTGATGGACAAGCTGCCGTCCGAACTTGCTGGCAAGGCCGGTCAGGTCGACATGGACAAGGCCGAGCGCGAAGTGCGCCGCAAGGAAGGCATCATCTGCTCGATGACCATGAAGGAGCGCAAGCATCCCGCGCTCATCAAGGCCACGCGCAAGAAGCGCATTGCGGATGGCGCTGGTGTGCAGGTTCAGGAAGTGAACCGCCTGCTCAAGGAGTTCGAGCAGATGCAGACCATGATGAAGAAGATGAAGGGCGGCGGCCTCATGAAGATGATGAAGCGCATGGGTGGCATGAAAGGCATGAAGAACATGATGGGTGGCGGCGGCATGCCCAAGCTGCCTTTCTGATTTTTGTTTTTTCGTTATTCGTATGGAGGTGCCAATATGGCCCTTCATGCGTCGTTGCGAAGCCTTGCCGTACGCTTGTACTGTCTGCGGCTTCGACGCCTAGCCTGAAGGGCCATCTTGGCATTGGGGTGTGAGTTCGATCATCGCACTCACTTCGCTGGGGCGCTGTTTGAATACCTTCACTGAATACCTTCGCGCTTTTGTTTTGGTGGGTTGGTCATGAAAAGCATTTCTCCCGAACTTTTGCTGGGGCCTGAATTCAAGGGCTTTCCGCTGAATGCTTTGCCTTGCACGTCTGGTGAAATCGGTGCGCGGGGCTGGAACATTCTTGCGGATGATCTGCCGTTTCCGATTGCTGCGCTCAAGCGGACTGCGCTGGAGCACAACATCGCGTGGATGCAGGATTACGTCGAGCGCAAGGGTGTGCTGCTAGCGCCGCATGGCAAGACCACGATGTCGCCGGAGCTGTTTGCGGCGCAGATGGTGGCTGGTGCCTGGGGCATCACGTTCGCCACGGCGTATCAGGCGAGCGTGGGGGTGGCGACGGGAGCGCGGCGCATCATCATCGCGAATCAGGTCGTCTGCGATGCGGATCTGGATGCGCTCGATTTTTTGCTCGCTCAGACGGAAGGTTTGCGCATCTGGTTTCTGGTGGATTCATGCGAGCAACTGGCGTTGATCGAGGATTGGGCGCAGCGGCGGAGTAGTTCGCGGGTGTTTGACGTGTTGCTCGAAATGGGCATTCCCGGCAAGCGAACGGGTTGCCGCACGTTGGCGCAAGCGCTCAACGTGGCCGAGGCGATTTCGCACTCGCGCGTGGTGCGGCTGTGCGGCATCGAATGCTACGAAGGCAATGCCGCGAACTGCGACAGCGAACACGATGTGAATGAGGTGACCGCGCTGGTGCGCCGTGTGGTCGAGGCAGCGCGCTCGATCGACGAACGCAGGCTGTGGGCCGATGAGGAAGACCACATCCTGATCACTGCGGGTGGTTCGGCGGTGTTCGATCTGGTTCTGCCGCTGCTGCGTTATCACGAACTGTCGCGTCCGGTGCGGGGCGTGTTGCGCTCGGGCTGCTACATCACACACGACCAACTGGGCTACATGCGCTATCTGAAGAATGTGGAAGCGCGTGAAGGGCTGAGCACGTCGCTGCAACCGGCGCTGAGCGTCTGGGCGATGGTCGAATCCGTGCCCGAGCCGGGACTCGCGCTGCTCACCTGCGGCAAGCGCGATATTTCCTACGACCTGGAGTTGCCAACTCCGGTACGCATCGCAGCGCGCGGCCAGAGAAGCGCGCAGGCCGTGCCTGCGTCATGGCGTATTTCGGCGCTCAACGATCAGCACGCCTATCTGCATTTCGATGCGGCGGATCAGACCTCTGCGCCCAAGGTGGGTGACCGCATCGAGCTGGGTATTTCGCACCCATGCACCACCTTCGACAAGTGGCGCTGGATGCCCATCGTCGAGGACGACGGCCGCGTGAGCGGCGCCATCCATACGCGCTTCTGAGCCGGTTTGTGAATCCGAATCAGGCCATCGCCGTTTCGGTGGTGACCACTTCGCCGCGCAGTGTGTAGGTCTTGGCTTCGGTGATGCGCACGTCGATCAGCTGACCGAGCAGGCGTTCGTTGCCGGGGAAGTTCACCACGCGGTTGCATTCGGTGCGGCCCATCAGCTCGCTGCCGTCGCGCTTGGAAATGCCTTCCACCAGCAGGCGCTGCACGGTGCCCACGCGCTCTTCGCTGATCTCTTTGATGTTGTTGTTGATGACGGCCTGCAGCTCCTGCAGACGGCGCAGCTTCACTTCGTGCGGCGTGTCGTCGTGCAGATTGGCGGCGGGCGTGCCGGGGCGGGGACTGAAGATGAAGCTGAACGAGTTGTCGAAGCGCACGTCGTGGATCAGCTTCATCATCTTCTGGAAGTCTTCCTCGGTCTCGCCGGGGAAGCCGACGATGAAGTCGCTGCTCATCGCGAGGTCGGGGCGGATCGCGCGCAGCTTGCGCACGGTGCTCTTGTATTCCATGGCCGTGTAGCCGCGCTTCATCGCCATCAGAATCTTGTCACTGCCGTGCTGCACGGGCAGGTGCAGGTGGTTCACCAGCTTGGGCAGCTTGGCATAGGCCTCGATCAGACGCGGCGTGAATTCATTCGGGTGGCTGGTCGTGTAGCGGATGCGCTCGATGCCGGGAATGTCCGACACATATTCGAGCAGCAGCGCGAAGTCGGCGATTTCGCTGGTGTCGCCTATCTTGCCCAGATACGCATTCACGTTCTGGCCGAGCAGGTTGATTTCCTTGACGCCCTGATCGGCCAGACCCGCCACTTCCACCAGCACGTCTTCAAACGGACGGCTCACTTCCTCGCCGCGCGTGTAGGGCACGACGCAGTAGCTGCAGTACTTGGAGCAGCCTTCCATGATCGACACGAAGGCCGTGGCGCCGTCCACGCGGGCGGGGGGCAGGTGGTCGAACTTCTCGATTTCGGGGAAGGAAATATCGACCTGCGGCTTGGATTTCTGCGCGCGTGCGTTCAGCAACTCGGGCAAGCGGTGCAGCGTTTGCGGACCGAACACCACGTCCACGTACGGTGCACGCTTGATGATTTCTTCGCCTTCCTGGCTGGCCACGCAGCCGCCCACGCCGATCAGCACGCCCTTGTCCTTGAGATGCTTCACGCGGCCCAGATCGCTGAACACTTTCTCCTGCGCTTTTTCACGCACCGAGCAGGTGTTGAACAGGATCAGATCGGCCTCATCCATGTTCTGGGTGGGCTCGTAACCCTGGGCTGCGCCGAGCACGTCGGCCATCTTGTCCGAGTCGTACTCGTTCATCTGGCAGCCGAAGGTCTTGATAAAAACTTTTTTGGACATGGTGGGATCTCGAATTCTTGTGTGTGGGGCGATGGCTGGCGCTGCCGTCGCGTGCGGGAATTGCTGCGCAAAGGCGACAATGGGAGCGGCATGCGCAGCGACCAGCGCTGGGGGAAATCAATCAGTCAAAGTGCGCAATGACGAGCCGAGCTGCGCCGCAAAGGGCTTCGGCAGGTACTGCACAAAAACGCGGGTTCAGTTGAACCAGCCGCGCTTGGGTTCCTTGGCCAGTTCGGCCTGAGTCAGCACCCAAGCGGTGTGCAGCATGCCGGTGCTGGGCTCGATCACGTAGCGCACATCGAGCTTCTGGCCGACCACAGAGTGCGCGAACACCAGTTGGTTCTGCTTGTTGAATAGGCGCAGGCCTGGCGCGAGTCGGTACGCATCACCATTGACCTTGCCCTCGACCGTGCTGGTGACGATCAGGTCACCGCGCTTGGAGCTGGGGGGGAAATTGCGGGCCAGAGCGTTTTCCACCCCCTGTGCCAGAGCAATGGAAACCGGTGCGGCGCTGAAAGTCAGCACGGCGCACAGCGAGGCGGCAAGAAAGAAGTGGGGCTTGTTACAGCGGTTCATGGTGTACATCCAGAGGCTGAAGAGAGAGGCGATTTTAGCTGTGAGGTCTCTGGAGACCGGGGGAGCCGCCCTTTGCCAGTCCAAAACCGTCCAGTTTGTCTCCAATTCGCCGCGTTCTGTCAGGGTCGGGGACGCTTGAGCACTCTCAGGAAACAGTTATTGCCAATATTGACGAAGTTGGTTTGCACGAAACAATGGCACTTCGAGTGTTACTCAATGTACAGTTCGACCATGTCTGATTTCGCGTTCACCGATCTGCCCGCCTCATCAAGTCAGTTGGTGCGCTTTCCGCTGAACCGGATCGGGCGCGACATCGCGGTCGGCGATATCCATGGCTGCTTCTCGGCGCTGCAGGGCGCGCTGCGCGCCATCAACTTCAATCCCATCCGCGACCGGCTGTTTTCCGTGGGCGATCTGGTCGACCGTGGTCCCGAATCGCACCGCGTGCTCGAATGGCTGGACAAACCGTGGTTTCACGCGATCTGCGGCAATCACGAGCAACTCGTCTGCCGCACCGCCAGCGGCAATCCCATGCCCGATGTCGACCACATGAAGCACGGCGGCGACTGGATGCTGGGCATGAGCGAGTCCGAGCTCAACGCCATCGCGGACCGGCTGAGCGCCTTGCCCATCGCCATGGAAGTCGAAACGCGCGAAGGCCCCGTGGGGCTGGTGCATGCGGGCTACCCGTTCGAGGACTGGAACGACATCCGCAGCTTTCACCTTACCGACTCGGCCATCGACTGCTGCCTCTGGTCGCGCGACCGCTATGCGCGCCGCTGCGACCAGCCCGTCGCCAATGTGCGGGCGCTGATCCATGGACACACCACGCTCGACGAGGTCGAGACGCTGGGCAATGTGATTTTCATCGACACCGGCGGCTGGCGTCGCGCTCCGGGGCATTTCACGCTGCTGGACCTGCACACGCTGGAGCCCATCGTGGCGCGCGCGGTGGCAGTCGAGGCCGAAGCAACCATCTAGATCCGATCGCAGACGGTCCGATTCTTCCGAGTTTGCAGCCACCATTGCCGCGCGATCATGAAAAAAGCCGTTGAGCTTGCGCGCAACGGCTTTTTTGCTTTGGTGGTCGTAGAGGGACTTGAACCTTCGACATCAGCATTATGAATGCTGCGCTCTAACCAACTGAGCTATACGACCCTGAGTCACGAAGCCCGCACTGCCGTGAGGCGATGCGGGCTTTGTCTATCTGGTGGTCGTAGAGGGACTTGAACCTTCGACATCAGCATTATGAATGCTGCGCTCTAACCAACTGAGCTATACGACCAGAGACCAAGATTATAGCCCAGGATTTTGGTGGTTGAGGAGTTCATCGAGCACTTCTTTGTGGAGCATCTTGGTAGAGTCTTCTTTTTCACAATGTCATTGTATTTATTTACAATGTTAACTAGCAGAAACAAATAAGGAAGCAAGCAAGTTGCTGGCAGTACTGTTTGATTTCGGCTGATTTAAATGTAATTAACAAAATTTGTGAGAATTAAGGAGTAGCGAGATGACTCAGATGTCGGGGAGGGCGGAGCCCACGGGTACAGAAGGATCTGGTAGTGAAGGTGGTGCGCGCCTGAAGCGTCGCGCGGTTCTGGCGGCGACGGGTGTGGCACTGTGTGGTGTGCCATGGATCGTGGCGCGCAGCCAGACGCAGCCGCTGCGCATTGGTGCCACGTTTGACAACAGCGGCGTGGAAAAAGGCATCGGACAAAGCCTGAATCAGGGCGCGATGGCGTATTTCAACGCGGTGAACAAGGCGGGCGGCATTCACGGACGGCAGATCGAGGTCGTGACGGCGGACGACCAGTTCAATCCTGAGAAGGCACGCGACAACGCGCTCAAGTTCGCAAGCGACGCCAGCGTTCTGGCGCTCGTGCATCCGCAAGGCACGCGGCAGACGGCCGAGATCATGAAGGCGGTCAAGAACCTGCCGATCATCGGCCCGAACACTGGCACCACGGCGCTGCACAAGAGCGGCGCGAGCAATGTGTTCTGGGTGCGCACGAATTACGACCTGGAGGTCGAGCGTCTGGTGCGTCTGGCGGATTCGCTGGGGCTCAAGCGTTTTGCGCTCGCCTATCCGAATGATCCGTTCGGTCAGGCCGTTCTGACTTCGTTCCGCGCATCGCTCGCCAGCCGGGGGATCGAGGCGGTCGGCGTGGCCAGCACGCCCAGCACGGCGAGTCTGGAAGTCGAGGCTGCCGCCAAGCAACTGGCGGGCATGCAGGCGCAGGTGCTGATCATGAGTCTGGCCGGCACCATGCCCGCGCTGCACAAGGCGTATCGCGCGGCAGGTGGCTCGGCCATTTGTCTGGGATTGTCGGTGGGCGGCAGCGCGGCCAACATCGCACAGGTGGCCAAGAGCGCCGACAAGCCGATCTTTTCGGTGATCGTGCCGTCGCCCAGTGCGCAGAAGTTCGAGCTGGTGCGCGCCTACCAGCGCGACATGCTGGCCTCGGGCTTTGACGGCAAATCGCTGGTCAGCATGGAAGGCTATGTGGATGCACGCGTGCTCGCCGAAGGTCTGCGCCGCGCTGGTCCCAAGGCGGATCGTGACAGCCTGATCGCCGGGCTGGAGAGCATGACTGACTTCGATCTGGGCGGCATGCGCATGCGTTACGGGAAGGGTAATCGGGAGGGGAATACCTATACCGATATCGTTTCTGTGGACGAGGAAGGGCGGCTCAAGAGTTGAGGGTTGCTGGCCGGGACTGCCCCCGGCGGGGCAGTAACTTTTTGCTTGCGCCAAAAAGTCACCAAAAATCGCTTTGAATACCTCCGGCAGAACTCGCTGCGTTCCTTCGTCACTCTGCTCGGACAACCGCCGGAAATCAGTCTGGAAGAGGTGTGATTCGGCACTTTGCTTCGCTCGTGCTGCATCTCGCGACTGCGCGAGATGCGGTGCGAAAGTAGCGTGCCGACTTTGACTTTGTATTGATTGGTCTTGGTTCCCGCTTGCTGGAGCGAGCTTGCGAAGCGAAGCGGGCATTCGTACTGTCACCACAACGCCAAGACAGCCCCTCAGGCTAGGCGTGAAGCCGCAGACAGTATGCCGATACGGCAAGGCTTCCACAACGACGCATGAGGGGCTGTATTGGCGCCTCAAAACGAATGACCAATCGAAGCCGAACAAGGCTTCGTACAACCCCAAAGAAAAAGCGCCACAACATCGCTGCTGTGACGCTCACCTTGGAGTGGTGTTTCTCTCTCTGATCAGTGATCAGAGATTCTTGAACACTGCTGCGCGCTTGTTCACAAAGGCATCCATGCCTTCTTTCTGATCTTCCGTGGCAAACAGCGCGTGGAACAGGCGGCGTTCGAACATCAGGCCGTCGGACAGCGTGCCTTCGAAGGCGCGGTTCACGGTTTCCTTGGCGGCCATGACGGCGATTTGCGAGAAGCCGCTGATGATCAGGGCGGCACCCAGGGTTTCTTCCATGAGCTTGTCGAGTGCGACAACGCGGCTCACGAGGCCCGAGCGTTCGGCTTCGGTGGCGTCCATCATGCGGCCGGTGAGGGCCATGTCCATCGCCTTGGCCTTGCCGACTGCACGGGGCAGGCGTTGTGTGCCGCCGGCGCCTGGGATCACGCCCAGCTTGATTTCGGGTTGGCCGAACTTGGCGTTGTCGGCGGCGATGATGAAGTCGCACATCATCGCGAGTTCGCAGCCGCCGCCCAGGGCGTAACCGGCCACTGCGGCGATCACGGGCTTGCGGATGTTGCGGATCTGTTCCCAGTTGCGGGTGATGTAGTCGCCCTTGTACGCGTCGGCAAAGCTGTACTTGGCCATGGCACCGATGTCCGCGCCTGCGGCGAAGGCTTTTTCGCTGCCGGTCAGGATGATGCAGCCGATTTTTTCGTCCGCGTCGAAGGCGCGCAGAGCATCGCCCAGTTCGTTCATGAGCTGATCGTTCAGCGCGTTCAGCGCCTTGGGACGGTTCAGCGTGATGATGCCGACCTTTTCTGCTTCGGTGCGGACTTCAATCGTTTCGTAGGCCACGGTCTTATCTCCAAAAATCTAGTCTTGAGGCGGGAGGGGAAACCAAAGACTATACCGAAGCGGCAAGCGGGCCTGTTTCAAGGCCCGCCGCAAATGGCGGAAAGTGTGAACTAGGTGTCAGACTTTGGGCTTGGCTTGCCGCTGTGGAGGTTGCGTTGGTTGATCTTCGCGCAGCCAGTGCTTGGCGAGATCGGCGTTGCCGACGTTCAGGCGCACGGTGTCGGGTGCGTCGTTGTTGCTGGCTGCACCGGACTTTTGCAATGGAAGTTGCAGCGGCAGCTTGAGCAACCGGCGGTCGCGCGAGACGATGGCCGTCACGCGCTTGGCGGATGCGCCTGCGTAGAGCGCCAGATCGTCGAGCTTGCCCATGCGCCAGGCTTCGCCATCGGCCAGTTCGATGCCCAGCCATTCGTCGCCGGACATGAAGCCCGCCTGTTCGGCCAGCCCGCCGCTCAGCACGACCTTGACGTTCACGCCAGAGCCGCTTTCCTGCACGCGCAGACCAAGGCGCTGCGCGGTGGCGGTGGTGTCGGCCTGCAGCTCGATGCCGTGGCTGGCGAGCAGTTCCTTGAGCGGCAATTCTTCCGTGCTGTGCACCCAGCGTTGCAGCTCGGCAGACCAGTCCTTGCCCGAGAGCTTTTGCAGCACGGCGAGCACGTCGTCCTGCGACATCGGGCCGCCCTTGGTGCGTTGCCACAGCCCGCGCATCACGTCGTCCAACGTTGTCTTGCCATGTTGGCGCAATGCGAGGTCAAGACACAGCGCGACCAGCGAGCCCTTGGTGTAGTAGCTCACCGTGGAGTTGGGCGTGTTCTCGTCCTGGCGGTAGTACTTCACCCAGGCGTCGAAGCTGGCTTCGGCCACGGACTGCACCTGACGGCCCGGCGTCTGCTGCACCTGGTTGATGGTCTTGGTGATCAGGCGCAGATAGGTGGCGTGGTCGATCAGGCCCGCACGGCGCAGAAGCAGGTCGTCGTAGTAGCTGGTGAAGCCTTCGAAGAACCACAGCAGCTCAGTGTAATTTTCCTGGTTGTAGTCGTAGCGCGCGAACTCGGCGGGACGCATGCGCTTGACGTTCCAGGTGTGGAAATACTCGTGGCTGATCAGGCCGAGCAGCGTGTTGTAGCCTTCGGGCGCGGCCTTTTCGCCGATGCGCGGCAGGTCGCGGCGGCCGCAGATCAGCGCGGTGCTGGTCTTGTGTTCGAGGCCGCCGTAGCCGTCATCGACCACGTTGAGCATGAACAGGTAGTGCGAGTGCACGGCCTTGCCGTTGTCGCCGTGCCAGAAGCGGATTTCCGTCTCGCAGATGCGCTTGGTGTCCGCCAACAGACGCTCGCCGTCGAACGAGGCCGCAGCGCCCGCGACCACGATACGATGCGGCACGCCGCAGGCGGTGAACTTGGCGCTCCAGAACTTGCCGAGTTTGACCGGGCAGTCCACGAGTTCATCGTAGTTGGTGGCGATATAGGTGCCAAAGCCTGCGCGGTTCACATTGACAGGTGTGAGCGACGTGGCGGCTTGCCAGCCCTTGATGCGCGTGGGCGGCGCGATGTCGATGCCGTGCGGCTTGTCTTCCAGACCGACGGCGCGCAGGCAGACGCTGGTGCCGTTGAAGAAACCGCGCGAAGCATCGAGCCACGCGGTGCGAACCGAGTGGTCGTAGGCGGCGACTTGATAGGTCAGCGTGAGCGGCTTGTTTTTGGCGCACTGGGCGATCCAGCGGTGCTTGTCGAGTTGTTGCAGTGCGATGGGCTTGCCGTTCTGCTGCGCCGCGAGCTGCTGCAGATTCTTGGAGAACTCGCGCACCAGGTAGCTGCCGGGAATCCACACGGGCAGCGCCAGTTCCTGATCTTCGGCGGGCCGGGTAACGACCATCGTCACGTTGAACAGATGAGTGTGCGGGTCGGTGGGCTCCACGCGGTAGAAGACGGCGGGCGTGGCGGTGGCAAGGGATGAGGTCATCTTGTCTTTCTTGTGGGTTCGCGTGAGGACTGCGTTGGTGCAACAACTATATGCGGACGGACCCTGAAAAGGAAAAGGCCGGGGCTGTTCGCGCCCGGCCTTTGCTGGTGGTGTGGGTCAGGCACGCTTTGTGGCCGTGCCTGTCATCCTCACTTGGAGGAAATGACGGTCGCGAGGCGCTTTTCCACTTCCTGTGCGCTGATCGCGCCCGGCACGCGCGTGCCGTCCTGGAAGATGATGGTCGGCGTGCCGGTGATCTTGTGCTTGCGGCCCAGCGCCAGATTGCGTTGGATGGCCGCGGTGTCGCAGCTTGCGGCAGGCGTGACCTTCTCGCGCAGCATGTGGTCTTCCCATTCCTTCACGCGGTCCTTGGCGCACCAGATGTTGCGGCTTTTCTCGGCCGAATCGGGGCTCAGGATGGGGTAGAGGAACATGTAGACCGTGATGTTGTCCACGTTCTGCAGGTCCTTTTCAAAGCGCTTGCAGTAACCGCAGTTCGGATCTTCGAACACGGCGATCTTGCGCTTGCCATTGCCGCGCACGATGGTGAAGGCGTCGGCCAGCGGCAGCGCATCGAAGCTGACGGCGGTGAGCTTGTTGATGCGGTCTTCCGTCAGGTTGCGGCGCGCCTTGGTGTCGATGAGTTCGCCCTGAATGAGGTAGTTGCCCGCCGCGTCGGTGTAGAACACGTCGGTGCCCATGCGCACTTCGTACAGACCCTTCATCGGCGTGGCCGAGATTTCCTCGATGTTCTGCAGTTGAGGAATGCGCTCGGTCAGCGCCTTGCGGATGACCGCCTCCTGTGCAAAAGCGCTCGTGCCCATGGCGAATGCGGCGCCTGCCAGCAAGGTAGTGACTAGTTTCATGGTGTTCTTTCTCACTGTGTTCACTTTTCTCATCCACTCAAAGGTTCATCATCCAATTCAACGCATCGCAGCCAACGGGCTTCATCAGCGCTTGCCTGACGGCGGCTGCAGCCCCATGGCCTGACGGGCGACCCATTCCTTGATCGGGCCGCTCATCTCGAATCCTCTCATGCCCCAGTTGCGCAGCGCCTGCAAGGGGGATTCCTTGCGCGCAAACAATTGTTGCAGCGCGTCCATCGTCGCGCCCAGCGGCAGCAGCGCGGACTTGCGTTCGCGCTCGTATTGCCGAAGCAGCTTCACATCGCCCACGCTGCGCCAGCTCTGGCGCTCGCCAAGAATGCGCGCCAGCGCCGACACGTCGCCAATGCCGATGTTCAGGCCTTGGCCGGCCAGCGGATGCACCGTGTGCGCCGCGTCGCCCGCCAGAGTCCACCATTGATTCGTTGTTCCCGGCATGGTTCCGCACCAGCGTTTGGCTTGTGCCTGCTGCAGCGGCCACGATGCACGTGGCGCGATCAGCGTGAGCGCGCCAAGGCTGCTTTCGCTGATTTCCTGTAGTTTTTGCACGAAAGCTGCGTCGTCGCAGGCCAGCCATTGCTGAACCTGTTCCTGCGGGATAGACCAGACAACCGCCACGGAGTTCCCTTGTTCGCCTTCAAGCGGCAAAAACGCCAGGATGCTGCCGTCCGCAGTGAACCACTGGCGCGCGATCTGGCTGTGTCCGCGTTCGCAGGACAGGCGCGTGGCGATCGCCGTCTGGCCGTAGGGCGTCACGTTGAACTCCACGCCGAACTCCGCGCGGCTCTTGCTCGCCCGGCCTTCGCACACCACCGTGAGCGGCGCCTGAACCGGCTCGCGCACGACATCCACCAGCGGCTGAAAACGCGTGGCGTCCGCCAGACGGCGCTCCAGCGCAGGCACATCCACGATCCACGCCATGGCCTCTGCCTGCTGGCTGTTCGCGTCGAACGTGACCGAGCCGCCCTGATCGCCATGCACCTGCATCTGCAGCACGGCGGTGGCGTGTTCCGGGTCGGGCCAACTGCGCACCGATTCGAGAATCTCGCGCGTCGCCACATTCATGGCATACGCCCGCACGTCGGAATGCGAGGGCGCGTGCGAGCCCGCCGAATCGACCAGAGCGACCGAAAGCCGCTCCCGAGCCAACAGCAACGCCAAGGTGCGGCCCACAATGCCGGCACCGCGGATACATACGTCAAAAGATTGCGCCATACGGGAATTGTAGGAGGCGCGGCAGCTCGCTGGCCCGAGAGTGCAGAATCCCCGTCTCGCGGGTGCGCCGACCGGCATACCCAGCATCACGCCAGCGGAGTTGAATTCCATGAGTTTCGAGTCTGATCAATACGATCTGGCAGGCCGCATTCACAGCCTGTTCATCCACCCCATCAAGTCCTGCGCGGGCATCGCCGTGCAGCAGGCGCTGCTCACCGCGAGCGGCCTGCAATGGGACCGCCACTGGATGGTGACTGACATGGACGGCGCGCTGCGCACCCAGCGCGAACTGCCGCGCATGGTGCTGATCCAGCCCGCATTCGATGGCGATGCGCTCGTGCTGACCGCGCCCGGCATGCCCGAGTTGCGCCTGTCCACCGCCGTGCCAAGCGCGTCAGGCAACGCAACCCGCGCCCGCGTCTGGAGCGACACCGTCTCCGCCCTCGACATGGGCGACGAAGCCGCACGCTGGTTCAGCCAATACCTCGAAGTGCCCAGCCGCCTCGTGCGCTTCAACCCCGACTACCGCCGCATCGTCGATCCCGACTGGACCGGCGACGTCGAAGCCATCACCCAGTTCGCGGACGGATTCCCGATGTTGGTCACCAGCACCGGCTCCATCGACGAGCTGAACCAGCGCCTGAGCCAAGCGGGTGAGGACAACGTGGACGTGCGCCGTTTCCGCCCCAACATCGTTCTGGACGGCATCGAATCGCACGACGAAGACCGCATCGACTCGCTCTTCATCGACGCGGGCGGCGAAGTCGTGGAGCTGAAAATGGCCAAACCCTGCTCCCGCTGCCCCATGCCCGACGTGAACCCGGACAACGCCGCCGTCGGCACGCAGGTCAACGGCATGCTGCGCCAGTACCGCGCCGACCCGCGCATGGACGGCGCGCTCACCTTCGGCATGAACGCGATCACGCTGGCAGGCGAGGGACTGGTGCTCAAGGTCGGGCAGGCGATTGGCGGAAATCTGAGCTTCGACTGAGCTTGCGCCGAGGACTCGGGGGGCGCAGCCGAACGACTGCAGTTACCCGCACTTGGAGGTCATTCATCACAAGCCGGTAAAATGGCGGGTTTGTCCTGCCGAATCTCGAATCTCATTTCATTCGGCCCACCCGATTCCCGGAATTACCAGAAAGCCCTGCCATGAGCCTCAAATGCGGCATCGTGGGTTTGCCCAATGTCGGCAAGTCCACACTCTTCAACGCCCTCACGAAGGCCGGCATTGCCGCCGAAAATTATCCCTTCTGCACGATCGAGCCCAACACCGGCGTCGTGGAAGTGCCTGATCCGCGCCTGAAGGATCTGTCTGCCATCGTCGAGCCCGAGCGCGTCGTTCCCGCCATCGTCGAATTCGTGGACATCGCTGGTCTCGTGGCTGGCGCGTCCAAGGGCGAAGGTCTGGGCAACCAGTTCCTCGCGCACATCCGCGAAACCGATGCCATCGTCAACGTCGTGCGTTGCTTCGAAGATCCGAACGTGATCCACGTGGCCAACAAGGTTGACCCGATCGCCGACATCGAAGTCATCCAGACCGAACTGTGCCTGGCCGATCTGGCCACCGTCGAGAAGGCGATCAACCGCTACAGCAAGGCTGCCAAGTCGGGCAACGACAAGGAAGCCGCCAAGCTGGTGTCGCTGCTCACGCCGATCCAGGCCGCCCTCGACCAAGGCAAGCCCGCCCGCTCCGTGCCGGTGAGCAAGGAAGATGCGCCGCTGCTCAAGTCGTTCTGCCTGATCACTGCCAAGCCAGCGATGTTCGTCGGCAACGTGAGTGAAGACGGTTTCGAGAACAACCCGCTGCTCGACCAGCTCAAGGCCTATGCCGACGCGCAGGGCGCACCAGTGGTCGCCATCTGCGCCAAGATCGAAGCCGAGATGTCCGAAATGGGCGACGACGACCGCGACATGTTCCTGCAGGAAATGGGCTTGGAAGAACCCGGCCTGAACCGCCTGATCCGCGCGGGCTTCAGCCTGCTGGGTCTGCAGACCTACTTCACCGCCGGCGTGAAGGAAGTGCGCGCCTGGACCATCCACGTGGGCGACACCGCACCCCAGGCCGCTGGCGTGATCCACGGCGACTTCGAGCGAGGCTTCATCCGTGCACAGACCATCGCGTTCGACGACTTCATCCAGTTCAAGGGTGAGCAAGGCGCGAAGGACGCGGGCAAGATGCGCGCCGAAGGCAAGGAATACATCGTCAAGGATGGCGATGTGATGAACTTCCTGTTCAACGTGTAAACAGGTTCGCGCTCATCGACGCCAGCACAGGCCCGCAAGGGTTTGTGCTGGCGTTTTGTTTTGTGCGGACAGGGGCAAAACGGCTATTCTGGCGGTTTTCAAAATGTGGAGACTTCCCAACATGAAGCCGCAAATTCGACGCTCTGCCATCGCACTGAGCATCACTTGGGGACTTGCATCGCTGATGACCTTGGCGCATGCGGATACCCTGAAAAAGCCTGCGCTCGACGCCATTGCTGCGCAGTCCGCGCAAGCGCCGAAGAGCTTTGCGCAGTTTCTGCAGAACGCGGCCAAGCAGGACGCGAGTGTGGCGAGTGCGGTCAAGAACTACACGGATGGCAAGGCGTTGCAGGGGGATGATCTGACCAACATCGCGCGACTGCTGGGGCTGTACACGCGGCTGACGCAGGAGGGCAAGATTCTCGCGAGCATCGAGAAGATGGTGGCGTTGCCGACGGTGCGCGATGCCAAGATTGCGCCGCATGAGAACAAGGCGATCATCGAGTTCGGGCAACTGGTCGAGCAGATGGCCAAGGACTTCGGGCTGCAGTATCGCAACGTGGACAACCGGATTTTCGAGGTGACGCTGCCGGGTTCGTCGGGCGAGGAGTTCGGCATTCTCACGCACTCCGATGTGGTGCCGGTGGTGCCTGCGGAATGGGTGATCGATGGCAAGCAGATCGATCCGTTCAAGGTCACGCGCGTGGGCGACAAGCTCTATGGTCGCGGAACGATCGACGACAAGGGTTCAATCGCGACGGTGCTGTATGCGATGCAGGCGGTGAAGGAATCGAAACTGCCCTTGCAGCGCGGTATTCGCCTGATGATCGAGACCACCGAAGAAACCGGTGGCGACGCGATGAAGTATTACCGCGAGAAGACCAAGCTGCCCGAGTACAACATCGTGCTCGACAGCAAGTACCCAGCGGTGGTGGCGGAAAAGGGCACGGGCGCGATCAAGGCGTTCTTTGCGGAGGTGAAGACCGATGCGCAGCAACCGGCGATCACGGCAATGAACGGGGCGGCCTCGTCCAACGCGATTGCGCAGACTGCGACGGCGAGCATCGAAGCCGGTGATGCGGCAGCGCTCGCGGCAGTCGCGCAGAAGCTGCAGAGCGCGAAGGATGGCTTTGTGGCGGCGCATCAATCAAGCGGCAAGTTCAGCATCGACATCACGCCTTCCGCCAACAGAATCGACATCAAGGTGACGGGCGCATCGGCCCACGGTTCGCGTCCTGAAGAGGGGGTGAATCCCGTTCCGCGCCTGACCTTGTTCCTGCAGCAGACGCTGTTTGCGCAGGGCGATGCGAAGCCGCTGGTGCCGACCAATCAGTACACCGAGGCTGCGCGATATGTGAACAGCGTGTTCGGTCTCGACTACTTCGGCAATGCGCTCAAGCTGGCGTATGCGGATGATTTCATGGGGCCGCTGACCATCTCGCCCAACTTCATCAAGCCCGCGAACGGCCAGCTGGAAGTCACGGCGAATGCGCGCATGCCGCGTGGCAAGTCGCCCGAGCAGTTGAAGACCGAGGTGGAAAAGGGCATTGCGGGTTGGAGCGCTTCTGCCAACGTGCCGGTGAAGATCGACTACACGCAGGGCAACTGGATGGCGCGCGATCCCAAGGGCGCGTGGCTCTCGACCTTGCTGAATATCTTTGGCGATACCACCGGTCTTGAAGCCAAGCCCGTGCCGACCGCAGGCAGCACCACGGCCAAGCTGATGCCGAACGCGATCAACTTCGGTCCTGCGATGCCGGGCAAGAAATACACGGCGCACAACGCGCTGGAGTATCAGGAGCTGCCCGATCTGCGCAACGACATGCAGATGTTCACCGAGATGCTGGTGCGCATCGGCAATCTGCAGCAGATGCAGTGAGCGTTGATTTGATCTGACGAGAAACGGCCCGCGCGGCAAGCACTGCGCGGGCCGTTTGCGTTATGTGATGCCGAGCCTTCAGAACTCGACGCTGGCCGAAATCCAGAGCCTGCGGCCTTCCTGCATGTTGTTGTACAGGTTGGTATAGGTCTTGGTTCCGGTCGCGTTGTTGTAGCTTGCGTAGCGCAGGAAGTCCTTGTCGAACAGGTTGTAGATGGCTGCGTTGATGCTGACCTGCTTGTTCACGCGGTAGCTGCCGCCGATGTGGAACTGCGTGTAGGCGCGGTAGTCGCCGACGGCGGCGCGGGCCACGGCATCGTCGCGATGACGGTCACTGCGGTATTCGGCGCGGGCCCAGGTGCTGAGCTGCGGCGAGACCTTCCAGTCGAGCTTGGCGTTGAGCATGTGCTTGGGCGTGTTGTAGAGCGGGTTGCCTGCGCTGGCGCCGCTTTTTTGCACGCTGCGCGTGAACGTGTAGTTGGTCGATGCGCTGATGGCGGTGGTGATCGGGAAGCGGCCGCTCAGCTCGAAGCCTTTGGTTTCGGCGCGGTCCACGTTGACGGTCTGGCCGTAGGTGTCCACCGAGGGCCAGTTGCCGTAGTCCACGCAGCCGGGGCGGTTGGGTTGCGCGGACCAACTGCAGTTGAGCAGCCCCGGGCCATCGGCGATCTTGTCCTTGAACTTGTTGAGGAACAGCGTGCCGCCGAAGGTGGAGCCGCGTTGGTTGTCGTAGTTGGTGCCGAGCTCGAACGAGGTGCTGGTCTCGGGCTTGAGCGTGGGGGTGCCGATGGTCGGGCGCGTGCCCTGGCCGGTGAAGCCGGTGATGCCGTTGGCGAGTTGGTCCAGACGCGGCGTCTTGAAGCCCTTGCTCACGCCGCCTTTGACGATCCATTGCTCGGTGGCGTTCCAGACCGCATAGGCGCGCGGGCTGAAGTTGCCGCCGAAGCGGTTGTGGTGGTCGTAGCGCGCGCCGAGTGTCAGCGTGGTGCTGGGCAGGATCTGCCATTCGTCCTCGCCGAACAGTGCCCATTGCTTGTGCGTGTAGGGCGCGGGCGCGACGCCGTCGATCATCTTGGCATCCCAGAACTGCGCGCCCACCGATGCGAGGTGGCTGTTGCCGATGGCGGTGATGTACTTGGCGTCGTAGATGGTGTTGGTCGCATCGAGATGGCGCGCGCTGCCGGGTTGCTTGCCGGGCGTGCCGTTGGGAATGGTGCGGCCCAGCGTTTCGGTTTCGTTGCGGGTGATGGCGGTTTCGAGTCGGCCACCGCCGAGCTGCGCGTTGTAGGCGAGCACGGCCTGGTCGCGGTTGAAGCGCATCTCCGGCATGTAGCCTTGCACGCCCAGAGTGCCGAGCTGGCCCTTGCGGTTGTCGTAGGTCTGGCGCGAGGTGTCCAGATCAAGGTACAGCTCATGGCCCTTGGAGGGCAGCAGCGTGAGGCGCGTGCCGAGCGTGTGGATGTCCGATTTCACCGGGCTTGGACCACGTGTGCTGATGATGGCGGTGCCGGCATCGCCCGTGGGTTCCAGCGCCGATGCTTCGCGGTGGAAGGTGCTGGCGCGCACGGTCAGGCCGAGCATGTCTTTCTTGATCGGGCCGCTCAGGTAGACGTTCGCGCCGTAGTTGTCACCGCGGTCGCTGTCGCCTTGCAGTGTGCCGTTCACGCTGGCCGAGCCGGTCCATTCGTTGCCGACCTTGCGCGTGATGATGTTGATGACGCCGCCCATGGCGTCCGAGCCATACAGCGTGGACATCGGACCGCGGATGACTTCGATGCGTTCGATGGCGGAGACGGGCGGCAGAAAACTGGTGGAGGTTTCGCCAAAGCCGTTGGGCGTGACGTTGCCTGCTGCGTTCTGGCGACGGCCATCGACGAGCACCAGCGTGTAGTCGCTGGGCATGCCGCGAATGCTGATGTTCATGCCGCCGGTCTTGCCTGCGGTGTCGCCCACGTCCACGCCTTCCACATCGGCGAGGGCTTCGGCCAGGCTGGTCGAGCGCTTGGATTCCAGCTCCTCGCGCTTGATCACCGTGATGCTGGCGGGTGCCTGCTTGAGTTCCTGCTCGAAGCCCGTGGCCGAGACCACGACTTCGCTCAGTGTGGCGGGCGGAGTCTGTGCGGATGCGGCGCTGGCGGCGCAGACTGCAGCCAGCGCGAGCGTCAGGGGAAGAGGGCGTGGGCGGGACGAGCAAGCGCCACGCGATGCGCGAGAGGACATCGAAAACACTCCAGAGAGATGGACAAAGAAACGGTGCAGTCCTGTCGAGCGCTCTGAAAGATGTTGGTTATGCGATGAGGATGCGGACTAGATGGATACGCAGTGTATCGACAATAAGAATGATTTGTATTCGATGATTTTTGAGATGAAACGTTGACAGAATCCAGTGCAGTGAACTAGTGCGCATGGTGCACGCGCCTGCCGAATCGCCTTGCAAGCCGCTTGAATGGGCGAAAGTGACTCGTCAATCTGGGTGATTGGTTGCTGCGCAATGAGCGCTCGAAATGCACGCGGATGGCGTGCAATGCCGCACTGCTTGCGGTGCTATCTGTATCTATATGTTCACATTCCCTGCCTGCTGCCGGAGATTGGCGGCGCGCATGGCTTGTCCCTCTATCGACACGACAGGCATGTGATAATTTTCCGAGCCCCTGGCAATCACGCCGGTGCGAACCCATTCCACTCCTTGAACAAAACGACAGACCCTCATCACTTTGTGCAGGCCGATCTGGTGGCCGTGCTGGTCGCCGTCACCGGCGGGCAGCCGCGCATTCTCACCACGCAAGACGGGCGCACCTTGCCTGCGGGGCCGTTCACGGCAGGGCATAGATCGCTGCAAGCGAGTCTGCGCGAATGGGTGGAAAGCCAGACGCATCATCCGCTGGGTTATGTCGAGCAGCTCTATACCTTTCCCGACCGCGACCGCTCCGACGCCTTGGGCATGCGCGCCATTTCCATCAGCTATCTGGGGCTCACGCGCGAGGTGGATGATGAAGGCGCTGCGCAGCCCGGCTGGCATGACTGGTATCGCTTTTTCCCATGGGAAGACGGTCGCGAAGGCGAGCCTGTGATCGTCAGCAAACTGATCCTGCCGCGCCTGCGCGAATGGGCGCGCAGCGCGGGCGATGCTGCGCTCAAGAAGCAGCGCACGCAGCGCGTGGCGGTGATGTTCGGGCTGGACGACAACGAGTGGAATGAAGAGCTGGTGCTGCAGCGCTACGAGCTGCTGTTCGAAGCCGGTCTGGTGGATGAGTCGCAGCGCTACGGCATCCATTCCCCTTCCGCGCGCGACGACATGTTGCCTGGTGCGAGCATGGGCCACGACCACCGCCGCATTCTCGCCACCGGCATGGCGCGCCTGCGCGCGAAGATCAAATACCGACCCGTGGTGTTCGAGCTGATGCCGCCCGAATTTTCGCTGCTGCAGTTGCAGCAGACTGTCGAAGCCTTGGCGGGGCGCGGCCTGCACAAGCAGAATTTCCGTCGGCAGATCGAGCAGCAGGCGCTGGTCGAAGAAACCGGGCAGATCGCTGCAGGCACGGCGGGGCGGCCCGCCAAGCTGTTCAGGTTCCGCCGGAATGTGATTCTCGAGCGGGCCATGTCGGGCAACAAATTGCCGCTGGCGCGCGGTTGATCGACAGCTGGTTCAGCGGCGTTTCGATGCATTGAACGCAATGCAGTGGCTCGGAACTTTCATGAGTCGAGGCTCGCATGAAAGCAGCTTGACCACCTAAGATCAACGGACGCTTTTCTTCCCACGTCCATGCTCGATCTGCAACTGCTTTCCTTGTTCGCACTGGCCTTCTTCACCGCCGTGCTGATCCCCGGCCCCAATGTGGCGCTGGCCGTGACGCAGTCGATCAAATATGGCTTGAAACGTGCGATTCCCGGTGCCTGGGGTTTTGGCTTGGCCACAGGCATTCATGCCGCCACGGTGTTTGCGGGTGTGGGCGTGTTCATCAACGAGCATCCCATCGTGTTGACTGCCTTGCGTTGGTTTGGCGTGGCCTACATCCTGCATCTGGCCTACGGAGCCTTGACGGATCTTGTCGATGAGAATGCGAGCGAGGGCAGAGCAGTCAGTTCGATGCGGATTTTCAGCAGCTCGTTGCTCGCGTCGCTCACCAGTCCCAAGGGGTGGTTGGTGAGCATTCTGATCTACCCAAGCTTCATCCAGCCGCAACTGCCCTATTGGCCGCAGACCATCGCGGTGATCGCGGTGGCCGTGCTCATTTCGCTGGCCACTTACGGCGGCTATATGATGGCTGCGGATCGCGCGCAGACCCTGTTTCGCAACCAGCAGCAGCTCCATCGCGTAGCCGGCTGTCTGTACGTTCTGGTCGCGGTGGGGCTGCTGCTTTCGATCTTCAATGTGATCTGATCGAGGCCGGGCTCAGCGGCGTTTGAACGAGCGCACAGCAGTCACCAGCAAGCCCACGATACCGACCGCTACGCACGTACATTGCAGCGTATCCACCGACACCTTGCCCGCAAACGGATTTCCAGGAACGAACGGCGAAAACGGCTGCATGTCGAAGTGCATGAAGCTGTCGATGGCGATGTGCGAGTACGCACCCAGCGCCGCGCCGATCAGCACTTGCCGCATCGACAAACCTTGCCAGTCGAACAGGTTGGGCAAGCGAATGCGGCCCGCCGACCAGCGCAATCCCGCAAACACCGCAGCGATGAACGCGACCACGATGCTTGCGCCCACGTAGGTGTGGAAGAACGCGTGCACCGGCTCGAAGCCGTAGGTGAAGTGGATGAACGATTCCAGGTCGATGAGCACGTTGGCCGAGAAGAAGGCCAGAAAGCTCACATGACGCGGCGCGCCCGCGTGCAGCGCTGCGCCGGGGCCGAAGTGAAATGGGGTGATGGGCATGGCGGCGATGCGGTGCAGTGATCAGCGGTTCTGCTCGGGGCTGTAGTACAGCGTGGTGCCGCATTGGCCGCAGTGGTGCTCGCGGGTGAAGGAGCCCTGCATCAGGTTCTTGGTGTGGATCTTGGGCGACTTGCATTGAAAGCAAGTCACGCCGCGTTCGGTCACGTGGGCCGGATGGTCCTTGGCGTACTTCGTGTAGTTGTTGGTGGCGTAGTGCTCGATGCGCTTCTGGATGGAGTGCGCTTGCCCTAGAAAGCCAATGCTGAAGAGTGGCAGAACCAGCGCGAAGAACCTGTCGTTGCCTTTGAGTTCGAAGAGGCCCGCATATGCGCCTGCCAAGATCAGCGCGATGCCGATGCACTGCTGAATGCGGACGTTGATCATCTGAGACTTGTAATGCTCCATTTTTTCCTTCTTGCGCGTCTGAAATAATTTGTTGCAATTATCGTTTTGCGACTCCTGTGAGGACGCTCCAAAGTGTTCCGCTTGCCGGAAACGGACTGCGCTGCTGAATGTTTGTCTGGATCGCCGTGCGCGCACTTCGTAGTTGTCATTTCCGAGGTGCCGAAAGGGGCGGATGGTTTCGCCTCTTGACGACACTTATGCTCATGATTAGCATAAGTGCTCTGCGCATTTGCGCTCCATTTTTTTGATCACATATACTCAAAATGAGCATTAAAGAGACTGCCGCCTTGCCCATCCCTTCGCTGCCAGACGTCATGCTGGAACCCTTGGTGCGCATGGCTTTGTTGGAAGACCTGGGGCGTGCGGGCGATCTGACGACCGACACCATCGTGCCTGCGGATGCGCAGTCGGAGCTGCGTCTGGTGGCGCGCCAGGACGGGGTGCTGGCGGGTCTGGATCTGGCGCGTCTGGCGTTCACGCTGATGGACCCGCGTCTGCAGTTCGAGGTGAGCTGCGGCGATGGAACCTTGCTCCAACCGGGCACCGAGATTGCGCGCATTCGCGGCTCGGGCCGCGCGATTCTGAGTGGTGAGCGCGTGGCGCTGAACTATCTGTGCCATTTGAGCGGCGTGGCCACGGCCACGCATTCGATTGCCGAGGCGATTGCGGGTTACGGTGCGCGCGTGACCTGCACGCGCAAGACCATGCCGGGGCTGCGTGCGCTGCAGAAATACGCGGTGCGCGTGGGCGGCGGCAGCAACCATCGCTTCGGTCTGGATGACGCAGTGCTCATCAAGGACAACCACATTGCGTTGGCCGGTGGCGTGGAAACCGCCGTCAAGCGTGCGCGTGCGGGCGTTGGTCACATGGTGAAGATCGAGCTGGAAGTGGACACGCTCGCGCAGCTGGAAACCGCGCTGGCATTGGGCGTGGACGTGGTGCTGCTCGACAACATGAGCCTCGACGATTTGCGCACGGCCGTGGGCATGTGCAAGGGCCGCGCGATCACCGAAGCGTCGGGCCGCATCACGCCCGAGACCGCACCCGCCGTGGCGGCCACGGGGGTCGATCAGATCGCGGTGGGCTGGATCACGCACAGCACGCGCGTGCTCGACATCGGGCTCGACGCGTGAGCTGCTGAGTCATTCGAAAGTGTGTAGTTGAGAAGGAGGAGGTCGCCATGTTGAACCGGCGTTTCTCGTGGATGGTGCTGGCGCTGATTGCCGCCGTGCTGGTCGCTGGCGTCTGGCTGTCGCGTACCGGCAAGGCGGCGGTGCGTTTCGACAGGCCGATCACCATCGTCGTGACCTTTCCTGCGGGCGGTGGCACGGACCTGCTGGCACGCCGCCTGGGTGCGGCCCTGCAGGAGCGACTTGGGCAGACCGTGGTGGTGGAAAACCGGCCCGGAGCCAGCGGCAACATCGGCGCGCGCTATGTGGCCGATGCGGTGGCGGATGGTTCCACGTTGCTGATGGTGAACAGTTCTTTCGCCATCAATCCGGGCGTGTACCAGCATCTTGATTTCGATCCGCGCAAGGATTTCCGTGCGGTGGTGAATGCGGGCACGATCGCGTCAGTGCTGGTGGTGCCGCAGGCCAGCAGCTACCAGTCGCTTGCGGCGTTGCTGGCCGATCTCAAGGGGCAGGCGCATGCGCCGTTGCCGTTCGCATCGTGCGGCAATGGAACGCCTCAGCATTTGGCGGGCGAGATGCTGGCGCGTGCCGTGCACGTGGCGCTGCAGCATGTGCCGTACAAGGGCTGCGGTCCGGCGATCACCGATGTGGCAGCGGGACAGGTGCCGCTTGGCATGGTCACGGCCAGCAGTGCGGCTCAGATGATCGAAGCGGGGCGCGTGCGCGCGATTGCCGTCACCTCGGCCCAGCGCTTGCCGCAGATGCCCGATGTACCGACTGTTGCGGAGCAAGGTGCGCCGGGCTTTGAAGCACAGCAGTGGCATGGCTTGCTGGCACCTGCGGCGACGCCGGACGCGGTGGTCGAGCATCTGCACGAGGTGCTGATGAGCATCCTCGACGAACCCGCCACGCAGCAGGCGCTCAAGGCCCAGGGCTATGTGCCGCAGCGGCAGACCACGCAGCAGTTCGGCAAGCTGATCCTCGCCGACATGGACCGCTATGCCGAGTTGAGTCACGCGCTGGGATTGCGGGTGGATTGAGCTTCACGGCGGTGTCACCGCAAATGGAGATAATGCCTCGCCATGGAAAACAGGATGGGCAGGCATGAAGTCGGTGACCGGATGGAAATGGATGGGCAAGGCGATACAGGCCAGCGTGCTGGCTGCGCCGTGCGCGCTTGGCGTGACCGCTGCTTATGCCGCACGCCCGATGATCACCGACGACGCGCGCGTGGTCGATCCCAAGGCCTGCCAAGTCGAGAGCTGGGCGCGGCGCAACCAGAACGGCACGAACGAGTTCTGGGCGCAGCCCGCGTGCAATTTCACCGGCAATCTGGAAGTGACCGTGGGCGGTGCCCTCACGCGTGAGAACAATGGTGGACCGACCCACCACTCCGCGCAGGTGCTGCAGGGCAAGACGCTGTTCAAGCCGCTCGAAGCCAATGGTTGGGGTTACGGCCTGGCCGTGGGCACGGTGCGCGATCCGCGCTCGGGCAGCGGCGGCGGTCGCAGTTGGTACAGCTATGTGCCTACGAGTTTTTCGTTTGCGGATGACCGCTTTGTGCTGCACACCAATCTGGGTTGGCAACGTGATCAGGGCACACGCAGAAACCATGTGACCTGGGGGCTGGGCAGCGAAACGCAGCTCACCGAGCGCGCGTATCTGATCGCCGAGACCTTCGGCGCGGGCGACGGCAAGCCGCATTACCAGATGGGCGTGCGCTACTGGATCATTCCGAATCGTGTGCAGGTCGACACGACCTATGGCAACCGCTTTGGCGGCGGGGGCGAGCGCTGGATTTCGGTGGGGCTTCGATTGCTGTCTCCAGCTTTCCTGCCCTGAAAAAATGCCTCAGCCGATGTGCGCTGGCACCAGATGCAGCAGCGCAGTGGTCATCACCAGATAACGGAAAAATTTTCCGATGGCCATGTAGCCCACGCAGGGCCAGAACGGCAGGCGCATCCAGCCTGCGACGGCGCACAGCGGATCGCCGACGACCGGCAGCCAGCTCAGCAGACAGGTCTTGGCGCCGAACTTGCGCAGCCACACGCGCGCGCGACGTTCGGTGCGGGTGAGTTCACGCGGTTTCTTTTGTCCGAGTTCCGGGTGTCCGTCCAGCCGACGTTTGCGTGCGGCGTCCCAGGCCTTGTGCGCGCCCAAGCCCATCCACCAACTGACCATGCCGCCCAGCGTGTTGCCTGCGGTGGCGACCAACACGGCGGGCCAGAACAGCTCGGGATTGAGCTTGATGAGCCCGAACACGGCGGGCTCCGAGCCCAGCGGCAGCAGCGTGGCCGAAACGAACGAGACGATGAAAACCGTGCTCAGCCCGAATTGGGGCAGCGCGAGCCATTCCAGCAGTTGATGCAGCCATGCTTCCATAGGGCCGCAAGTGTAGGGCCATCGGGTGTTTGCCTCTGTCGGAGGGGAGGAACAGTTTGCGGGTTTCGTCAAGCGGGTGCCGCACCATCCGTGTTGGCCTTGTCGGTATTCTCTTTTGCCTAATTTTTGGGCAGGTATAATCGCGCCTCTTTTCCTGCGCTTTGCCGCATTTTTAAGCACCTCTCCCTATGCCTTCCCTGCACATTGGTCATATTCCATTGGCGAACAACCTGTTTGTTGCGCCCATGGCGGGTGTGACCGACCGGCCTTTCCGCCAGTTGTGCAAGGCGCTTGGCGCGGGGTATGCGGTCAGCGAAATGGTGACATCGCGCAAGGATCTCTGGAACAGTCTCAAGACTTCGCGCCGTGCCAATCACGAGGGCGAACCCGGTCCGATCTCGGTGCAGATCGCGGGAACCGATGCCGAGATGATGGCGGAAGCGGCGGTCTACAACATCGACCGCGGCGCGCAGATCATCGACATCAACATGGGCTGCCCGGCCAAGAAGGTCTGCAACAAGTGGGCCGGATCGGCGCTGATGCAGAACGAGAAGCTGGCGGTGGAAATCGCGCAGGCGGTGGTGGAAGCTGCCGCTCCGCGCAATGTGCCGGTCACGCTCAAGATGCGCACCGGCTGGTGCAACGAGCAAAAGAATGCGGTGGTTCTGGCGCGTGCGTTCGAGGACGTCGGCATTCAGATGCTGACCGTGCACGGCCGCACACGCGAGCAGGGCTACAAGGGCTTTGCGGAGTACGACACGATTGCCGCCGTGAAGAACGCGGTGCGCGTGCCGGTCGTCGCCAACGGTGATGTGAACAGCCCGGAGAAGGCGCGCGACGTGCTCGCCTACACCGGAGCCGACGCGATCATGGTGGGCCGCGCGGCGCAGGGCCGTCCGTGGATCTTCCGCGAGATCGGTCACTTCCTCGAAACCGGCGAGCACCTTGCTGCGCCGCTCGTTGCCGAGGTGCGCCGTCTGCTGCTCGACCATCTGCAGGACCACTACCAGCTCTACGGTGAGCTGACCGGCGTGCGCAGCGCGCGCAAGCACATCGCCTGGTATGTGCGCGCTCTGCCCGGCGGCGAAGACTTGAGAAAACATATCAACACTTTGGATGACTGCGCGGCGCAATGGCGTGCGGTGGCCGACTATTTCGATGCGCTGGGCGCCGAGATGGACCGACTGCCGCGCGTTGAAATTGCGCAATCAAATGAAGCAGCATTGGATTTGAGGGAATCGACCCATGAGCAAGAACAACATTGAAGAGAGCGTGCGCGAGAGCCTGCAGAGCTATTTCCGCGACCTCGACGGCGAGTCGCCCGACGGCGTGTACGACATGGTCATTCGACTGGTCGAGAAGCCGCTTCTCGAAGTCGTGATGACGCAGGCCAACGAGAACCAGTCGCGCGCGGCCGAATGGCTGGGCCTGAACCGCAACACGCTTCGCAAGAAGCTGGTGGAACACAAGCTGCTTTGAACCAACTCCAGGACCCCGGCCCACCGCCGGGGTCCGTCGTTGCAGCGAAGGCGCTGCGCGGCACCCGATTACTTGAACTCCCACTTTTCCGTGAAGACAAAATGAAAGCACTGATTTCCGTCTCCGACAAAACCGGCATCGTCGAATTCGCGCAAGCGCTGCACAAGCTCGGCGTGAAGCTGCTGTCCACTGGCGGCACCGCCAAGCTGCTGGCCGAAAAGGGCCTGCCCGTGACCGAAGTGGCCGAAGTCACCCAGTTCCCGGAAATGCTCGACGGTCGCGTGAAGACGCTGCACCCCAAGGTCCACGGCGGCTTGCTGGCACGCCGCGATTTCCCCGAGCACATGGCGGCTCTGAAGGAACACGGCATCGAAACCATCGACCTGCTGGTGGTGAACCTCTATCCGTTTGAAGCCACCGTCGCCAAGCCCGGCTGCACGCTGGCCGACGCGATCGAGAACATCGACATCGGTGGTCCCGCCATGGTGCGCTCGGCCGCCAAGAACTGGAAGGACGTGGGTGTGATCACCGCTGCCGACCAGTACGACGCCGTGATCGGCGAACTGACCGCATCGGGCAAACTGTCCAACAAGCTGCGTTTCGAGCTGTCGGTGGCCGCGTTCAACCGCATCTCGCAATACGACGGCGCGATCAGCGACTACCTGTCGTCGGTGAAGTTCGAAGATGAAAAGCTGTCCGAAGAATACGTGCCCGAGCGCGCTGCATTCCCCGGCCAGGCCAACAGCCAGTTCATCAAGATCCAGGACCTGCGCTACGGTGAAAACAGCCACCAGCAAGCCGCCTGGTACCGCGATCTGTACCCCGCTCCTGGTTCGCTCGCCACCGGCGTGCAACTGCAGGGCAAGGAACTCTCGTACAACAACATCGCCGACGCCGATGCCGCATGGGAATGCGTCAAGAGCTTCGAAGCGCCTGCCTGCGTGATCATCAAGCACGCCAACCCCTGCGGCGTGGCCGTGGGCAAGGACGCGCACGAAGCCTATGCCAAGGCTTTCCAGACCGATCCGACCAGCGCGTTCGGCGGCATCATCGCCTTCAACCGTCCCGTGGACAAGGCCGCTGCCGAAGCCGTCTCCAAGCAGTTCGTCGAAGTGCTGATGGCCCCTGAATTCAGCGCCGAAGCGCTCGACATCTTCAAGGCCAAGGTCAACGTGCGCCTGATGCAGATCGCACTGCCCAAGGGCGGCAAGACCGATTGGGAAAACGGCCGCAACGCCGTCGAATCCAAGCGCGTGGGCTCCGGCATCCTGCTGCAATCGGCCGACAACCACGAGTTGGCGCTGGCCGATCTGAAGGTCGTGACCGTCAAGCAACCTACACCTGAAGAACTGCAGGATCTGCTGTTTGCATGGAAGGTCGCGAAGTTCGTGAAGTCCAACGCCATCGTGTTCTGCAAGAACGGCATGACCATGGGCGTGGGCGCAGGTCAGATGTCGCGTCTTGATTCCGCACGCATTGCCTCGATCAAGGCCGAAGCGGCCAAGCTCAGCCTGCAGAACACGGTCGTGGCGAGCGATGCCTTCTTCCCGTTCCGCGACGGTCTGGACGTGGTGGTCGATGCGGGCGCAACCTGCGTGGCACAGCCCGGCGGTTCGATGCGCGATCAGGAAGTGATCGACGCTGCCAACGAACGCGGCGTGGCCATGGTGTTCACCGGCGTGCGTCACTTCCGCCACTGATCTGCGGCTGAACCGAGACGTGTCGCAAGACAACAATCCTCGTCCCTACGAGGAAGACGAAGCGCCCGACCGACCCAAGTGGATCGGCTGGGTGATCGTGATTTTCATGGCGATGGTGGCGTTCGGCGTGGCCAACGTGGGCTGGCTCATCATGCGGCCCGACCCCGTTGAAAACAAGCAGGATGCCGCCCTGCAGTCACGCCCCGAACTGCTCGCGGGCAAGGACCTCGTGAAGGGCTCCGACTGCATGCGCTGCCATGGTTTCGAGCGCAGCTACGTCGGCCCGACCTTCGCCGACATCGGCCAGCGCCACGCAGCGCGTGCCGACGGCGCGCAATACATCGCAGGCAAGATCCGCGAAGGCGGCGCAGGCGAATGGGGCCGCAACATCATGCCGCGCCATCCGGACATCACCGAGCAGCAGGCGCTGCAAATGGCTACGTGGATTCTCGCGCTGCCAGCCAACGCATCGGACAACAATCGCTGAGGCGTGTTAGGATTCGCGCGTCTTGCGGGGGCACAAGCTCATGCAGGACACGCGTTTGCAGGTGTCCACACAAGTGGGTGAAACGGGAACAAGGTCGATCGATCAACGGTTGAACATGCCTTGGCTGCCCCCGCAACGGTAATTGGATGACAGCATTTCATGCAGGCTCGCGATTCAGCGAAGACTGCTGCCACTGGTGGTTTTGTGTTCCGGATTTTGTCTGGGGCGTTTCCATCGGGAAGGTGAGATGCGGATGTGCTTTTCGATGAAGCACATCGTCCATGAGCCCGGAGACCGGCCTGCAGACATTCCGGTGCCACGGCACTGAAACCATGACTGTCTGCGGGGTGTGGACGGCCTTCATTCTTGCGAGGCTGGTGCGCACACTTTGGTGGTGTCGTCATGGTCTTCGCGCAGAGTGGGGCTGCACTTCAGGCAGTCTTTTGCTCTGTTTGAAGACATGTTTTCCTCTGCTTTCCATGCGTCGGCATCGGCCCACGCTTCGGTTTCTTCCTCGACGTCTTTCCCGCGTTTTCGTCCCGCGCTTCTGCCCGTCAGTGTGATGGCTGCGTGGGCCTGTGCGTGCGTTTCGGCGGCCCATGCGCAATCCACCTTGCCTGAAGTGCATGTGCAATCGACGCGCACGGTCGATTCGGCTCTCGGCCTGTCCAACTCCGCGAAGTCCGGCGCCAACGTCGATGTGCCGGTGCAGGATGTGCCCGCCAGCGTGTCCACGGTATCGTCGCAGCAGATGGACGAGCGTGCCGACTTTGAAGTGGCCGATGCCGTCACGCGCACTGTGGGGCTGTCGGTGGACAGCACACCGGGCAATGGCGGTCTGGCGTTTTCCAGTCGCGGCTTTGCGGGCGTGAATTCGGTGGGCGTGGCGGAAGACGGGATGATGCTCGGCGTCGCCTCCGGCACGATCAACTATCCGAGTGATGCCTGGGGCTACGAGCGTATCGACGTGTTGCGTGGTCCTGCGTCCATCGTGTATGGCAGCGGCACCATGGGCGGCACGGTCAACGCCATGCGCAAGCAGCCGAGCCGCGAGCGCTCCACCGATCTGCTTGTGGGCGCGGGCAGCCATGGCGAGATGCGCCTGGGTTTCGGCATGACGGGTGCGATCAGCGAGACGCTGAGCTACCGCATCGATGCCTACGGGCAGCGCCGCAATGGCGAGCGTGAACTGGGCAAATCAAGCAGCCAGAAGCTGATGACAGGCCTGCGCTGGCAGCCGCGTGCCGATCTGAAAGTGGACCTCACTGCCGACATCGCAGAGCAGAAACCCGAGCGCTATTTCGGCACGCCTGCGATCGATGGGCAACTGGTGCGTTCGCTGCGCAACACCAATTACAACGTGCAGGACAGCGACATCCAGTACAAGGACAAGCGCGTGCGTGCCAAGGCCGAGTGGACGGCCAGCGACCTGCTGACTTTGCGCGATGAGCTGTATTGGTTCAAGGCGGATCGCCACTGGCGCAATGCCGAGATGTACAGCTTCGATCCGCGAAGCGGCGTGGTCACGCGCGGCGATTATCTGGAGATCGGCCACGATCTGGAGCAGAAGGGCAACCGCGTCGGTGCCGATCTGAAACTGGCCGATCATCGCATCGCCATCGGCTGGGACTTCTCCGAAGCGCGGTACACGAACATCAGCAATTCGCCGTACAGCACGCCGTCCAACGACCTCAGTGCGTGGAATCCCGAGCATGGTTCTTGGACGAGTCCCGACCCGTATCTGGCGCGCAGCAAAACGCAATTGCGTCAGCACGCGCTGTATCTGGAGGACGCATGGCAGGTGTCCAAACAGTGGCTTTTGATGGCGGGGCTGCGACGCGATTGGTATGACTTCGACCAGCGCAATCTGATCACGGGCACGACCGCGGCGACGGACTTGAGCGGCACGTCCTGGCGCGTGGGTGCGACCTACAAGCTGAGCGAGCGCAGCAGTCTTTATGCGCAGCTCAGCCGTGGACATGATCCCGTCGGCAGTCTCGTGTCGCTGTCCGCATCGCAGACAGCGTTCAAGCTCACGCGCGGTCGGCAGGCTGAAATCGGCTGGAAGCAGCAACTGCCCGATGAACGTGGCGAGCTGACGTTGGCGGCGTTCGACATCACCAAGAGCGACATCATCACGCGCGATCCGCTGCGGCCTGCGCTGTCGGTGCAAGGGGGCAAGCAGTCCTCGCGCGGCGTGGAGTTGAGTGCGGCCTACAAGGTCAACGCCGCGTTGCGTGTGGACGGCAATGTGGCCTACGTGAAGGCCAAGTTCGACGAATTCCGAGAAGGCAGCACGGGCGCTGATCGTGCGGGCAATCGTCCTGCCAATGTGCCTTCGACGACGGCCAATCTCTGGGGCCACTATCGCATCGGCGCGTGGCAGACATCGCTTGGTCTGCGCCATGTCGGCAGCCGCTATTCCAACAACGCCAACACCTCGCAACTGCCGCGCTACACGGTGGCCGATGCGGTGCTGCGCTGGGACATGAGCAAGACCACGGCGTTGAGCCTGGTGGTGCGCAATCTGACCAATCGCGTGTACGCCACCTCGTCGTACTACGACGATCAGTGGCTGGTGGCACCGGGCCGCAGCGTAGCCCTCACGGGGCAGTTCCGTTTCTGATCTGCGTGTGAAAGGAATCGCGAAGATGGCTCCAGAGATTTCAATGCGGTGCATGCGCGCAGTGGCCGTCTTCGCGATGGCGTTCTCGGTGCTGGGTGCTGCGCATGCACAGCAGCCGCGTGCGCAGCCCTTGGTGGTCGAGGTGTGCGGCAAGCCCGTGACCTACACGCGCGTGCCGCAGCGCGCGGTCACGCATGACGTGAACATCACGGAGATGTTTCTGTATCTTGGTCTGGGATCGAAGCTGGTGGGTTACTCCGGCATCTCGGCGACCAAGGAGATCGCGCCTCGGTATCGCGCGCAGTTGGCGAGCGTGCCCGACCTCTCGAAGAAGGACATGAATCTGGAGAGCATGCTGGGCGTGCGTGCCGATTTTGTGTTTGCCGGATGGAGCTATGGTTTTCGGCAGGGCGGGGTGACGCCCGATCTGCTCAAGCGCTACGGCGTCGATTCGTATTTGCTGCGCGAGTCCTGCATCCATGTCGAAAAGCGCGAGCGGGTCTCGCTGGCCGATGGGCTGATCGACATGCGCAACGTGGCGCGCATCTTCGACGTGGAAAAGGAGAATGCGCCCAGGCTGCAGGCGCTGGAGTCGCGCATCGACACGTTGGCGCAGCGCATGAAGGGCGTCCAGCAACGTCCGCGCGTGTTCGTCTACGACAGCGGTCAGCGCCTGCCGGTGACGGCGGGCCGCTTCGGCATGCCGCATGCACTGATCGAAGCAGCGGGCGGCGAGAACATCTTTGCCGATATCGCCACCAACTGGCCCACGGGCAATTGGGAAGACGTGATCGCGCGCGATCCGGAGTGGATCGTGATCGTTGATTACGACCAACCCGATGCACAAGGCAAGATCGATTTTCTGCTGCACAAAAAGGAGTTGGCGCAGGTCGAGGCGATTCGCAAGAAGCGCTTTTTCGTGATGACCTATTCGGATGCGACGCCCAGTCCCGGCAATGTGGACATGGCCGAAGCGCTGGCACGCAAGCTGCATCCCGAGCGCTTTGCGGGCAAGTGAGCGGTGATCAGCATGCGCAAGCGACCTCTTGGCACATGGCTTGGCGTGTTGGCGCTGTTGCTGCTCGTTGCGATGACGGCGGGCGTGGCGCTGGGTTCGGTGAATGTGCCGCCGTTGGTCGTCTGGCGCATTGTCTTGGGCGATCTGCTGGGCGAGCTGTTCGGCATGTCATCGACGGCTGACTTCAGCGTGCAGCAGCACCAGATCGTCTGGCTGGTGCGTGCGCCGCGCGTGCTCATGGCCGTGCTGGTGGGGGCGGGGCTGGCGACGGTCGGTGTGGTCATGCAGGCCATGGTGCGCAATCCGTTGGCCGATCCGTACATGCTGGGCGTGTCGTCGGGCGCGTCGGTGGGGGCGGTGTCCGTGCTGGCCTGGGGCAGCTTCGCGTTTGCGGGTGTGTATGCGATTTCGGCGGGCGCTTTTGTGGGCGCGCTGGCCGCCACCACCGCCGTCTACTGGCTTGCGCGGGGCAACGCGCGAGGGCGGGTTCAGCAGTCCACGCGCTTGATTCTGAGCGGCGTGGCCGTGGGCTATTTTCTGACCGGGCTGACCAGCCTGATCGCGCTGACGTCCGGGCAGCGCGACCTGGCCGGAGCGTTGATGACATGGACGCTCGGCAGCCTTGCAGGCACGCAGTGGAGCAGCCTGATGCTGCCTGCGATCGTGCTGCTCGTCGGCATCGTCTGGCTGCTGTTGCAGACCCAGTCGCTCAACGCCTTGATGACGGGCGACGAGACCGCCGCCACGCTCGGCGTGAACACACATGCACTGCGGCGTGCGCTGTTTGTGGTGGTGTCGTTGCTGACGGGCGTGATGGTCGCGGCGAGCGGTGCGATTGGGTTTGTCGGACTGGTCGTGCCGCATGTGGCGCGCATGCTCGTCGGGTCGGACCATGGCCGGGTGTTGCCGCTGGCGGCGTTGATGGGCGCGTTGTTTCTGGTCGTCGTCGATCTGCTTGCGCGCGTGCTGTTTTCGCCGATGGAGGTACCGGTGGGCGTGATCACCGCGCTGATCGGCGGGCCGTTCTTTGTGTGGATGCTGATGCGCCAGTCGCGCGTGGCGGGAGATCCGGCATGAGCGTGCTGCTCGAAGCCAGCCAACTGCGTTGGAGCATTGCGGGCAAGACCGTGGTGAACCATGTGTCGGTCCAGTTGCGCGATGGCGAATGCCTTGGCGTGATCGGCCCGAACGGTTGCGGCAAGTCGAGTCTGCTGCGCATGCTGTACCGCGTGATCCGCCCGCATGCGGGCACGGTGCAGTTGGCAGGGCGCGATGTCTGGGAGATGTCCGCTCGCGGCTTTGCGCAGCAGGTCGCAGTGCTCACGCAGGAGTTCGCTCCGGCGTTCGACATGTCGGTGGAAGAGACCGTGATGATGGGGCGCATTCCTCACCATTCATCGTGGGCGCTGCATGGCGCGCGCGATCGGGCGTTGGTGCGTGAATGTCTGGAGCAGGTCGGTTGCAAGACGCTGCTGGATCGCGATTTCGCGCGCCTGTCCGGCGGCGAAAAGCAGCGCGTGCTGCTTGCGCGCGCACTGGCGCAGCAGCCGCAATGCCTGCTGCTCGACGAGCCGACAAATCATCTGGATGTGCGCTACCAGCACGAGTTGATGGCGCTGGTGCGCGGCGTGGGGCGCAGCACGCTGGTGGTGCTGCACGATCTGAACATCGCAGCGCAGTACTGCGACCGGCTGTGCCTCATGCACCACGGCGCGCTGGTGGCACAAGGCACGCCTGACGAGGTGCTCACGCCAGAGAACATTGCAGCGGTCTACGGAATGGACGCCGTGGTCGACGCCCATCCCTTCACCGGCAAACCGAGAGTGACGTTCTGCGCCTGAACGTCAGCGAACAGGAAAAAAGAGGTATTCCAACTGCGAGCCAGGCAGCGAAGTGGGCACTCGAATCACTCACCCCAATGGCGAGATGGGGCCGCAGGCGCGACGCGAAGCCGCAGACAGTACTCTCGTACGGCAAGGCTTCTGCAACAAAGCATGCGGCCCCATATCGCCACCTCAAAAAGAGGACTGTCCGAGCACGCGCCATCGCACGTGCCCATCACATCACTGGTTCATCCCTGTATGAAGGGGTAAGCCAGAGATCACAGCGTCTTGAAGACTTCGCGGGCGGCTTCTATGGTCTTGTCGATGTCGGCGTTGGTGTGCGCTGCGCTGACGAAACCGGCCTCATACAACGCAGGCGCGAAGTAGTGGCCGCGATCGAGCATGCCGTGGTAGAACTTGTTGAATACCTTGCCGTCGGTCTTCATGACTTCGGCGTAGGTCTTGGGCAGTTCGGGCAGGAAGTAGAAACCGAACAGGCCGCCCTGGTGGTCGACGCTGAACGGAACGCCTGCTGCATCGGCTTCCTTCTTGAGGCCTGCCATCAGGCGGCCGGTGGTGGCGTGCAGTGCTTCGTGGAAACCGGGCTTGCTGATCAGCTCCAGCGTTTTCAAGCCGCAGGCAGTGGCGATCGGATTGCCCGACAACGTGCCGGCCTGATACACCGGGCCAAGCGGCGAGAGCTTTTCCATGATCTCGCGGCGTGCGCCGAAGGCGGCCATGGGCATGCCGCCGCCGATGACCTTGCCCATCACCGTGATGTCGGGCTGGAAGCCTTCGATCTGCTGGGCGTAGATGCTTTGAGCGCTGCCGAGCGCCACGCGGAAGCCGGTCATGACTTCGTCGTAGATCATCAGCGCGCCGTGTTCACGGGTCAGCTCGCGGATGCGGCGGGTGAACTCGACGCTGGCGCGCACGAAGTTCATGTTGCCAGCGATCGGCTCCATGATCACGCAGGCGATTTCACTGCCGATCTTGGCAAAGGCTTCTTCAAGCTGGCCGACGTCGTTGTATTCGAGAACGATGGTGTCCTTGACCACATCGGCAGGCACACCTGCCGATGACGACGAGCCGAACGTGGCAAGGCCCGAGCCCGCCTTGACCAGCAGCGAATCGGCGTGGCCGTGATAGCAGCCGTTGAACTTGATGATCTTGTTGCGACCCGTGAAGCCGCGCGCCAGACGCAGCGCGCTCATGCCCGCTTCGGTGCCCGAGCTCACCATGCGCACCATTTCCATCGATGGAACGAGCTTGATGATGGCTTCGGCCAGATGCACTTCGCGCTCGGTCGGTGCGCCGTACGAGAAGCCTTCGAGCACGGCCTTCTGCACTTCGGCGATCACTTCGGGATGGCCGTGGCCGAGGATCATCGGGCCCCAGCTGCCGATGTAGTCGGTGAACTGCTGGCCATTGGTGTCCCAGAAGTAGGCACCGAGTGCGTGTTCGACAAAGCGCGGCGTGCCGCCGACGGCGTTGAAGGCGCGCACGGGCGAGTTCACGCCGCCGGGGATGACCCGCTTGGCGCGCTCGAACAGGGGAACGTTGAGATCTTGAGAAACTTGGGAGTCAGTGGGATGTGTCATTGGGAGGAATTCGTGAAGCATCGACGCCCTTGGCGTCGTCGGACTCGGAAGATTCTTCGTCTTCTTCATCCTCATCGGGCTGGGCCCAGAACATGCGATCGGGCAGCAACTGGCCCATGCCGGGGCGGTAGCCTGCGGCGAGGCAGCCGTCCAGATAGGTCAGCGCCTCGCGCGTCGCATCGCCCAGATCATTGTCACAGGCGATGAGGGCCGCAAGCGCTGCCGACAAGGTATCGCCAGCTCCGGCAAAACTCAGCTCGAAACGCTCGAACTGGCCGTTGCCGAGCACGGCCTGCGGCGTGCACAGCACGTTGTCGAAATGTTCCTTGTCCACAGGCACGCCTGTTACAAGTGTGTAGGGCACGCCCTTGACGGACGCGGCCTTGGCGATCTCGCGCGCGGTGGGCAGGCGGTCGTTTTCCCAGTCCGGCAGCAGCCAGCGGCGCAGTGTGCTGTGGTTTCCTACCAACACTGAGGTCTGCGGAAGCAGCAATTCCACAAATGCGTCGAGGTACTGGTCGATCAGGTCGTCGCTCCACCAGGACAGGCTCGGCATGTAGGCGATCACTGGAACGTCGGAGTAATCGGCCGTCAATTCGGCGATGGTCGCGAGGTTTTCGGGACTGCCGGCGAAGCCCACCTTGATGGCTTGTACGGGCATATCCTGAAAAACAGTTCGTGCTTGATCTGCGACAGTATCGTCGTCGAAAGCGACAAAATCGACGATTTCCGTTGTGTCTCTGACATACGTGCCCGTCACAATAGCCAGCGCATGCGCCCCTACGGAGGCGATAGCGGCTGTGTCGCCGGTCAATCCGCCCGCCCCACTGGGGTCGTTGGCGTTGAAGGTCATCACGCAGACGGCAGCGGCGACCTCGTCGGCGGTTGGTTTTTCGGACTGGTGGGAGATGGGGGAGTTGGAGTCTTGTTTCATGTACGGACGCCAGCGTATACGGTGGCGCGAAAGCCGCATCTCACGGTGATGTCTAGATACAATCGTTGCATTCTATGTGAAGGCTCTTTAAGCTGTGACAAACTCAAAAACTTGGATGTGTCTGATTTGCGGTTGGATATATGACGAAGCCGAGGGGGCTCCCGATCATGGTATTGCACCCAACACGTCATGGGAACAAGTACCCATGAACTGGACATGTCCCGAGTGCGGCGCACGCAAAGAAGACTTCGAGATGGTGGAAATCTGATGAAGAACGCTCGCAGTTGCGAAGTTTCGATTCCTTGGGAGCGGTGAAATTGACTACAGGTGGAAATCCAACATTCAAGGTGCTGGTTGTCGACGACAGCAACACCATTCGCCGCAGTGCGGAAATCTTTCTCAAGCAGGGCGGGCACGAAGTGCTGCTGGCTGACGATGGTTTCGACGCGCTCTCGAAGATCAACGACTTCAATCCGCAATTGATTTTCTGCGACATCCTGATGCCCAAGCTCGACGGCTATCAGACATGCGCAATCATCAAGCGCAACGCCAAATATTCAGACACGCCGGTCGTGATGCTGTCCTCCAAGGACGGTGTGTTCGACAAGGCGCGCGGCCGCATGGTCGGCTGTCAGGAATACCTCACCAAACCGTTTACGAAAGACCAGTTGCTGCAAGCCGTGCAGCAGTTTGGCAATATGGATCAAGGAGCTAAGTAAATGCCCATTCAGAAAGTTTTGGTTGTCGACGATTCGAAGACGGAACTGATGTACCTCACCGACCTGCTGCAGAAAAAAGGCATGCAGGTGCGTACCGCCGAGAACGCGGACGAAGCCATCAAGCGTCTGGCCGAAGAAAAGCCCGACCTGATTCTGATGGACGTGGTGATGCCAGGCCAGAACGGCTTTCAGCTCACGCGTTCGATCTCGCGCGATCCGCTGTATGCCGATGTGCCGATCATCATGTGCACCAGCAAGAATCAGGAGACTGATCGCGTCTGGGGCATGCGCCAGGGGGCTCGTGCCTACATCACCAAGCCAGTGGATCCGGCCGAGTTGCAGGCCAAGATCGACTCGCTGAGCTGATCATTTCATTGATTCATCAGAGTTATTAAGCGGACCCATGGCCAATCGCGAAGCCCTCAGAGAACTCCAGACCCGTCTTGCCAGCCGCCTGCAGGCAGCGAAGGCGGAAGGCTCGAACGTGTCGTCCTGGCTGGCCGTGGAGACCGCTGGCGCGCGGTATCTGTTGCCGCTCGGCCATTCGGGTGAAATTTTTCCGTGGACCGGGGTGCAGGCTGTGCCTTATACGAAGCCCTGGTTCCTGGGTGTCGCCAACCTGCGCGGCGCGCTCATGGGTGTGGTTGATCTGGGCGGGCTCATGGGCACGCAGATCCAACGCACCGAGCAGGCGCTGGCGGATGCGAGTCTGCTGGCGATGAATCCGGCGCTGGGTGTGAACTCCGCGCTGATGGTGGACAAATTGCTCGGGTTGCGCGGCACGGATGCGTTCGTGTCGTCGGAATCACCCGGCGAGGGAGCGCCCGAATATTTCGGCTCCCGCTATTCGGATGCGCAAGGCGCGCAGTGGCAGGAGTTGAATCTGCAGGCGATGTCGCAGAGTCCTGTTTTTCTAGGTATTGGCGTTTGAGATTTTCTGTAAGGCTGCATTATGTCTTTTTCACTTGACAAACTGTTCAAACGCAAAGGCGCGACGGCCGATGCGGGCGCTGACCTGGCGGTAGCGGGCGCGGAACAGGATTCAGTGGTCGGGAGCACGACCGATGATTCGTTCCAGAACGAGGGCATGTACAGCGTGCAGGGCGATCCCAACCAAACGTCGCAGTTTGTCGATGACGAGGATTTCGGCAACCACGAACTGATTGCGCTGCCATTGCTGGGCCGCGCAACGGCCGCTTCGCATCAGCGCAAGTTGCTGCTGCTGCTCGGTATCGGTCTGGTGGTGCTGGCGCTGATCGCCGGTTGGGTGTTGCAGCAGTCCAATCGTGTGGCCCAGCAGCTGACGGCTACCGGTCAGTCGCTGATGCAGTCACAACGTCTGGCGAAGTCCGTGTCGCAGGCGCTGGTGGGTGCGCCCTCGGCTTTCCCTGACGTGAAGGACAGCTCGGACGTTCTGACGCGCAACGTGAATGCGCTGAACAGCGGCGACAGCGAACTCGGCGTGCAATCGCTGGGCGACAACTTCAAGCCCGAGCTGGACACCGTTTCGCCGCTGGTGGAACGCGCCGACCGCAACGCCAAGGTGGTGCTGGGTCAGCAAAAGATTCTGACGCAGGTGGGTGACGCTCTGCGTACCATCAACCGTCAATCCGCAGACTTGCTGGAAATCGCCGAAACGGTTTCTTCGCTCAAGCTGCAGCAGAACGCTTCTTCCGCAGAAATTTCCGCCGCTGGTCAGCTCGTGATGTTGACCCAGCGTATCGGCAAGTCCGCCAACGAATTCCAAACGACCGAAGGTGTGAGCCCCGAGGCCGTGTTCCTGCTGGGCAAGGACTTGAACTCCTTCAAGGAAATCGCGCAAGGCCTGCTGGACGGCAGCTCCGAATTGCGCCTGCCCGCCAGCCGCGATCCACAGACACGCGAACAGCTCGACGGCCTGATCAAGCTGTATGACCAGACCCGCACGCAAGCCGGCGCGATTCTGGGCAACCTGCAAGGTCTGGTGTCCGCTCGCGAAGCGCAATCCGCCATCGTGGCCGATTCCGAACCTCTGCGTCGCGGCATGGAAACGCTGCAGACCAAGCTGTCCGAGCAAAGCGGCATTGGCCTTGGCCAACTGGTTGCGCTGGTGTTGGCTGGCGCGTTCGTCGTGCTTTGCGGTATCGGCATTTCCCGCGTTCAACTGGGTGACTCGCGCAATCGTCAGGCAGCTGCCGAATCGCTGCAGCGCGATGCCAAGCGTCAGGAGCAGGAAGCCAAGCGCGTGAACGACGCGAACCAAGCCGCCATTTTGCGTTTGATGAACGAACTGCAGTCGGTCGCTGAAGGTGACTTGACCCAGGAAGCGACCGTGACCGAAGACATCACCGGCGCTATTGCCGACTCGGTGAACTACACGGTGGAAGAATTGCGACAGCTGGTGGGCTCGGTGCAGAACACCGCTACCCGCGTGGCCCACACAACGGCTCAGGTGGATGCGACGTCGACCGAACTGCTGGCAGCTTCGACCGAACAGTTGCGCGAGATTCGCGAAACCGGCCGCTCGGTTCTTGAAATGGCCGGTCGTATCAATGACGTGTCGGTGCAGGCCCAGGAATCCGCAGCGGTTGCGCGCCAGTCGCTGCAAGCTGCTGATCAAGGCCTGACCGCTGTGCAGAACGCCATCGGCGGTATGAACTCGATCCGTGACCAGATTCAGGACACCTCCAAGCGCATCAAGCGACTGGGTGAATCGTCGCAGGAGATTGGTGAAATCACCGAACTGATTTCCGACATTACCGAGCAGACCAACGTGCTGGCTCTGAACGCCGCCATTCAGGCCGCGTCGGCCGGTGAAGCCGGCCGAGGCTTCTCGGTGGTTGCGGAAGAAGTGCAGCGTCTGGCGGAACGTTCCGCCGATGCGACGCGCCAGATTTCGGCACTCGTGAAGGCGATTCAGACCGACACCCAGGACGCGGTGGCCGCTATGGAACGTTCCACGCAGGGTGTGGTGGAAGGGGCCCGTCTGTCCGACTCCGCCGGTACCGCGCTGACCGAGATTGACCGCGTGTCGCGCCGTCTGTCCGAACTGATTGAACAGTTCTCGACCTCCACATCGCGCGAGGCCGAACTCGCCAACGACGTGGCCGAGAACATCCAGCACATTTTTGCGGTGACGGAGCAGACCGGTGAGGGTACGCGTGCAACTGCCCAGCAGGTGCGCGAGCTGTCCCAAGTGGCCGAGGAACTTCGTCAGTCCGTTTCGCGTTTCAAGATTGCCTGAGACCACTGTTTCCTCATTAACGAACTGGTCCCTCGTGGGCCGGGGACGAATCCATGTCATCTCTTGAGGCTGTCAACGCTTCGGTCACTGATTGGACGCACGGCGAGCAGGACCTGGGTCCGCTCGCGTGGGTGCTTGATGAACTGCGCAAATCGCTGGACACCACGGTCAAGTCCATGCGCCGTTTTGTGCGTGATGCCGAAGTCGCTCGCGAATCCGATCTTGCTTCCCTGGACGTGAGTCCACTGCGCATGGCGCGCCAACAACTGCACCAGGCCAGCGGCGCGCTGGACATGGTGGGCATGGTGTCGCCAGCGCTGATCCTGCGTGCGCTCGAGTCCGCAGTGCAGAAATACGTGCAACGCCCCGAGCTGTGCACGGACGAATCGGCCAACATCATCGAACGCGCGAGTTTCGCGCTCGTCGCCTATCTGGAAAGCGTGCTGGCAGGCAAGCCAGTGTCTGCCGTCTCCCTGTTTCCGCAGTACCGCGAAGCACAGGCCCTGAACGGCGTGGAGCGCGTGCATCCGGCCGATCTGTGGCCGGTGGAGCGCCGTTTCCGCGAACCCGATTTCGCCATCTCGGTGGCACCACGGGCCTACGACGCCGACGCGCGCAGCAAGCTCGACAGCGCGGTGCTGCGCATCATCAAAAGCGGTGATCTGGCAGCCGACGCCGAACTGCTCCAGCTCTGCCAGGGCTTTGCCGCTGGTGAGGCCGACCGCCAGATCCGCTCGTTCTGGAAGATCTGCAGTGGCTTCTTCGAAGCGCTGGTCGCCGGTCTGATCAAACCCGATGTGTATGTGAAGCGCGTGGCCTCGCGCGTGCTGCTGCAGTACGCGACGCTGGCCAAGGGTGACCAGACCATCGCCGATCGTCTGGTGCACGAGTTGCTGTTCTTCTGCGCACAGGCCAAGCAGCCGGACAGCGCCGCTGATGCGAACTCGGCGACGCCCGCGCTCGACGCGGTGCGTCAGGCCTTCGGTCTGCAGCGCTATGTGCCGGTGGACTACAACCAGGCACGCTTCGGCCTGTTCGATCCCACCGTTCTCGCGCAGGCGCGCAAGCGCATCGGCTCGGCCACGGAAACCTGGTCGGCTCTGGCCGGTGGTGATCGCAACAAGCTCAAGCCTTCCGTTGACCAGTTCAGTCTGGTCTGCGATTCGCTGCGCAAGCTCCATCCCGGCAGCGAGCCACTCGCCGCAGCGCTGATGCGCGCGGTCGAGAAGACCGCGCAATCCGGCGAACCACCAGCGCCCGCATTGGCGATGGAAGTGGCGACCGCCGTGCTGTATCTGCAGGCCTCGTTCGAAGAACTCGACGTGGCGCAGGACCATATGGGCGAACGCGCCAAGCGCCTCGCGCAGCGTTTGGACGGCGTGGTCGCCGGTGGCGATTCCGAGCCGCTCGAACCCTGGATGGAGGAGCTGTACCGCCGCGTCAGCGACCACCAGACCATGGGCAGCGTGGTCGATGAACTGCGCGCCACGCTGGCCGATGCGGAAAAATCCATGGACCAGTTCTTCCGCACGCCGGAAGACGTGTCCGTGCTGAACAACGTGCCAGGCCGCCTCGGCCAGATGCGCGGCGTGATGTCGGTGCTGGGTCTCGACCAGGCATCGCACGCCGTGGTGCACATGCGCGATACGGTCGAACGCCTGATCGTCGGCAACGTGCCCGAAGAAGAACGCAAGTCGGTGTTCGACAAGCTGGGCAACAGCATGGGCGCGCTCGGCTTTCTGATCGACATGCTGAGCTATCAGCGCACGATGGCGCGCAAGCTGTTCGTGTACGACGAGGCCGAAGGCGAGCTCAAGCTCGTCATGGGCCGCGCCAAACAGCAACGCGCCGAAGACACGCCCGAACATGCCGAAAGCATGCGCGATGCGCGCGGTGGCCCACCCGTTGCGCAGCCAGAGCAGACCGCCGCCGCTGTGCCCGAACTGCCAGAAGCGCCAGCAGCCGTCGACGCTGCACAAGCTGCTGCGCCGCAGGAACTCGCGAACCTCGGCACGCCAGCCGAGGCCGCACCGGAAGCCATCATCATCGAGTCGACGGACTCTCCCGTCACCATCGCTGTGGAGCCGCTGCAGCCGCCCGTTTCCGCACCGTTGCCCGCGCCGGAAGACGAGGACGACGAGCTGCTCCAGATCTTCCTGGAAGAAGCCCGCGAAGTCATCGGCAACGGCACAGCCGCTGTCGAAGCACTGCACCGCGCGCCGTCCGACCTGAGCGAACAGACCACGCTGCGCCGTGCGTTCCACACGCTCAAGGGCAGCTCGCGCATGGTGGGCCTGAACGCGTTCGGCGAGGCCGCATGGTCGATGGAGCAAGTGCTCAACGCCTGGCTGGCCGAGCAAAAGCCCGTGCAGCCCGATCTGCTCACGCTGGCACAAGATACGCTGTCCGCGTTCGGCCGCTGGGTGGACGACATCGCCGCTGGCAACGCCAGCGCGTGGAGCCCTCAGCCGTTCGTCACATCGGCCGATGCGATGCGCACCGACGGCCGTCTGGTGCCGCTGGCGCTGGGTGCGGCGCCCGCAGTCATTGCGGTGGCTGCGGTTGCCGCTCCGGTCGCCGAAGAAGCCGCGCCTGTGTCGGCGCTGGCTCCTGTCGAGCCCGTGGCCGATGCGACATTCGACCTGCCTGAGTTGAGCGACGCGGCTCCCGAGCCAGCACCTGCCGCACACGATGCGCATGCGCCGCTGGACTTCAGCGCCACCATGCCTTTCGAGCTGGATGCTGCCGACTTGGCCGCTCTGGCTCCTCCGGCCCATGCCGCGCCGCTGCTGGAAGGCGACGCTGCCAAGGAAATCGACTTCTCGGAATTCGAGCAGGCATTGGAAGCTGCGCCCACACCAGCAGCACCGATCGTTCCCGTTCATGTGGCCAATCTGGAGCCGCACGAGCTGCCGACCATCGCATCGGAAGACGGCGTTGTCGAGCCGAGCATTCTCGACCTCAAGCTGGAAGCGCGCGCACAGAACACGCAGGGCGCACAGCTTGCGCCAGTGCCGCAGCCTGAAGTCTCCGAGGTGGCTGATGTGGCCGATCTTGCGGCCTTCGAGCTGACCGACGTGGAACTGCCACCGGTGACCGAGGTGACCGAAGTCGCCGCAGTTCCGCAAGCCCAGGAGCAGGAGATTTCCGCTGCCGAACTCGAAGCCTTCGGTTTCGAGGAAGCCAAGCCAGAGGCTGTCGAGCCTGTGCTGGAGCAGCCTGCTGTCGCGACCGATCTGACCGGCAAGCATGCAGACTTCTTCCCGATTGGCGAAGTCGAAGCCGAGTTCGTGCACGACATCGAAGAGCCCAAGGTCGAACCTGTCGAGTCCGACGCGCTGGCCGATGTGGAATTCGTGCCGCAGTCGTTCTCCGACTTCGTGTTCGAGGCCACGCCGCCGGTGGCCGAGCCTGTGGTGGAAGCGCCTGCAGAGCCCGTTGCCCAAGCGGAACCCGAGCCCGAACCCGAACCAGCGGTCGATGATTCGACCAAGGTCATCGGTACGCTGCGCATCTCGCTGCCGCTGTACAACGTCTATCTGAGCGAAGCCGAAGAGTGGTCTCAGCGCCTGATCAACGATCTGCAATTCTGGAAGAGCGAGCAGGCCAACAAGCCGGTGCCCGAATCCACGATTGCACGCGCGCACTCGCTGGCCGGAAGCTCCGCCACCGTGGGCTTCACCGCCCTCAGCGAGATGGCTCGTCTGCTGGAGCACACGCTGCAGCACATCCAGCCGCAGCAGTATGGCGTGCCCGCGCAGATGGAAGTCTTCCTGGCCGTGGCCGAAGACATTCGCCGTTTGCTGCACCAGTTCGCTGCCGGTTTCCTCAAGGAGCCGAACGCGCAACTGCTGACCCAGTTGCATGAAATTCTCGACACCGATGTGATCAGCGGCATGGCACCGCTGGACGACGAGGACGCAGAGCGCGATGGGCGCGATCAGCCAGCCGGCAAGCCACAAGCGCATGGCGACGACGCAGTGGCCGACAACGGCTTTGCTGCCGAGACGATTGTGGCGCCGCTGGTGCCGCTGGAAGTTCCAGCACCCGTGGTCACACCACCCGTCACGCCCGAACCGGTTCGTGGCTATGTGGCACCGGCGCTGTCGATTCCCGTGCACAAGCAGGCCGCTGTGGCCGAAGCCCCGGAAGCCAAGGCATCGACCGTACACCATGGCGACGACATCGATGCGGTGGACGTGATCGACCCCGATCTGTTCCCGATCTTCGAAGAAGAAGCCATCGAACTGCTGCCCGTGCTGGGTGGCGCGCTGCGCCAGTGGTCCATGCAGCCGGACAACTTCACCGCCCGCAGCGAATTGCTGCGTGCGCTGCACACCTTGAAGGGCAGTGCGCGTCTGGCCGGTGCGATGCGTCTGGGCGAAATGGCCCACCGCATGGAAACCGACGTCGAGCACATCGACAAGGACACCGCGCACACCGACGACATCGAGCCGCTGCTCAGCAAGCTCGACGGGTTGCAGGAGTCGTTCGACATGCTGCGCAACGTCGGCGCCCAGCCGCTGTCCGAAGCCGTGGCAGTGGCGACGGCCGACGATGTGGTCGCCGTGCTGCCTGTGGCTCCCGTGGTCGAAGCGGCTCAGGCCGCCGAACCCGAAGCTGCTGCGCTGCAGCCGCTGACCACAGCCGCCACGCAGATCGTGATGCCGCCCGCCGTGCCTGCAGGCCCGGTGGCGCGTCCGCTCACGCTGCAGTTGGCCAACACGCGTGCACATGCCGGTCAGACCGTGCGCGTGCGCTCGCAACTGCTGGACCGTCTGGTCAATCAGGCCGGCGAAGTGATGATCGCGCGCTCGCGTCTGGATGTCCGCATGGGCCAGATGCGCAGCTCGCTCAACGATCTGACGGGCAATCTGGAGCGTCTGCGCCAGCAACTGCGCGACATCGAAGTGCAGGCCGAATCGCAGATGCAGTCGCGCATGGCGCTGTCCAAGGAAACGGCGGCCGGGTTCGATCCGCTCGAGTTCGACCGCTTCACCCGCGTGCAGGAACTCACGCGCATGATGGCCGAGTCGGTGAACGACGTGGCGACCGTGCAGCGCAATCTGCAGCGCGCGATGGAAGGTGCCGAAGACGACTTGATCAGCCAGGGCCGCCAGGCCCGCGAGTTGCAGCGCGATCTGCTGCGCACCCGCATGGTCGAGTTCGACAGCATCTCCGAACGTCTGTACGCGCTGGTGCGCCAGTCGTCCAAGGAAACCGGCAAGCAGATCAAGCTGGACATCTCCGGTGGCTCCATCGAAATGGACCGCGGCGTGCTCGATCGGATGACGCCTGCCTTCGAGCACTTGCTGCGCAACTGCGTGGGCCACGGCATCGAAAACCCGGAAACCCGCGTTGCTGCAGGCAAGCCCGCCAGCGGCACGATTCTGGTCACCGTGCGTCAGGAAGGCAACGACGTGGCAGTCGAGTTCCGCGATGACGGCGCTGGCCTGAACGTCGGCCGCATCCGCGAAAAAGCCATCGAGCGTGGCCTGATCACGTCCGACATGCCGGTCAGCGATGTCGAAGCCGCCAACCTGATCTTCATGCCCGGCTTCTCCACCGCCACCGAAGTGACCGGCCTGTCCGGTCGCGGCATCGGCATGGACGTGGTGCGTACCGAAGTGAACGCCCTGGGCGGTCGCATCGAAACTACCACGACCGTTGGGCAGGGTTCTGCGTTCCGTCTGGTGCTGCCGCTGACCACAGCGGTGACGCAGGTGGTGATGCTGCGCGCAGGCAACCTCTCGATCGGCGTGCCCGCCAGTCTGGTGGAAGTCGTGCGCCGCACGACCGCGCAGGAACTGAGCACGGCCTACAGCACCCAGCAGTTCGAAGAAGGCCACGAAAGCCTGCCGTTCTTCTGGTCCGGCGCACTGCTGCAATCTTCGGCGAGCAGCAACGAAGCCAACGCCAAGATCCGCCCCGTCGTGATCCTGCGAAGCGCCGCACAGCGCATCGCGATGCATGTCGATGAAGTGCTGGGCAACCAGGAAGTCGTGGTGAAGAACCTCGGCCCGCAGCTCTCGCGTCTGCCCGGCGTCGCTGGCATGTCCGTGCTGGCATCCGGTGCCGTGGTGCTGATCTACAACCCGGTGGCTCTGGCCAACGTGTTCGGTGCCCGTGTTCAGGAAGCGACCAAGGCCGCATTGCAGGCCAAGGACCAAGCCAACAGCACAGCAGTGGATGCGGAAGGCGCAGCTTCAGGCACGCCAGCCCTGATGGCCCACATCCCCAGCCCACCGCAAGTGCCGCTGATTCTGGTGGTCGACGACTCCATCACCGTGCGCCGCGTGACGCAGCGTCTGCTGCAACGCGAAGGCTACCGCGTGAGCATGGCAGCCGACGGCTTGCAAGCCCTGGAACGCCTGCAGGAAGAACGCCCAACCGTGGTGCTGTCCGACATCGAAATGCCCCGCATGGACGGCTTCGACCTGGCCCGCAACATTCGTGCGGACCAGCGCCTGAAGGACCTGCCGATCATCATGATCACGTCGCGCATCGCGGAAAAGCACCGCGAGCACGCGATGGAGTTGGGTGTGAATCACTACCTCGGCAAGCCATACTCCGACGAAGAGCTCCTAGGCCTGGTTCAACACTACTGCATGCTGGAATCCCAAACCGCCGCAAACTGATTCTTCTGTTTGCCTCTTTGGAACAAGCCGCGTTTCTTCTGGATTCGCGGCTTGTTTGTTTTTGGCCTTGTACGAAGCCTTGTTCGGCTTCGATTGGTCATTCGTTTTGAGGCGCCAATACAGCCCCTCATGCGTCGTTGTCGAAGCCTTGCCGTATCGGCATACTGTCTGCGGCTTCACGCCTAGCCTGAGGGGCTGTCTTGGCGTTGTGGCTACCAATTCGACGGCCCGCTTCGCTTCGCAGGCCCGCTCCAACATGCGGAAACCAAGACCAATCAGTACGAAGCCAAAGTCGGCACGCTACTTGCGCACCGCATCTCGCGCAGTCGCGAGATGCAGCACGAGCGAAGCGATGTGCCGAACCTTCCTCTTATGAAAACACTGACTCGCGGCGGTTGTCCGAACGGAGAGCCCTCCGGGGCTCGCAGTGAGTTCTGCCGCGTGACCCCGCATTCCAAGCGATTTTTGGTGACTTTTTGGCGCAAGCAAAAAGTTACTGCCCCGCCGGGGGCAGTCCCGGCACCCGTAAGCAAACACTTAGCAGACCCAAGCCAAGCAAAACACAACCAAAAGCGGAAAGGACAGGCCGCACACCCTGTCCCCCTCCATGTCCCCGTTCAAAGGTCAATTGCCCCATCCCCGGTAAAATACGGGAATGCCTCTAGACCCCGTGCCCATGAACCTGACGAACCACTTCCTGATCGCCATGCCGGGCATGGAGGATTCGTCGTTTACCAAGAGCGTCATCTACCTGTGCGAGCACACGGAAAAGGGCGCTCTGGGCCTGGTCATCAACAAGCCTTCCGACATCAACCTGCAGGGCCTGTTGGCCAAGGTGGATCTGTCGCTCGGGCGCGAAGACCTGACCGACGAGCCTGTGTTCCAGGGCGGCCCGGTGCAGACCGAGCGCGGCTTTGTGTTGCACGATTCGATGCTCGCCTCCAACGACGAGAAAAGCGAATCGGCCTACGCCTCGACCATGCAGATCGATGGTGGGCTGGAGATGACCACCTCCAAGGACGTGCTTGAAGCGCTGTCCACAGGTGCCGGTCCGCGCCGCGTGCTGGTCACCTTGGGCTATGCGGCCTGGGGCGAAGGGCAGCTCGAATCGGAGCTGGGCGAGAACGCCTGGCTCACCGTGAGCGCCGATTCCAACATCATCTTCGACACGCCCGTGGAGCAGCGCTACGACCGCGCGCTGTCGCTTCTGGGTCTGCAGTCGTGGATGCTCACGCACCAGGCGGGGCACGCTTGAGCATGACGGCGAGTGGCATGTCAGTTCCTGATTCTCAACCACAACAACCACCCACCGTTCCGGCGCAGTTCCAATCCTTTCTTGCTTTCGATTTCGGGCTCAAGCGCACCGGAGTCGCCATTGGCACGCGCATGCTGCGCAGTGCCTCGCCGCAAAGCACGATCAAGGCGGAAGGCGAGGCGGCTCGCTTTGCGCAGGTGGCCGAACGCATTCGCGAATGGCAGCCCGATGCGCTGGTGATCGGTGTGCCGTATCACCCCGATGGCGCGCCGCACGAGAACACTGCGCGGGCGCTCAAGTTCGGGCGTCAGTTGCGTGGCCGTTTCGGCCTGCAAGTCTTTGAAGTGGATGAGCGCTACAGCACGACCGAGGCCATCTCCGCAGGTGCGGCAGATGCGGACGCGGCGTCGGCCTGCATCATCCTTGAACAGTTTCTGAGGAATCTTCCATGAGCACTGCTGCAACTTCTTCAACCACAAACACCCACACGACGACCGCCGCTGGCGGTCATCTCACATTGGACGCCGAGGCGCTGTACCGCGAGTTGCTGCGCGGTGTGCGCAGCATGCTCACGCCCAGCACCCATCTGGCCGGTGTGGCCTCGGGCGGCATGTGGCTGGCGCAGCGTCTGCAAAAGGATCTGGGCCTCGATGGCGAAGCGGGCGTGCTGTCGTCATCGCTGCACCGCGACGATTTCGCAAGCCGCGGTCTCGCGTCGAGCACCAGCTCCGTGCTGCCGTTCGATGTGAACGGTGCGGACATCATTCTGCTCGACGATGTGCTCTACACCGGCCGCACTGTGCGCGCCGTGATCAACGAACTGTATGACTATGGCCGCCCCGCCTGCGTGCGTCTGGCCGTGCTGGTCGATCGTGGTGGGCGCGAGTTGCCCATCGAAGCCGGATTTGCGGCAGCGCGCGTGGCGCTGCCAGCCAACCAATCGCTGTCTCTGGCGCGTGCACAGGACAGCGGTGCATTCCATTTTGAAGTCAAAGTCAAAGAGGCCTGACGGTGCTTTACAAGCGCAACCCCCAACTCAACAAGAACGGTGAACTGATCCACCTGCTCTCCACCGAAGGTCTGCCCAAGGACATCATCACGCATATCCTGGACACGGCCTCCAACTTCGTGAGCGTCAACGATCGCGAAGTCAAGAAGGTGCCGCTGCTGCGCGGCAAGAGCGTGTTCAATCTGTTCTTCGAAAACTCCACCCGCACGCGCACCACGTTCGAGATCGCGGCCAAGCGCCTGTCGGCCGACGTGTTCAATCTGGACATCGCGCGCAGCTCGGCCAGCAAGGGCGAGTCGCTGCTCGACACGATCGCCAACCTGTCCGCGATGGCAGCCGACATCTTCGTCGTGCGCCACAGCGAATCGGGCGCGCCTTACCTGATCGCGCAGCACGTCGCACCGCACGTGCATGTGGTGAATGCCGGCGACGGTCGTCACGCACACCCCACGCAGGGGCTGCTCGACATGTACACGATCCGTCACTACAAGAAGGATTTTTCCAACCTCACTGTGGCCATCGTCGGCGACGTGCTCCACTCGCGCGTGGCGCGCTCGGACATCCATGCGCTCACCACGCTCGGCGCTGCCGAAGTGCGTGTGGTGGGCCCGCGCACGCTGGTGCCTGCCGATCTGGCGCAGATGGGTGTGAAGGTTTTCAACAACCTCGAAGACGGCATTCGCGATTGCGATGTGGTGATCATGCTGCGCCTGCAGAACGAACGCATGAGCGGCGCGCTGCTGCCATCGAGCCAGGAATATTTCAAGAGCTTCGGCCTGACGCCGGAGAAGCTGCGTCTGGCCAAGCCCGACGCCATCGTGATGCATCCGGGCCCCATCAACCGCGGTGTGGAAATCGACTCCGCCGTGGTCGATGGACCGCAGTCGGTGATCCTGCCGCAGGTGACCTTCGGCATTGCGGTGCGCATGGCGGTGATGTCCATCGTCGCGGGCAACGAAGCGTAATCGAGGGCGAGAAGGATAAGAAAACACCATGAAGCTACTCATTCAGAACGGCCGCGTCATCGATCCGGCCACGGGTCTCGACAAGGTCTGCAACATCGCGATCGCTGCGGGTCGCATCATCGCCATCGACCGTGAGCCCAAGGACTTCACGCCCAGCCGCGTGATCGACGCCAAGGGCTGCTATGTGCTGCCGGGTCTGGTCGATCTTGCCGCGCGCCTGCGCGAGCCGGGACATGAACACGAAGGCATGCTCGAATCTGAAATGGGCGCGGCGGTTGCCGGCGGCGTGACCAGCCTCGTCTGCCCACCCGACACCGATCCCGTGCTCGACGAGCCGGGTCTGGTGGAGATGCTCAAGTTTCGCGCAGAGAAGCTGCATCAGGCACGCCTGTTCCCGCTCGGCGCGCTGACGCGCGACCTCAAGGGCGAAGAGCTTACCGAAATGGCCGAGCTGACCGAATCCGGTTGCGTAGGCTTCAGTCAGGCCGATGTGGCGCTCAAGAGCACACAGGTGCTGCAACGCGCGCTGCAATACGCGGCCACATTCGGCCACACGGTGTGGCTGCGCCCGCAAGAGATGTACCTCGGCGGCGGTGTGGCGGCGAGCGGTCCGCTGGCAACGCGCCTGGGCCTTTCGGGCATTCCGGTGGCGGCCGAGACGATTGCGCTGCACACGATTTTCGAGTTGCTCAAGTCGACCGGCGCGCGCGTGCACCTGTGCCGCATTTCGAGCGCTGCGGGCATCGAGCTGGTGCGCCAGGCCAAGGCCGATGGTTTGAAGGTGACCTGCGATGTGAGCATCAATTCGCTCTCCTTCACGGATGCCGACATCGGCTACTTCGACAGCCGTGCTCGCCTGATGCCGCCGCTGCGCCAGCAACGCGATCGCGATGCGCTGCGCGCCGCGCTGGCCGATGGGACGGTCGATGCGCTGGTGTCCGACCACACGCCTGTGGACGAAGACGCCAAGGTGCTGCCGTTTGCCGAAGCCGAGCCCGGAGCCACGGGTCTGGAGCTGCTGCTGTCGGCCGCGATCAAGTGGTCGCAGGATGATGGCAATGTGCCGCTGCAGCGCGCGCTTGCCACCGTGACGTCCGAACCGGCCCGCGTGTTGGGCGCGTCGCTGGGCACCTTGCAGGCCAGCGTGGGCCGCATCGTCGAAGGCGGTGTGGCGGATCTGTGCGTGGTCGATCCGACCGCGTCGTGGGTGGTCACGCCCGAAGCGCTGCGCAGCCAGGGCAAGCACACACCGTTTGCGGGATACGAGCTGCCCGCGCGCGTGAAGTGCACGCTGGTGGCGGGTCAGGTGGCTTTCGAGCGCGCATAACGCCCGGTACAGGCCACACCTCAGGCACACGTCAGCCACACAGATGCTCAGATCGGCCATCGCCGTTTGGCGGGTATTGCGACTGGTGATCCATGCGGTGCATGGATTGCTGGTGGTGCTGCTGCGCTTTCCGAGTCTCACGCCCGAGCAGCAGCAGGCGCGCATTCAGGCGTGGTCGCTGCAGTTGCTGGCATGTGCCGGGGTCACGCTCGAAGTGCGCGGCACCCCGGTGGTGACGGGTCCCGCGCTGATGGTGGCCAACCATCTCTCGTGGCTCGACATTCCGGTGCTGCACGCGGCGCGTTACTGCCGCTTCATCTCCAAGTCGGACGTGAAGGACTGGCCCATCGTCGGCACGCTGGCGACGGCGGCGGGCACGCTGTACATCGAACGCGCTTCACGCCGTGATGCGTTGCGCATGGTGCAGAGCATGCACGACTCGCTGGTGCAGCGCGAGGTGCTGGCGGTCTTCCCGGAAGGCACCACGGGCGATGGCCGCGAGCTGCTGCCGTTCCATGCCAATCTGCTGCAAGCCGCCATCACTGCGGATGCGCCGGTGCAACCCATCGGCCTGCGCTTTGTGGACAAGGCCACGGGCGCGATCAGCTACGCCCCCAGCTACATCGGCGACGAGACCTTGCTTGGCTCCATCTGGCGCACGCTGGTGGCCAAGCCCATCGTGGCCGTGATTCACTACGGTGAACCCGAGCGCGCGCAAGGCCAGGATCGCCGTGTGTGGAGCCAGCATCTGCACGCAAGAGTGGACGAACTGCGCAAGATTTGATGGAAGAGTGCGCTTTGCGCTGCGTACACTTCGGTCGCATGACCAAGCACTCTTCTTCCACTCCATCCTTCACCATCTATCACAACGCCCGCTGCAGCAATTCGCGCGGTGCGCTCGCCATCCTGCGAGAGCACGGTATCGAGCCGCAGATCATCGACTACATCGCCGAACCGCTGAATGTGGAGCAGCTCAAGGCGCTGATCCAGAAGCTGAACATGCCCGTGCGCGACGTGATGCGTGTCAAGGAAGCAACATACCTAACGCTGGGATTGGACGCCGAATCAGTCACAGATGCGCAACGTCTGCAGGCGATTGCCACGCATCCGGAACTGCTGAATCGTCCGATTGTGGTTTGTGGAGCGCGGGCCTTGCTGTGCCGACCACCTGAGCACGTTTTGGAGTTTTTTTCAAGTTAATACTTATGGCTTTAATCATTAACAATAGTGATAACCCTAGTTTTTAGTGTGACGTGTAAGTTGTGAGTGTGGGTTTTTGGCAAGAATAAATACAATTAAGAAAAAATAGTTACTCGTATTAACAAAATTGAGACAAAGGTCTCGTGATGAGAGGGCCGCATCACGTTTCACAGCAGGACCGAAACAGCGTCGCTGCGGAGCATTTGCGGAGAGACCTTGTGGCGAACTACACACCTGGAACAAGAATGCAAAGCAACGATTGCTTGGGAGTCACGGAATTTGGTGCTGCTTTTGGCACCAAAGTCGTTTTGGCGGATCTGGAATTCACTCTGGCCAGAAACACCATCACCGTGCTGATGGGGCCGTCCGGCTCGGGCAAATCCACCATCCTGCATTCGCTGGCTGGCACCTACGTCGATCACCCTCGCTATCGTTCGTGGGGCGAAGTGCGCTATCTCGGTCAGCCACTGTCTGAAACCAACCGCCCGCAGCTCGTTCAGCAGCGTGTGCGCGTCGTCTCCGGCACCGTGCAGGATGCGCTCGTCGAACATGTGCGCGAGCAGCTCAGCCTCTCGCCCGTGGCGCTGCGCCAATGGTGCGTGGACTACTTGCGCGACGGCGGCTTTCCCGATCTCGAATCGCTGCTCGACCAACCGTTCACCGAACTGACCGACGTGCAGATGCGCGCCGTCGCCATCCTGCGCGAAGCCGCGCCGAAACCAGCGCTGTTGCTGATCGACGAGCCCACCGCCGAACTCGATGACTACGATGCGTTTTTGCTGGTGGACCTGATGCGCCAGCTCTCGCGCACGATGTCTCTGCTCGTGGTCACGCACCACCAGAAGCAGGCACGCCGTTTGGCGCATCGCGTGATTTTGGTGGCCGGTGGCCGCATTCAGGAAGCGCGCAACACCGAAGATTTCTTCAACGCCCCGATCACCGACGCGGGCGCGCAATTCATTCGCACGGGCAACTGCGCCGTGGCCTCGCTCGATGCCGATCCGCTGACGCTGGCAGAAGGCGTTCCCGCACCGGCACCCTTGCCTGCGCAAGCCTTGGTGGATCAGGCTCCGCGCCCGGACACCGAACCCGCTGCGATGACGGCCACGTCGTTGCCCGGTGCCTTGCCTACATTGAATGCTGGCCTGCAGATCGCACCAGCGGCCATGGCGTCTTCCAGTGGCCCGACCGGCTTTCTCTGGGTCGTGCCGGGAACGCTCGCCGGTGCTGCCATGCCCGGCGTCGTGGACGACATCGACCATGACCTTGCGCTGCTCAAGCGCGTGGGCATCACCACGCTCATCACGCTGACCGAGCGCGACATCGATCAGGAAGCGCTGGCGCGTCACGAACTGAAGAACGTGCACTTGCCGGTCTATGACCGCGAGGCACCAAGCCTCGGGCAGATCCAGATGCTGCTCAAGCGCATGGAGATCCTGGTGGGCCGCGGCGAAGTGCTGGCCGTGCACTGCCTGGGCGGTCTGGGACGCACGGGCACCGTGCTCACCGCCTGGCTGATTCGTGAAGGCCTGACCGCACAAGAGGCCTTGCGCCGCGTGCGTCTGCTCGACCCCAGATATGTGCAGAGCGCCGAGCAGGAGGCGTTCTTGCAGCAGTACGAAGAGTTGATCCTGCAAAAAATCATTTGATCCCCAAATTTTAAAAATCGGAGTTTTGGTATGAGTTTTGACGACGCTTTGAACAAGGCGGCCACGTCCGTGCCCGAGTGCGTGGCTGCTGGCTATGTGGACGTGGCATCCGGCATGCTGCTGTCGCTGAAGACCGTGGACTCGCACCCACGCCAGGTCATCGACCTGCTGGCCGCAGCCACCGCCGACATGTTCAACGGCCCCAACGTGAGCACCATCGAGCGCCTGTTCAAGAAGGCCCGCGGCCTGCAGGACGACGGTTATCACTACTTTCAGGAAATCATCGTGAACAGCGAAAACCTGATCCACGTGTTCCTGCGTGGCAAGATCAATCCCGAATACGTGGCCGTGTTCGTCTGCCGCAAGACCGCCAATCTCGGCATGGCGCTGACCAAGGCACGACTGGCGATGCCGGCACTGGAGGCCGCTTTCTGACGGACAAGCCTACGCCACACCATTGAAAACAGAAAAGAGACTTCCACCTGGAGGTCTTTTTTTTCGTCCCTAAGTCTGTCTTAAGTCTTCGTCTTCAAACTTGCTTTCCATGGAACTCCGGTAGAGGTCCGAGTAGACGAAAGGTCAGGTCAAGCATGAACACGATTTTGAAGACTCCGCGTGGATTGGTCGCTGCACTGCTCGCTGCAGGCGTGATCGGTGGCGCGGGCGCTGGTTTGGCGACTGCGCACTTCGCCAGTGCTCAGCAGACATCCATCCCCGCCGCCGTGGCGGCTGTTCCCGCAGGCGTGCCCACGACGGCTGCATTGCCGAGTTTTGCGCAGATCACCGCGCAATATGGCCCTGCGGTGGTCAACATCAGCGTGAGCGGCACGCGCCATGCAGGTGCGGGTGACAGCGATGATGACGACGAAACACCCGCTGCGGCGCAGCAGCAACAGCAGCAACGCATCGATCCCAACGATCCGTTCTACCAGTTCTTCCGCCAGTTCGGGCTTCCTGGTCCTGGCATGCAGCAGCGTCAGGCACCGCGTGATGTGCCTGTGCGCGGCGAAGGTTCGGGCTTCATCGTGAGCGCCGATGGGCTGGTGCTGACCAACGCGCATGTGGTCAAGGATGCCGACACGGTGACCGTGAAACTCACGGACCGCCGCGAGTTCAAGGCCAAGGTGCTGGGTGCCGATCCCAAGACCGATGTGGCGGTGCTCAAGATCGATGCCAAGGACTTGCCGACGGTGAAACTGGGTGACACCAAGGCGATGAATGTGGGCGACTGGGTGCTTGCGATCGGCTCGCCGTTCGGCTTTGAAAACAGCGTGACGGCGGGCGTTGTCAGCGCCAAGGGGCGTTCGTTGCCCGACGACAGCGCCGTGCCATTCATCCAGACCGATGTGGCGGTGAACCCCGGTAACTCGGGTGGTCCGCTGTTCAATGCGCGCGGCGAAGTGGTGGGCATCAACTCGCAGATCTACAGCCGCTCGGGCGGTTATCAAGGCCTGTCGTTTGCGATTCCGATCGAGGTGGCTTCCAAAGTGCAGCAGCAGATCGTTGCCACCGGCAAGGTTGAACATGCCAAGCTGGGCGTGGCGGTGCAGGAAGTGAACCAGACGCTGGCCGATTCGTTTGGTCTCGACAAGCCCGAAGGCGCGTTGGTTTCCAACGTGGAAAAGGGCGGGCCTGCCGACAAGGCGGGACTGCAATCCGGCGACGTGATCCGCAGCGTGAACGGCCAGAAGATCGTGGCTTCGGGCGATCTGCCTGCCATCGTCGGCATGGCGACACCGGGCTCGAAGATCGACATGGAAGTGTGGCGTCAGGGCAAGCGCGAGAGCCTCTCCGCGACCTTGGGCAATGCCAGCGACAAGGCGACCAAAGTGGCGAGCAAGGACGACAAGGCAGCGCGCGGCAAGCTCGGCGTGTCGCTCAGGCCGCTGCAGCCCGACGAGCGCAAGCAGGTGGGCGTCGATGCGGGTCTGTTGATCGAGCGGGCGCAAGGCCCTGCGGCCAAGGCCGGTATCCAGCCGGGCGATGTGCTGCTGGCCATCAATGGCACTCCTGCCAAGGATGTGGAGCAGGTACGCGCGGCCATTGCCAAGGCGGGCAAGTCGGTGGCGCTGCTGGTGCAGCGCGATGGCTCGCGCATCTTTGTGCCAGTGCAGTTAGGATAAGCGGCACTGCTGTGCTTTGAAGCGAATCCGGGGCTCCGCAGTCATCGACTACGGGGCCTTTGTTTCGTCGTCCTCATTTGAAAGACAAGCCACAAGACCATGCGCCTGCTGCTCGTAGAAGACGACACCATGATCGGCGAAGCCGTGCAGGACCTGCTGCGCGCGGAGCACTACGCCGTCGACTGGGCACGCGATGCGAACTCCGCAGATACGGCGTTGCGCACGCAATCCTACGACTTGGTGCTGCTCGATCTGGGCTTGCCGGGGCGTGATGGCCTGTCCGCTTTGCGGGACATGCGCACGCGCCGCGACCGCACACCCGTGTTGATCGCTACCGCACGCGATGCGGTCGCGCAGCGCGTGGAAGGGCTGGACGCAGGTGCCGATGACTATCTGCTCAAACCCTATGACATGGACGAGTTGCTCGCGCGCATCCGCGCGCTCACGCGGCGTGCCGCAGGACGCGCAGAGCCGAGTTACGAGCATGACGGCGTCACGATCACTCCGTCCACGCGGGAGGCGATGGTCAATGGCCAACCGGTGATTCTGTCGGCACGCGAATGGGCCGTGCTGGAGTCATTGCTGGCGCGACCAGGCGTTGTGCTCTCGCGCCAGCAACTGGAGGACAAGCTCTACGGCTGGGGTGACGAGGTGAGCAGCAACGCGGTGGAGGTCTACATCCACGGCTTGCGAAAAAAGCTGGGTGCGGGCCTGATCATCAACGTACGCGGCGTTGGCTACATGGTGCCGAAATCATGAAAACGCCGCGCGCTCCGATTTCCACGTCGTTAGGCAAACGGCTGCTGCTTTTCATTTGCGCGGCGATTGCTCTCACAGCCTTGCTGCAAGCGGCTTTCGCGTATCGCAATGCCCTCGCGCAGACCGACACCTTGTTTGATTATCAGATGCAGCAGACCGCATTTGCGCTCAGGGCGGGCCTGCCGGTGGATGCGAAAGGACGCGCACAGGGAACGCCTGCGGAAGACGAGAATCATGAGTTCATCGTGCAGGTATGGACCAACGAAGGCCTGCGGATTTTTGAATCCGCGTTGGGTGCGGCGCTTCCGCAGAATGCGGTGCTGGGTTTTTCCGATGTGCCTGCGCGCCGCACCATGTACCGGGTGTTTTCGCTGCAGACGCGCTCGCAGGTGATTCAGGTGGCGCAGGACATGCGTGTGCGACGCGAACTGGCGCGCGATGCAGCGTGGCAAAGTCTTTTGCCGATTGCGTTGTTGGCACCCCTGCTGGCATTGGTGGTCTGGTGGGTGGTGCGTTCGTCGCTGGCACCGGTGCAGCGCGTGCGCCGTGACATCGCGTCGCGGCGTCCGCAGGACCTTTCACCCGTTGCCACGGAAGGCCTGCCGGACGAGGTGCTGCCTTTGGTGAATGAGCTCAACGAACTGCTGGCCCGCATGCAGCGCGCGTTTGAAGCGCAGCAGCATTTTGTGGCCGATGCTGCGCACGAGCTGCGCTCGCCGTTGGCGGCGTTGCGCCTGCAAGTGCAGGGCTTGCAGCGTGCACCGGACGATGCCTCGCGCGCGCAGGCTGCATCGCGTCTTGTGTCGGGGATTGACCGAGCGACCAAGCTCGTCGAGCAACTCATGGTGCTGGCACGCCAAGAGGAAAGTGCTGCGTCGGGTGCGGTTCATCTGCCTGTGCGACTGGACGAGATCGCCACGCAAGCCGTGGTGGATGCAGCGCCCTTTGCCGCGCAGCGTCATATCGATCTGGGCTTGCCCGAGGCAGATGCCGTTACCGTGTCAGGGCAGGCCGATGCGTTGCGTGTTCTCATGCGCAATCTCATCGACAACGCCATCAAGTACACGCCAGAAAAAGGTACGGTGGATGTGCGTGTACAGGCGAGAGCATCGGAGGCATGGCTGATCGTGGACGACAGCGGCCCCGGCATTCCCGAAGACCAGCGTGCCGATGCCATGCGGCGCTTTCATCGCGCGGTGCAGGAAGGCGCGGCGCAAGTGCAGGGCAGTGGACTGGGCCTTGCGATCATCGAGACGATTGCGCGCGCCCATGGCGCGAGCGTGTCGCTCGAAACCGCTCCGGAGCTTGGTGGCTTGCGCGTCGTGGTCCGCATGCCATGCAGTCATGGCGAATCCACAGGAACTACGGCCTAGCTTTCAAGGGGCGCAAACGCTGCATGCCTCGACTACTTCGAGGCGCGCAGCGACATGCCGTCAAGCGACGGGGCGTGCGTGGGCGTCAACGGCGATGCGACCGGCAGGCCAAAGCGCGATGGCTCGCCGCGTTCGCCATCGTCGCCGCGCAGATGCGCCTCCCATTGCTCGCGCGCCTCGTGCACTTCTTCGGAAGTGCGCGCCACAAAGTTCCACCAGATGATGATGGCCTCGTCCATGGGTTCGCCGCCGATCACGATGAGACGGCTGCCCGGTGCGCACTCCAGCGCGATGCTTGCCGTGCCCTGCGGGATATAGAGCAGTTGTTCTTCAGGCAGCACCTCGCCGTTCACGCTCACGCGGCCCGATAGAGCGAGCACGGCATGCTCGAAATCCTGGCGCAGTGGCATGACGCCGCTGGCATCGCTTGCCATGTCCGTCGCGTGCAAGTCCACGCCCATGAGCGGCGAATGCACCTCGGCAGGTGCGGTGAGTCTCAATGCTTCGCCAGCGAGTACCGTCGCTTCGAAATCACCCACGCGGGTTGTCGGAAGATCGGGATAGTGCTGGAAACGCGGCTCGCAAAAGCGGTGCGCATCGGGCAGTGCAATCCACAGCTGCGTCGCGTGGATATGCCATGGCTCCTGGCTTTCTTCGGAGTGCGCGATGCCGCGTCCCGCTGTCATCAAATTGACCTGACCGGGACGGATGATCTGTTCAGAACCGAGACTGTCCCGATGCAGAACTTCGCCGCGAATCATCCAGGTGAAGGTCTGCAGACCAATGTGCGGATGCGGGCCAACCTGCATGCCAGGCGGCGCGGGATCAGCGGGGCCTGCGTGATCGAGAAAACACCACGCGCCCACCTTGCGCAGCGCACGTTGCGGAATGGCGCGATGAATCGGAATACCGCCCACATCGGCAATGCGGGTGGGCAGATGCTGCGGGGAAGATGTCGTTGAGTCGTTCATCGTGATGTGCAGGGAGTGTGGTGTGGACAAGGTGGGGCTGACAGGGATTGTGGGCGGTATCCGTCCACAGAAAGTATGGATCGAAGCAAGCCACCACAGCGCGTCGGCTTTTCAGTCGGTTACATCCGTGGCCCAAGTCTGCCTGTTCTCTGACATGTGAGACGGACGCACCTGTTTATGCTGAACATCCATATCGCATGGGGCACGCAGCAACCGCGCTGGCCCATGTGTGCACGAACCACAGGAGGATTTCAATGAGCGATCAAGACAACCAACAACCAAACGGGCAAGTCGAGACAGCGGTGGAGGTGCAGCGTTTTCCAGCGCACTTCAAGGCCACGGTGCAGGGCAAGGTGCAGCATCGCGGCGGCGATGGTCCGTTGGAGGACATGCCGGTGGGCATCGAGGTGCAGGTCGATACGGCCATCGCCAGCTATGTGTTGTCGTGGACCGATCCTGCGGACAACCAGCCAGAAATCGTCACCCTGGCCAAGCGCGAGTTCGAACACTATGTGGACAACGGTGACCTGAAGGTTGTCGAATAACGAACTCTGGAAACTATGCAATGAGCCACCACAGCGGTGGCTTTTTTTGTCGCCATGGATCAGCGTGGTGCTTGCAGTTGGGAATTCGCATCCTGATGGATGATCACCCGGGTCGGCTCCTGCATCAATGGCGTGTTGGTGCCGCAGGCCGCATTCACATTCGTGATGGCGGCATTGGTGCGCACACGCTGCTCGCTTTCGCCCAAGGTGCGAATGCTGGTGACGAAATCCATTTCCTTGCGCGCTTGAGCACACTGCAACGAGTTGGCTGGATTGGTCGTGCCGCCATCCGTTGTGCTGCGCGCCTGCTGCTGCAGATCGAGTCGCTGCTGCTCGCGGCTGGCCTGAGCGTTGCGCTGCTTGCGATCGATGGCCTCATTCGCCTGAGCACGTTCGCGCTGAATCTCATTGGCCGACCTGGCTTCCTCCACCGTGCGACTGGTCTGGTGCGTCGCACAAGGCGCATCGGAGTAGCTTACTTTGCCACCGGCGTCCTTGCATTGGTAGACCTGCGCGAATGAAGGGAGTGTCAGGAAAAGCCCCAACAATGCTGTCGCCGTTGTCGTTTGCCACATTGTCCGTTCTCCTTGTTCGGATGATTGAGATCGCTACGTCCATTCATCAACGCGCGAGCACCGATTCGGTTGTCAGGACAAAACTGGGCGTCTGCGCCGAAGGGCACCATGAACCAGAAATGCCACAGGCGTATTTGCTGATTGCATTGCTTTCTGTTTTTAATATATTTTCCCAAAGTATTAACGAGGAGAAAAAATGAAACTCAACAAAGCAAGTCTGGTGTTGGTGGTGATGGCTTCGGTGTTGACTTTGACGGCATGCAGCGGTGAACCGTCCGAGGGAGACATCAGCACACTGCTCAAGAAGGATCTTGAAGCAACCAACGAGCAAATGAAGCTGCTCAGCAAAGACCTCAAGATGCAGACCACGCTTCACTCGGTCAAGAAAGTCGGCTGCAAGTCTGATGGAGAGAAGGCTTATCTCTGCGACGTGGAAATTGATGTCGAAGCCCCGATGGTGGGACGCAGGAAGGCCGTTGCGCCCATTCGCCTGGTCAAGGGTTCCGATGGTTGGGTGACCAGCAACGCACGCTGAATGGGTGCGTTCTTTGGTGAGTAGGGTGGCCTGAAACGGCCCTGCGCTGGTCCCTCCGACAGGAATCGAAACCGAAAAATGGCTATTTTGGGCTATTTCCACTGATTAAATGTACAGTCTTCGGCCAAAAAAACACGCCAAAATCACCCTAAATCGGCCTAAATAGGCCTTCTTGTCCCCGGGTTCAGCCGAAATGTAACCGTCCAATTTGCGGCGTTCTGCACCTTTATCGGCGTGGTCGATCCAGCGGGAATAGACCCGGTAGAACATCTCGACCGAGTACCCCATCTGGCGGGCTGCCCATGCTGGTTTGATATGCTCGACACCCATAACGGGCGTCCAGCGCCGCCCACTACCAGCGAACCCCCGTTGTCTCGCTGTAACATCCCGACATTACCCCGTACCCTGTGTCGGGCGAGATCGTAGACATAAAGACCGCCTTGGGGTGGCTCTCAGATCAGTTTTGGCGCCGTCGGCTTCGTGCCATCCCGAACATCGCTAGCACGAGTCCACCCAGCCCGGCCACGGAGAACGCGGATAGAGAAGGCACTGGCTGCAGCGCCATCGGAGAGGGCGGCTTGGGTGCCTCGACTACTGGACCCGCGGCGGCGGTGCAGACCTCCAGTCCCGGACTGGCACCTGACAAGGCAGCGGGAGTGACGCAGTAGAATAGGTACTGATTCCTATCGCTGGTCTGTAAGGTGTAAGTGACGCTTGCACTCGCACCACCCGTAACGCCAGATGCAACCGTAGTGCCATCGGCCGAGCTGGTGATTGTCGAATTCGGGCTAGTCACGAACTTGTATCGTGTACCACTATTCGTGGTGTCTTCCGCCTCCGTCTCAGCATCAGAATACGTATAGGCGCCCATCATTGGGGATCCCACAGTGGATGATCCGCTCAAGTTCGGGGTGGCCACGGGAACGGTATTGGGTGCCTCGACTACTGGACCCGCGGCGGCGGTGCAGACCTCCAGTCCCGGACTGGCACCTGACAAGGCAGCGGGAGTGACGCAGTAGAATAGGTACTGATTCCTATCGCTGGTCTGCAAGGTGTAAGTGACGCTTGCACTCGCACCACCCGTAACGCCAGATGCAACCGTAGTGCCATCGGCCGAGCTGGTGATTGTCGAATTCGGGCTAGTCACGAACTTGTATCGTGTACCACTATTCGTGGTGTCTTCCGCCTCCGTCTCAGCATCAGAATACGTATAGGCGCCCATCATTGGGGATCCCACAGTGGATGATCCGCTCAAGTTCGGGGTGGCCACGGGAACGGTATTGGGTGGTGAACCCAAAAAGTAACTCACTCCACCGTCCTTGAGCGGACGCCTCGCAGTGATCTCCACCTTGCATACCTGATTGGAACGCATGACGATACCATTGACCGTGTTGGCATCGCTTCCTGGAGAGCTAACGTTCCAGTATCTTGCCGCGGGGGGGCCGACTATTTGGCGATTGGGCGTATTGGTGGTTGAAATTCTCAGGAAGGGGAAGTCACCAGCATCAATCGCTTGACCCGCACAGTCAAAAAATTTGATGTCGTTATCCTCATTGGAATCAACATCTTGAAAAAACACTACCGAATTGGCCCAAAACGGTGTTGACGAGGAAAAGCTAAGAGATCCTCGATCAATATACGCTTGCCCTCTATGTTGAGGACTACCGATATTTGCAGGCAAGCTGCCACCCAAGGCGGCATAACCCGTTCCTCCCTGAGTGAAGACCCCAGGAAGTCCATCGGCGGTTCCACCATCGTTGGTCCATGTCAACGCTTGACCATTCCATTGCGCATCACCCGTTTTCGCAGCAGGATTAGGGGCCCAGATATCAACGGTGCTTCCACCCGCCACCCAGCCTGGCGCTTGCAGGTCCATGAATGTCCAGCCTGCAAAATATTGGCTATCTGGCGCTACTGTGATTTCCGCTGCCACTGCATGGCCTGCCAGACAGCTGAAAAGCAGTGACATGATTTTTGCGCATTCCGAAATCTTCATTCGCACCTCCTGCATATAGATTCGTTAACATAAAATTTCATAACGCAATTTATTGTGAGGAGACAGGGCTGAGGTTGAAATAAATCAAGAAATGCTGTTAGTTTGCAATTCTTGATAGATATTTTCAATTTAACAACTGTGGGTGTGTGTGCGGTTGACAAGGTGACGGTTGTCAAAGTCCAGCAGATGGTAGTTGGAAATCAGCCATAGCTTTAGGGTGGGGTCGTATCGCGCCAGAGCCGAAACGATGATTCCAACGTTGATCATCGAGACGGCCGCACCTGGCGAGTACAGCGTGACCGTAGTGGATGGTGACGCGGAGCAATCAGGCTTCCATGCAGGCTCGATCATGAGCGCGATGCCACGATCTTGATGCCGAAAACACAGGCATTTCACATCTGGTTTGAGCATGTCAGCATCGGCACGACACCGGCCATCAACATGCGGCACGACGCCGAAACTTTGGCGAATCGGCTCATGCTTTTGCATGGTCAATACAGGGGTTGAATGGGTGCTCTGGTCCCCGGCTGGTCCCCGTAGCAAAGCCGCTTGGCCTAAGTGGTTGATTCTTAACAACCTGATGGCCTCCCCGACAGGAATCGAACCCATTACCACCAGAAATAGACCTAATTTAACTGTATGCGTGCACAGTATTTGCTGTAGGACACTGGTTAAATTTGGTCTATTTCGATGGTTCTGTCCCGGTTTTTGTCCCGTTTTCGGAACCAGTCGCACCGCTCAGATAAGCATCAAGCTTGCGGTGCTCAGCGCCCTTGTCGGCACCATCGATCCAGCGGGAATAGACCCGGAAAAACATTTCGACGGAATGTCCTAACTGACGCGCGGCCCATGCCGGTGTGATGCCCGCCATCAGGCACACGGTTGCGAACGTGTGGCGGGTTTGCCGTGCGTCGCGCTGCCGGATGCCCGAAAGCTTCATCGCCGGTTTCCACCACGAATCAAGCGGCGAATCAGTGGATGTCAGGGGGAGTCCCTCTTCATTGAGAAAGACGTGCTGGCCCTGCAACTGAGAGCGCGTGCGTTGGCGCTCCAGAACAGCCATCGCGCGGCTGGTGAGCTCAACCTCGCGCGCCGTCCCCGTCTTCGTTCCTTTGACCTGGCCGCGCGTCAGTGCTTGGTCGACCAGCACCTTCCCTGAGCGCAAGTCGACTCTCGACCACTGCAGTGTGATTTGCTCTGATGGGCGCAGACCTGAGAACATCGCAAATTCGTAGTAGTCGCGCGCCACATCGGACTTGAACTTCGACAGCAGGTGTTCTGCCTCGTCGAGTTTGAATGGATCCGGCTGAGGCTTCGGGTTCTTGCGTGAGACGATTTCGTCGTGCAAGGCCTCCTTCAGAATCTTGGCCCGAAATCCATATTCCAAGGCCATTCGAAAAGGGCTGGCGACGTTGTTGAACGTCTTTGCATTTTTGGGAAGTGCGCCCAGCAGTTTCTTCAGATCACGATACGCGAAGTTGTTCACTCGCTTCTGGCGCAGAGCGTCAAAGTGGTAGCTTTCGAGTGTCTGCGCGTAGTGGTCGCGAGTGCTGTGCTGAAGCTCTGGGCCCTTTACTTCGAGCCATTCATCGAACAGTTCGCCGAAGGTCATGCTGGGCGCATCGTTTTTCACGCGCGGGCTGTCCGGAAAGTAGTCAGCCAGAGCGAACGAACCGAGCTCGATTTTGGCGAGTATTTCTTTGCGAAGATCCTCTGCGTACTTGATGTTCGCAGGCGTTGGCCGGAGATCAAGTCGCTCCTTCCCGAAGCCTACAGTGCGCAGATCGATTTGGATGTGCTGATCCTTCTTGACTACGCCGGGCATGCTTCACTCGCTTTCTTGCGCCCGCGTGTGGTGGGAGGGCTTCTGTCCTTGTCGATGAATGCATCCAAGGCAACATGGTCCACGAGCTTGCGACCCTCAAACCATTTCCAAACAACACCTTCCGGCCAGCAGCCACTGCGACCGGTCCGCTCATCAAAGAATGTGACCGGGAGGCCGGTCATCTCAGCGATTTTCTTCAGTGTGACCCATCGTGCACTCATGCTGGCTCCTTCTTGATCTTGTTCACCTTGCGCAGCGCCTGCTTGGCAATGCGTAAGCATTCCTTTTCAGTTTGGTAAGCCTCGACGTTCTCGCCATCCTTCGGCGGGTGGCGCAGGCAGAGCTCCATCCAGCCGACGGCGTGCCAGAGAGCCACGGTGTCGGACTTGGCGAGCTTCGGCAGCGGATTGTTCACTGCCTCGGGCAGCGCACAAGTGGCCACCTCAGATTGAGCATTCATGCGGATTGCATTCGAATTCTGGTCGTCTAGCAGGCCACCCCGGGCAGCACTGTTTTCGTTCATTTTTGACCTCCCGGCAGTGCTGGTGCACCCTCAAAAAACTGCCCATGACGTTGCTGTGTCACACGCAGATACTCGACCTCCACGCGAGCAGAGTTGACGATCACGGTCGCCACATCGGCAATAGCTTTGGCGCGGTCGATGGGAATCGGATCGTCCTTGCGGCGCAGATCCTCCAGCGTGTCCATGAGCATCTGGCGCATTGTTGCTATGGGGCTTTCCGCTTGGGGCTGGTGCGCCGGTTGATGGCCTGCGTGATCTGGCCCTTGAGCTGGCAAAGCTGCCTCAGCTCCGGGTGCTGGTTCTGCACCAACACGCGCTCCCAATGCTGCTGGGACGTGAACAGACCAAGGTTGTCCATCGTGCGCGGCAATGCCGGGTTCTTGACCATCAGCATCATCCCTGCTGGGATTGGTCCGTTCAGCGCTTCCCATTCGATCAGTTCCACACGCTTCCAGTCCTTCTTGGGCTGGCCGGTGTCCGTCACCTTGCGAATCAGGTAGCCGCGATCCATTCGCTCTGATCCGATGTGTTTGCTCGACCCCTTGTTGTGCTTGCGTAGGCCCAGCTTCGTCGCCTGTCTCTGCACTTCCGTGAGCGGCTTGCTCATCATCGAGGCGATCTGCCTTGCGGTGTGCTGCGGGTACAGCTCGCGCAGTCTTGAGGACTCCTGCGCCGTCCATTTCCCCCGTCCCTCCTTGGGGTGGGGCCGGATGGTGCTTTGCTCGCCCACGTTTCTTGGGTTCATCTTTATCAATTGCCTGTACTAGCATCGCAGCCTGTTCATCGTCCTTGGAACGATTGAACGCCGATGGAATTTCAACCGGGCCCTTGCGATAGACATCCTCGTCCGAGTCGTAGCAGATCATGTCGTGGTCACATGCGGCCATGAGCTGCGTGTGCACGTTTCGGCTATCTCCTGGCTCAACGAATTTCAGGGCGATATCCTTGATCGTCAGTTCCTCGTCGGGATTCAGGGCGAAGAAGCCAAGCACTCGGCCAGCAAGTGTTTCTGGGTTGGGGCGATATGTCATACTTCGGAAATATCTATGGAACTGACTCTGATGATTGACGTCCGGAATCTTCTGATCTTGCGGTTAGAGCCTTGGGCGTTGGAGCACTCATGGCTTCTAAATTGGCAAAGTGACGTGCTCTGTATATTCAATCGCAGGCGCGCGGGCGGAATCATGGTCTCGTTCGTCGCCGAGACTTGGAACCAATTCCAAACCGCAAGCCGTCTTGAACAGGAACGGTACTTGGATATAGTTGCGAAACTGATAGAGGAGTCAGACGCTACGCGCCCTAAGACACATGTTTGCTTCCTCAACGCGCCTGTAGTGACCTCGTCCTCATCTATGGAGAGCGACTGAGACAGCGCAAGTTGCCTGAACACGCAGGGATGGATCTCGATGGGGTCAGTCATTGCGCATCCTCCTGCTCTGCCTTGCACTTAGCCGCCGCACCGTTCAGCGACTCCATGGCTACGTTGAGGATCGTCCGCGCTGCGTGCAGTAACTGGCAGTCCAGCCGGTTGTTGATCTCATCAAGCACGGCAACGGTCGTGGCGACATCTGCGAGCAACTTACTGAATTGCCCATCAGTCCATGGCGTGCGGTCAGACTCATGCATCTCGCATTGCGCGTCGAGCCAATCTGTGAGGTGATGAAGACCCCAGACCGCGTCGTCGCCGTGATGTTCAGCAGCCATTTCCAGCACGCTCAGCACTTCAATTACGCGAGCGCGAGCATGCGGGATCACCTCGGGGAAATCGATCTCGTCGACTGCGATGATGGGCGCATTGGTTGGGGCTGGGCCCCAGTTCTTCAGCACCAGCGGATCATCGAGCAACCCACCCAGCACGACGCCGATCTGTCCGACCAGTGCCACGCGTTCTGCTGATGGCGTATCGCCTGGCACAAGCAGCGCAGCCTTCACTTGCGCGGCCACATCGTAGAGGCAGCACTCGACTTTGATCGGGCTGCTGTGGTCGGCCTGAAGGTCTTCGACCATAGATGTGGCCGTGGCCAGCAGGCGGGTGCCATCGCAGGAGCCTTGCTCGGGATCGCATGATGATTGCCATGCGTTGTCAAGCAAGCCCTGCAGGACGCTCAGCGATGCGCTGAGATCGTTCTTTGCCGGGGCTGGTGCAGCCTTCTTGGGCAGGCTCTTGGCCTTTGGCTTTTCGATGACTGCGTTCATGCTGCACCTGCCTTGCCCAATTGCGCGAAATCACTGCCGCAGTTCCACTCGTTGAGGCCGCCGACGATCCAGCTTCCAGTCGCTTGATCCGCTGCTGCGCCAATCTGACGAATCATGAACTGCGCCATGCTCACGAGGCTCTGAACCTCGCTAGGCACGCCTTCGATCTGCGGGACGCGTGTGAGCAGGTCATTCAGCAAGTTTGCAGATGTGGCCACATGCTCGAGCACGCTGGCCAACTGCTCACGATTCAGTTCGTTGGCCACTTCATCTTCCTGCTCAACCCGGCGAATCGGCGGCTGTGGACGGTCGCGGAACGGGCGCATGCCTGCGAAGCTCGTCAGGTGGCGCAGGTCATCGAGCGAGTCTGCGCAATACGCCATGAAGAGGCGATCAGCGTACTCGGCAGCGTGGCGGACAATGGCCCCGTAAGCGGTCTGCGCAGGAAGAGGCACGCCTGACAGCTCACGCTCTTCCATGAGGACGGCAGCGAATTCCAATTCAGACGCGATCAGTGCAAGGTGTTCGCGTGTTTCACCAAATGCTGGGTCTTCAGAGGCGCGGTCGTGGCACTCTGGTGCGAGCAGCAGGTCCAGCAGATGATCGACTGCGTTGAGATGCGAGTTGTGCAGCTCGCGCGGACCGTCATTGTCGTTGTAGGCTGCTGCCATGAACATGGTCTGCAGGATCTCCGCCACTTGCAGCGCCAACGTGTCGCGCTCGCTTTGAGCTGGTGCCTGTTGCGTGACTGCAGCCTTGGTAGCCTTCCGTTGGGCATGGGTAGGCCTTGCGCCCGCAGCGGGGCGCGCGATAATCTCGGTCATGGTTCGTTCCTTGGGTAAGGGGTCGGGCTAAGAGTTCTGCGCGGTTGGCGCCATGCAGATTTCGGGCGAAGGCTGGCAGTTGACGCTGCTGGCCTTTTGCTTTTTTCGGAGAGGCGGATGAGTGGTCTGCTCGATCACGATGGGGTTCTCACTCGGCAGCAACTTGCCAAGATTTGCTAGTGCCACCTTCGTGTTTTCGTACCCGTCATGATGATCGTGGGCGACTGCAAACGCAGCACAAGCGATCTGCTGCGCCACCGTTGCAAGAGCAAGCTTCCCTACTGGCAAAGATCCGCGTTGGCCCGGTTGAATCTCAAGAGTCTTGTTGATGACCTTGTTCACGTTCATGTGTGAGGCCCAAGGCTTCGAGGAGGCAACGGACTTCGCCTGGATCACGTCATGGAGTTCGTGATAGCCAGTGATGTACTCCATTCGCAGTGCCACTGGAGAGGTTGCACCGCCGCGAAGGATGTTCTCAATCTGCATATCGCACCACACGGCGAAGTACACGTCGAGCCAGCGAGCGTAGGGGACACCAAGTTTCGGGTGCATCCAAGTACCGCCGCCGTTCTCGGGTGCTCCTGCCTTGGTCCTCACCAGCCCGGTGCGCTTCCCGAGGTCAGCCAACATACGGCGCACATCCTTGCCTTGAGCGGCTAACTCATTGATTTTGTTGAACTCCGGTACAAAACCGGAATTGCCCATAGCCTTGCAAAGAGCGACGATGTATTTCACCGTTTCGGCTTGGCGTAGCCAGTCAAATGGTTCTTTGTCGAACTTTGCAGCGACATGAGTCGCATTGAACCAGCCGTCTTCCGTGAAACGTACTGGCATGCCGTCATATTCGAGGACGATGACGGAGTTGCTCATGCTGCTTTCTCCATGATGCGGCGCACGGCTGCTTCGGCGGATGCGCCCGCTTTCAGTTCCTTTTGAGCACGCTTGCATGCGCGCTCCAGACTGCGCTGAGCAAGCCCCAATTCGTATTTGGCGGTGCACAGCATCGAATGCTCGCGATCAGTGGCCATGAGCATCAGTGAATACTCATCGGAAACCCTGTCGTAGCGAACACCGCTGCCGCCGTGGCGGCGCTTCTTGTAGGTGGAATAGGCCGCATCGAGTGCGTGACGTGCTGCACGCTTCTTATCGATGGCCTCCTGCAATCGCAGGGCCTTGATGCCGATCTCGGCGAGGGTGGCGAGGCTCATTTGCTGATTCCTTTCTCTTGACGTTTTCTGGACTCTTCCAACCGCAGTTCGATCTCTGCTGAGAGGCTTCTTCGTGCTGCTGCGGCTTGCTGCTGGAGCCAAGCTTTCAGCGGCAACTGGAGCCGCAGCTTGAGCTGACCAGCATCCGTTTTGTTCGCTTTCACTTAGCGCCTTTCTGAACCACCGTGGTTCATGAATGAAATATAAACCACCGTGGTCCATATTTCAAAGACTGAGCTTCGGTTGTGGTCTTTGCACCACCGTGGTCTATCATTGGGGGTATGAGCCGTGATGACCATCAAATGAAAATTCGGCTGCCCGAAGAATTGAAGAACCGCATTGAAAAGTCGGCAGCCGAAGGCGGAAGAACCTTGAACGCAGAAATCGTGTTCAGGCTTGAGCGCGCTTATGCGATTGTTGAGCCTGAGTTTCAAGCGGCGGAGCAACGCTTTGCGGAAGCTCTTTTGATGCAGCGCTATGACTCCTTGCAGAATCAATGGCGTATTGAACGGACGCGAGTTGAGACGCTTCGGGATCGGGTGGACCGGCTTCGGAGAGATAGGGAGCCGCAAGACGTAATTGATGCAGCAACAAATGAGCTTGCAATGGCGGAGTTCGATCTGAAAGAACTCGCAACGAACCGAAGTCTTGCGATGAAAGAGCTTGTGGCGCTCAGTAAGGCGAATTTGTCCTAACCCCACTACAAAACTTTTGTAGTTCAAAGGGGCGCGCGATCCGCTACCCGCTTTGCGGAGTTCACCCTGTTGGGGGAGCTTCTGCGCAGAATTGAGCGAAAGTCCAAAACCGACAGGTCGTAGGTTTTCACCCATGCGGGGGAGAACCCATGTTGTACGCGATACGTTCGGATGATCCGTGGCAGAAATCAACATGGCTGCCTCACTGCAGGGGATGAACGTTGCCTACCGGCATACGGTCAGGAAAGAGCCGCTTGATGTCACGCTCGACCTTCGCAATCGGCACATCAAATTTCTCGGCGATTTGTTGGGCCGAATAGACCGGCTCACCCGCATCGTTCACGTACTTGGCTTCTGGCAGCAGTCCAAGCTCCGTTGCCTCCTCGTGCAGGATCTCCATGAACTCAGGAGGCGCGTTCTCCAGCATCTGCATGAACAGCTCATCTCCTTCTGTCGATGCAATTCCTTCGTCTCCGTGCTTGTCCCTTAATTCCAGCAATGCACGGCTGGCATCCATGAACTTCTTGTTGCCTACGATTGGCGAACCTCGGGTGATTTCTTCGTCGTCACCAAAGCCTGCATCCACCAGAGCCGCAAAGTAGTCGATGTCTGGCAGCATGTTCGCGAACAAGACTGCATGAATCATGAGTTGTTCGACTTCCGCACCAGCTTTCGAAGCAGCGACGAACTCATCGATATCTGCTTTGGGAATGGCCTCGATGCGGCGCAACTCGTCAACGATGGACTCGAAGCCACGACGAAGCTTTGCCTGTGCATCTGCATCAGAGCCGCCTGGGCGATATGCGGCATACGCCATCATCAAAATGACTTCGCTTTTCAGGGATGTGTTGGTGAGGATGTTGTTCATGTGATCTTTCAAAGGCGCTGACGTGCAGCGCGTTCAATTTCAGCGCGGCGCTCAACATGCGAACGGCGGCGGCGGACCTTGCTGTTGTTCCAAAGCAGACGTAGCGCCCACTTCGCAGACTCCACGCGACCGGCCGACATGCGGCGCATTGCGTACAGGTTGATGAGCGAGAGCAGGGCGTTATTCATGGCCGTTCCACTCCCGGTTCCATTCACGTTCGCTCTCGGCAATGCGCTCATGTTCTTCGGCTCGATAAAGCGGGTTGTCTCGGACCGGTCGCATCGCAGGTGAGGTGGTTGCCATCGCACGGCAGATGCCGATCTGGCGCGTGAGGCGATGCGTGTCGATGTGGTGTTCGTCGGGCAGCAGCGCGAGGGCGCTTTCAAAGTGCTGCTGGGCAACTTCCCATTGGCACAGCGTGATCGCCATGGCGCCAGCCTTTTCAAGCTGGATGCGGTCTGCGTAATTAGCCTTGGCCTGAGCTTCAGTGATGCTGGTCATGCAGTCACCTCGGCATTCAAGTCATCAAGCACGGCCTGCAGGCGGGCCTTCAAGATCGGGGCTGTGAAGATGTCGACTCGATCAGGATTCGCGAACGTGGTGCCATCAGGGCCACCCCACGAGACTTCAAACAGGCGCTTGTCTGTGTCATCGCTGACGTTCTCAGCGATGAGGTCGTCGGCGCTCTGGATGTTGTAGATCTGGCCGTCGATGCGCCAGGAGTCGGTGTTTACGTGCCAGACCTGAGCCAGCAGGGTTTCCAGAAATTCGCCTGCGTTGCTGCGAGGTCCGTCGAAGAAGACGATGCGCTCATGCAGGGGCTCATCCTTCGGGCAGAGCTTGGTCGGAAGGCTGACGATGGCTCGATACAGGCGTTGGCGCGCGAGATGGTGAGCTGGGGTTTTGAAAGACATGTGTCACTCCATGCGGTTGGCGATGGAGTAATTGAACCATGGTTAAAAACCAAAGTCAACTAAAGTTCAATGCTGTTGTGTGATTTTTAAACCATGCGACACAGCTTGTCGCAAGAGATGGATTGGCTCAGCAAGGAGTACGAAGGGGCGAGGGCGCAGTTTCAGGCCCGGAGGTAACCCGCACGCGGCGGGTAGGGGTGTTGATTCTTGGCGGGGTCTACTTCACGCGCTTTAGCATCCGGCGGCGAAGTTGCTCGCGGTACATGATGCCGCCGACGGCAGTCAGCGCGGATACGTCATCTTCTGTCAGCCAGTGCTGGACGCTATCCATCCAGGTGGCCAGTTGCACAATTGCTTCGTCTGAGTCGTGCGGAGCAGCTTGCGAATCCATCATTTCCCCGTGAAGGCGGAATAGTCGAATGACTGGGTGCTCGGTATCTTCCACGGAAACCTCCTGTCCGTAGATGGTACGCCGCGCCCAAAAAAAAGCCACCCCGGAGGGTGGCGAGAGGGGTATCAGCGTCTTGCAGAGATGATCCTACAGCACTGCAAATAGAAAAGCCACCCGGAGGTGGCTTGGGGGTTAGGACTTGCGATCCTTCACATCTCTTTTAAGCGGAAATTCGAAGTAGAACCGATCGTCTACAACCGCATCAGAAAGCTGGACGGACTCAAGCTTTCCTTGGGTGCGTTGCCCCATCTTGGGTTGCACGCCCCTGATGTCGTAAGGCGTTGCCCGCCTCAGGTATTGCGACGGACGATTCTTTATGGGCTTCATGGCTGGATGGCTAACATGTCGTAGATGTCCTTTTCAGAGGCATTGACTTTGCACCAATCTGCTTTTTTGCGAGGTGCACCACCTGGTGAGGTTTTTGTTCCAGTAGTCGTGTTGGCGGCATCTGCGGTGAAGATACATGTTACTCCATCTTGAGTTTTTTTCCACGTACGAAGGTTACCATTTGCCTCCATATGCCAGTCTAGCTGAGATCCATCTATTCCACTAATAGCATTAATTACTTCCAGTGCGGACTGATAACGTTCATTGGGATCTGTTTTTAGACATTTTTTGACCACATTTCTTAATTTATTTGGAATATGAGGTAGAAATGAATTTCTGTCTGGGAAGCTTCCATTCTCAATGTCAAGTTGATATTTTTGAGTGTTGAAGCCGTTTCCCGTTGAGTATCCGTTTAGTTGCGCATAAAAATGATCATTTCCATTGCACATTCGGTATAGTGTGATTCCAAATTGATATATGTCGAATCTATGATCCAGTTGTGGCGATGGCTTTAATGCCTCCGGAGGGAACATCCAGCCATATACTAGGTTTGGCGTTGCATTGCCATTTTGATTAATTTGCTTTGCAAGTCCAAAATCGGTCAGTAGAGCTTCGCGACGAGATGATAAGAGTATATTGTCGGGCTTGATGTCAAAATGTATTAGCCCCTTTGAGTGAATGTTGTGGATTGCTGAAAGTATCTGTGTCGCAAGCGTAATGCATTGCCTAACTGTTATATAACGACCACTAATTAGTTCTTTTATTGATCCATTCTTGTAGAATGGCATGGCAATGTACACATTATCATCGTCATAACAGGCATAGTGTATTTGTGCGACATGTGGATGAGAGCTTGAATACAAGGCTTGCGCCTCGGAAAAGTATTCCTTGACGGATGAAATCTTGCTCTTGTCAATTGTTTTGACAACTATCTCAGCGTTAAGTTGAGGATCGATTACAAGGTGGGTTTTTGAGTTCTGCCCGTTTTGCCCAATTTCTCTGATTTGCTGAAAATCAATTTTGGCCGTCCGAAATGGCTTAAGCATTTTTCGCTCCAATAGCTGAGAGTATCGCTTCGCGCTCCTCTTTTTTGTGATTTTCCCAGTTATTAATCTTTAAATAATTTATGCCATCATTTACCATTGGCTTAAATCTGGATCGTTCAATGCCAAGCATTTTCGAGATCGATGCGATATTTCCAATCGAATAATCCTCTAGGTCGCTGCTAGCAAAAGCTTCTTGAATTACGCCTTCGATTTGCACTCTGTCTATATTTGCGGAGGCGATTGTTTCGGTGGCGCGGATACAAGCTTTTCGGACATCATATTCTCTAAGAACATCGAGGATGGTAGATCTAATGAATTTCAGTGCGAGAGGCGTTGAGAGCGCAATAGGTATTTTGATCTCTTCAACATTTGCAATGGTGTTATTGTCTGGGTCGAAAATCGCAAAAAAAACTGAGCGAGGCGTTGACCTTATTCCAAGTGTCGACATGTATTGATTTTATCCCTCAAGAGTTATTAATAAAATTGGCTACTGCGAACGAGATTTGTTATACCCACCCAACAGCACTTCGGATGGGGTTAGCGGTTAGCCATGTCGCGCCACAAGATTCCGTTGGCCCCACAGTTCCGCTCGATACTGGCAAAGGTGGAATCGGCGGTGTATTGCTTGGCTCGGTAGGAGTCAACCGCATGCTGGATGAAGGCGCGGCAATTCGCGGGCAGTCCAGACTCCTTGCCGTACTCCGGAATCAGGTTTGGGTCTTGAGGGCGGCACCCAGCAACAGCAATGAGCGCTACAGCGAGGGCCAGTCTCTGCATCTTCTCCTCCTGTGGTTGTTTAGAGCTTCTGTCCGTTCCACGCCCACAGAACGCGACCGCGAACATCCAGCTCCTCGCGCCCATCAAGAATGTCCGAAGTCTTGATTCCGGGGTTATCACTACTGATTTCGAACTTTCCATCCCAGCGCTGACGCACACGCTTTATGAATAGTCGGTCATGGGCGCTGAGCACATAGACTCCATCGATATCCACGATCTTGACTCCAGTGTCTACCAACATGATGTCGCCATCGTTGAATGTGCCCTTCATTGAATCGCCATAGCCATGAATGAATCGAAGGGCGGAAAGGGTGGAAGGCCGAACGCGCTGAGCTATCCATTCTTCATTCAGATGCAAGTCTCCCGTCATTACATCGTGCTCCAAAACGTCATTGCCAGGCCCCATTGACGCAGCATTCGCCAATAGGGGCACCACCACTGTCGGCTTTCCAGCCTGTGGCGCGGGACTGAGTTGGCCCACTCCCGCTCGTTCAAATTTTTTCATGTCTCCCTTGCCCGTTGCTAGCCAATCGGAGGACACGCCAAGTGCCTGCGCCGCGAACGAGTTGTTCTCAGCACTGAAAGCGCGGCTCATCCCATCCACCACTTTTTTGGCGGCCTGATAGGAAACACCAACAAGCTTGGCCAACTGGGTTGTGTCCACGTTTGCGGCGCTCATTGCCTGCGCTAGGCGATCTTTGTATTCAACCATGGTTGGTATGTTGAATGAAAATAGAGTAACTATGGTTGCAAGATTATTTGAACTATAGTTAAAATAAGGCATGAAAAAAGCTCATGCAATCAATCTGCTCGGCGGGTCAGTGCACGCAGCCGCAGCAACGCTTGATGTCACATATCAGGCCGTGAAAAAGTGGCCCGACCCGCTCTCGAAGCGAATCGAGGCTCGAGTTCTAGCTGAGGTGGCGCGCCAAAAGCTAGGAAGTGACTTCGCAGATCGCGACGTCGATGTGACCGCATGTGAGCAGGTCTAACCGATGCCTCATCTCCTTCCCCTCACCCCACTGAGCTCCGCGCGGCTCGACTTGCAGCGCATCTGCAGCTCTCCATTCACCCATGCCATTTCCAAGCTGCTCGTCGTCATGAATCGACGTGTCGCACCAGCGGCGTCCGTGTTAGCGCTGATTGCTGTGCGTGTGCTGGTGTGGAAGAGGCGGCCAGCGGTCGCAGCGATTGGGGTAGGGCGTTGTGTGTTCATGGCCTCAATCATCAATTTCCGAGTCTTTCCCGTCCACGTCCAAAAAATGGAGAACCGGACATGAGTGCTTTGCTCGATGCGCTGACGCGCGGCATTACCAACTACTTGGGTGGGCGCAAGACGTTGCTTACCCGACTGTGTGTCGACAAATCCGACGAGGTGTTTCGCAAGGAGCTTCAGGGCAGTGCGCATCACAAGCTCGGGGCTGTTGATGCTCTCGCGGCGGCTGTTGCCTGCTGCCAGGCGCAGACCCCTCATTGCTACGACTACGCCTCTCACATTGCAGAAGAGTGTGGTGGGCGCTTCGTTCTTCACGACGAGGCGTTGATCGCATGCGCAGATCCAGTCCGACGCATCACCTCGCTCGTGCGTGAAACCGGTGATGTGACTTCGGTGGTCATCGAGGCCATGTCTGACGGCGTGGTCAGCGACAACGAGCTTGCAGTGATCGAGCGCGAGATCAGTGAAGCCGAAGAGGCCCTTCGCAAGCTGCGCCGCGCCGCTCAGGCGGTGAATGCGGCAGGGAAGCCGCGCACCGAGCGCGACATGGTCACGTTGCCCGTGCGCTCCATGCGCAATGAGGTGCCTGCGTGACAGCGCCCGAGAAAACCGCCGCACAACTCCAGCAAGAGCTGGAAGAAGCAGAGCGCATTGCCGCATCGTTGCGTGAGCAGTTGGAGCAGGCGAAGTGGCGCGAGGAATACGACGAGACCCAGCCTGCGGGCTGAACAGTTTTGCCGACGGCCAGGGTAGCTCCCGCAACGCAGAAACACCACCTGCCGGCCGTTGGCGCCTATTTCACAAGTGGTGCATGAAAGGTGAGCATGACTGAAAACAATCAACCCATTGACAGCGAGACCACAGAGATCGCTGGACCGTCTTGGGACGAGATGCGCGCCGAAGGTCTCATGGTCGTAGATCACGAGTACGACAAGCTCGCCGTCTATGTTGGCGGCGATGAGGGCAGTGTCGTCGTGATGAGCCAAGACTTTGCCGACAAGCAGCTTCAGTTCCTTATTGTTCCCTGCGCCAATGTGCGCAAGTTGATTTACGCATTGGAGCAGGCGTTGCCAGATGCCGAAGAGGACGAGCGCGCATTCAACTTGAAGTGTGAGCATGCCGAGCGTGACTACGACGCGGCAGTTGCTCGCGGTGAAATTCAGGAGGGCTGAACCTCATGGCAGGCGACTGGATCAAGATGCGCGGCAATCTGTGGGACGACCCGCGTGTTGCCGCTTTGGTGGACGTGACCGACACCAGTGAGGCCGCCGTGGTCGGCGCTCTCTACTGGCTGTGGGCGACGGCAGACCAACACACTGAAGATGGATTCATGCCGGGCCTCACGTTGCGTCAGATCGACCGCAAAACCGGCGTACAAGGGCTGGGTAAAGCACTGTGCGGAATTGGATGGCTTGCGGAAACTTCTGACGGAGTTTGTCTACTGAACTTCACAGAACATAACGGCGCGTCCGCAAAGCGTCGTGCAACAGACGCTCAACGCAAGGGCTACACGCGCAAGATGTCCGCACCCGATACGGACAATTGTGGGACAAATGGCGGACAAGATGAGGACGAAATCCGCCGGTCTGTGGAGCTAGAGAAAGAGAAAGAGAAAGAGAAGAATAAAGAAGAAACCCCCCAACCCCCAAAGGGGGGGCGACGCGGCAAGTCCGAAGTCGATCCTGATGGGTTTGCGGAATTCTGGACGGCGTATCCACGGAAGGTCGCCAAGGACGATGCTCGCAAGGCATTTGCGAAGCGAAACCCAACGCCAGAGCTTGTGTCCGAGATGGTCGCTGCAATCGGTATACAAGCGCGATCCGAGCAATGGCGCAAGGATGGCGGTCAGTTCATCCCGTATCCGGCGACTTGGCTCAGCAAAGGTTGCTGGAAGGACGAACCCGCCATCGGCGTGGCAGGTTCGGCAGCGCTCTCGCCAAGCGACCCGTTGATGGTGAAGGCAGCAGCATTGCCGCCCGAATGGTGGAAGCTCGCGGGCTTTGAGTCGAAGTGGGACGCCGAGGGTTCGCAGTGCAACTGGATGAACTACACGGAATTCCGGGATCGCAAGCGCGTGGCTCAGCCTGAAGGGGCTGCCGCATGAATGTCTCCGAGGTCAAGGATCGACTGGCCCAGCGTGCAGAAGACGTTGCCCAGCACCTGTTGCCGAACGGTAAGCGCAAGGGCCGTGAATGGACGGCAGGCAGCGTTGGCGGTGAAGAGGGTGGCAGTCTGTCGGTATGTGTCGGTGGTGCCAAAGCGGGCGTGTGGAGTGACTTCGCAACGGGTGCTGGTGGTGACCTCATCGATCTTTGGATGGCCTGCCGCTGCTTGACGCTGACGGAAGCGATGCGTGAGGCGAAAGACTATCTCGGGATACGCGAGATCACGCCAAAGCCTCCGGAGAAGAAATATCGCTTGCCCGAGAGGCCGCGCTGCTCAACGCCCAAGGGGCGGGTGCACCAGTGGCTCACAAGCGCTGCGCCGGATGGACGTTGTCTTACCGAAGAAACGCTCAAGGCATTCAAAGTCGGTGAGCAGGTCCTGAACGGCAATACGTATGCAGTGTTTCCGTACCTGGATGAGACAGGGCAGAAGCTGCTGAATGTGAAGTATCGGAATCCTGACAAGAAGGGCGATATGCGGCAGGAAAAGGATGCCGCACCTTGCCTCTTCGGCTGGCACCTGATCGATCCGAAGGCGCGCGCTGTGACGATCTGTGAAGGCGAGATCGATGCAATGACGCTGCATCAGATGGGCATTCCTGCGTTGTCGATCAACCAAGGAGCAGGCAATCACCAGTGGATCGAAACGGATTGGGATAGGTTGGAGCGATTCAGCGACATCACGATCTGCTTTGACCACGATGAGGCTGGCGACAAGGGTGCGCCTGAGGTCATGCGTCGTCTGGGGCTGGAGCGTTGCCGCCGGGTAATGCTGCCGAAGAAGGACCCGAACGAGTACCTTCAGTACGGCGCTGAGGCCTACGATTTCCGCGTGGCGGTGGATGAAGCCAAGGCGATGGACCCGGAGGAACTCGTCAGTGCTGACGACCATACCGAAGCTGTCATTGCGGAGTTTTGGCCGAGTGCTGACAAGCCGCGCCATCCTTGCCTCTATCTCGACAAGCCATTGGACTGGTTCGAGTTTCATCCGGGCGAATACACCGCATGGACAGGTTGGAACGGTCACGGCAAGAGTCTGCTGCTTGATCAAGTCCTACTCGGGCTGATGAAACAGGATCAGCGTGTTGTGGTGTTCTCGGGTGAGCTCACTGCTGCGCGCCACTTGAAGCGGATTCACAAACAAGCGTCAGGGCTCGACCGTCCGGCGCCTCAATACAGCCGCGCCATTGGCGAATGGCTGCGTGAACGCCTATGGGTCTTTGACATCGTGGGCAATGCGAAGTTGGGGCGATTGCTTGAAGTGTTCGCCTACGCAGCGCGGCGGTACGGGATCACGCATTTCGTCATCGACAGTTTGATGATGCTTGACGTGCCTGTGGACGGGCAAGGAGCGTTGTCTGCGCAGAAGCAGGCTGTCCAGAAGATTTGCGCATTTGCCCGAGGTTACGGCGTGCATGTCCACATGGTTGCCCATCCGCGCAAGGACCGCGATGAGTCGCGAGCGCCGAGCAAGATGGATATCGCGGGGAGTCTGGACATCGTCAACGCCGCCGACAACGTGTTTGCCGTCTGGCGCAACAAGAAGGACGAAGCGATGCCTGCAGAGGGTGATGTCGATGCGATGGCCAGGTGGCGCGCAAAGCAAGAGGAGGCGGACGGAAAGCTGATTCTCTCCAAGTACCGCCATGGCGATTTTCAAGACTACACGCAGTTGCTCTGGTTTGACAAAGACTCGATGCAGTACCGGACGCAGTCGCGCCGCTATCCACTTTCCTTTGTTGACTATTCCCGTGAGGAGTCATTCCATGAAAAGCTTGAAACAGCCTTTGCTCGCTGAGCATCCAACGTTCGATCCATCAAAGGTCTGGGTGCTTATGTGGAGCCAACAGCAAGGGATGCTGCACATCGAGACGCTGGCAGAAATGCTGAGCGATCACCTTGGTGCCTTTCGCATGGATTTGGCAACTGAGTATGTGCCTCTGGTGATTGGTGATGAGTTCGTTGTGGAGCAGGCCGCCGAGGCGATCCGTCACACGATGACCAAGCGCCATGACGAGAAGCACAACGGCGAGGTTGGACATCTGCCCTATGACCAACTGCCGTGAGATCCCTGAAATGCAACTTGAATCCCACGCCTTGCTTTGGAGTCAGTCGCAGCGCGCGCTTCATGTTGAGCCGCTGGCCGAAATGCTCCGCTCGAATCTCCGTGCATTCATTGCGAATCGAAGCATGGATTACGTGCCGCTGTTCATTGGATCAGATGACGCGTGTCGCGCTGCTGCTGATGGGATGCGGGCAAACATGGACAGGCTTGCTGCGGCTGGCCGTGTGGGTGTGATTGAGCGAGTGGATTGAACAGAAGGAGCAGCGATTGAACAGACAACCAATTGATTTCAATGCAGTGTCGCCAGAGCAGCGACCAGTCGACAAGCGCTTGGCCAACTGGGGGCGCTGGTGCCTCGGTGGATGGGGTGCTCCGTCCTCTTGCCCTATGTTTCGGCTGACCCCGCCCACACCGCCTCAGCGTCGTGATGTGACCTCCAGAGGCGGCGCTGTCTCCGTGGATATTGCGGACGCCTCGAAGGTTGCGAGTGCCGTGCAGGGATTGCCTGAGAAACACCGACATGCCTTGAACTGGCTCTATGTGCGTCCATGCAGCCCGCGACGGATTTGCGAGGCATTGGGCGTCTCGGCTCATGGCTTGTTCGACCTTCTGGTGTCGGGCCGCCAGATGCTGATCAACCGGGGGATGTGATGAACAAGTTGGACATGCCATTGGAATGCTATCCGCTGCCATCCGATGACGAGTTGGTGGTCAATGAAAGAATTCTTGGAGACTGCGGGCATCACGATACGTTCGTGCGCCGCTCCCATTCATTTGGCTGGATGACGCGGTGTCGGCAATGCGGATGGGAAATCGAGTTTGGGAGCTACGCCGATCAGCGTCCAGGCCGAGAGGAAGAGCGGAAATTGTGGCTTCGCTCGCAACTCCGGCCAGCTCATGGGAAGCTGAACTCCATGCCTGTCGAGTGGCGCTTGAAGGCGATGGGGTGGGGCATCAGCTACATGACCAGAAATGGGCAAACGGTATGCACGCTTGAGAAGAATGGAAGGCGCGTCAGTTCACGCAGTCATTCCGATCAGGCTGCCGCGCTGGTGGACTCCGCCGCACAGTTGGCGCGTGTGTTGACGGTCGAAAAAGACTTGATGTAGAATTACGCTAACGACTGAGCGCCGCGCGACGCACCAACAGGGTCGACCTTCCGCACACGGAGGCCGATTCGTCGGTAAAACTCAGTGTTTGAGCCCTCCCTGTGCGGAGGGTTTCGTGTTTGTGGACCGTCGCGGTGGAGTTGAAGCCCTGATCAGAGGTGGTCGGGGCTTTTCTATTTGGATCCTAGATAGGGCGGCACTGACAATTGTTGAATTTATCTACCGTCGCATCGTTGAATAATTTGCCGCCTTGGATTTTCAACAGAAGGTTGGTGATGCAGTCGTTTGAAGTGGTGATTGAGCGAGCAGATGGTGACGGAGTGTGCGAGGTCCAGATTGATGAAGGAATTACATCGTTTGGGCGCGCCAATGACAATCACATCGTTCTTGACGACCCCTCTGTCAGCGGTCATCACGGATTGCTTCGAGCCCGAATGAATGTGCTGATGATCGAGGATCGTGACAGCAAAAACGGGGTGCGCGTGAACGGTGGCCGAGTCATTCGCAAGACACTCTTTGCCGGAGATGAGGTCGAAGTTGGCTCATACAAGCTCCATGTGCGAGTTGGATCCAGAAGTCCTAGGGGATTTATTTGACAATCTGATCCGCCATTCGCCGGAGTAGTTACGCAGCCGCCCCGGTGGGGCCTCTGTATTTCCGGACTCCCCTTCCTGCGGTTGTACATGAGAATTGTCAACGAATTGTCAAATAGAATATGCTGCTTTTGCCCCTTTCATGCGCACTTTGTGCATGCTTGGGTCACATTGGAGTTGGCGTGAGTTTTGATGATGCTTTGAACGAGGCTGCGGTAGCTGTCCCTGAATGTGTGGCCGCAGGATATGTCGATGTTGCCTCAGGCATGTTGCTTTCCCTGAAGACGGTCGACTCGCATCCGCGTCAGGTCATCGACCTGCTCGCGGCCGCAACAGCCGACATGTTCAACGGGCCTAGTGTGAGTACGATCGAACGTATGTTCAAAAAGGCGCGTGGTCTCGAAGACGATGGCTATCATTATTTCCATGAAATCATTGTCAATAGCGACAACTTGATTCATGTTTTTTTGCGAGGAAAGAAAAATCCAGAGTACGTTGCTGTGTTCGTGTGCAGAAAAACAGCGAATTTAGGAATGGCGTTAACAAAGGCTCGGTTGGCCCTACCTGCGCTAGAAGCTGCGTTCTAGCGCAGCAAAGCCACCAAGCCCATACGATACGTCTACTGAGAGCGAGTACTTTTTTGGACCGTCGCGGAAGAAGTGGTTATGGCCCGGCAGGGCGTTTGTCGGCCTCGGGTGCGAATTGAAGTTGCTCGAGTGTGATCCCAATACCAAAAGCTACTCTTTTCGCCTCTTGTAAGGTTAGGGTTTGTTGCTTTTCGAGCTTTTTGTATGTCGTAAGTGGAATACCCATATTGCGAGCAACTGCGCTGGGGCTCTCACGCAAATACGTGCGCCAAGCGGCGGCCATAGAGACTCGTTGCAAGCGCACTATGGCAAGCACTTGTTCCGGAACGGTCTTCCGATCGTGCATGGGAGGTGAAGTGTCGCCGTACCGTCTCATAAGCATCCTATTTACATTTTGATAGTTTAGACGTTCGGGCTCCTGTGATTCTTCAGACTTACTCCAAGAAAAGCTCGAGCTGAGTCCCCGCGCTTTGGTGTGTGAGCGAATTTTCTTCTGGCGAGCATTGATGTCTGCTTGATGACTATTTCTATTTGCCACTTTGGAGTAGTGGGTATCGATATCATCATATTGATGCTGCGTATGCTGTCTTTATTCAACCTCGCTTGTGACGGGGTTGTTAGAAAGGTGGCTTATGTATCGAGCCCCAAGTGAAGATCGAGCATCAATCGACATGCTCTCGCGACTTAAGGCTGAAGGTGCCCAACTGTTGTTGTCCAACCCTACGGAAGGGTCGCAGCAGAGGGAGAGGCTCAAAGCTATTGATGAAGAAATTTTGCTGATCGAGAAGCGGCTAGGTCTATCCCCTTGCCCCGCTAAATCGTTTCCACTGGACTGCTGTTCTAGCTCGGAGGCAAGCTAAAACCTTGGCCTTGTTGCTTTCTCCAGGGCGCGCTCTTCGCTACCGCGGCCGTATCTAGCGGCCTGGACACTGTGAGCAATTTTGAAGTGGGGTATGGCCATGATGTCATCAAGCAGATTCATGAAAGTTGAATGCGCGCCTGTGGCCTGGGTGGCTTCCTGTACGACTTTATGGGTGCCGACACGGATGAAGACGAGATGAATATCAGATCGATGTTGGCCATCGATATCTCATCTCGTGAGGGGAGGGACGGGCTGCTTGAGGTGACGGCGTGATTTCGGCCATCTGCTTTTCAATTCGTTCAATCTCGCTTATGCATAGCGAGGCCAAGTCTGGGTGTAGATAGTTCGCGCTGAAAAAGGCATCCACTTGACATGAATAGATGTAGTCTGGTGTTCCCGATCCATTCAAGGCAATGTCAAACTTCTTGTACACCTGAGTTAGAGTCGAATGAAGGATGCGGAAACGTTCGTCAATTTTCATGATGGCATCTCCTCAAGCATGAGCAGGTGGGAGCCGCCTCTCGTTAGTGAGTCGCACCACCATCGAGGAGACGAGAGTGCTCGTGCTTGATCATCAATTGAACGTAGTCATCTGGGTCACTCCAGTTTTCACGCTCTAGATACGAGTCGTGGTATCGCTTGAGGCGCAGGCTCTCTTCATATGAAAGCCCAATGAAAACAAGGTGACCATTTGGGTCGCAATCAAGTGCTCGAATATCTTGAAAGTAGGAAAGCTCACTTGCACTGAGTTGCATATGGAATCTCCGACCTTATGTGCGTTTTGGGGTTGAACTCTTGACGCTTATCAAGATGTTAAATGCATCATTTTGTTTCGCAAGTAATAAAAAAATTCCATGACTCGATTGGGGTCTTGTTTAAGGAAGCCCATGGTCTGGAGCAAGACAACTCGCCAGTCTCGAGGTTATGGGTCTGAGTGGGACAGACTGCGCGATCAGATCCTGCAGCGTGACGGGTACATGTGCCACTGCCCGGACTGCGAGGGGCGACTGCTCCCAGCCCATGAGGTCGACCACATCAAGCCCAAGGCATGGTTCCGTTCAGGAAAGGCCAAGGGCAATCCGGACGATCCGTCCAACTTGCGAGCAGTGAATCGCGACTGTCACAAGCGTCTGACCCTGAAGCAGCGAGGCTACCGGCCTGCTGTTCGCGTGGGGCTGGATGGGTTTCCGATTGAGGAGTGAGCATGGCACACATCAAGATTTCAGGCGATGGCATTCATGGTCAGGTAGAAGTGGATGGAATGCGTGTGCCAGCGGTGACGGCGGCTGACCTGCGGATGCGAGTCGATGAGTTCCACACTGTGACGTTGGAGATAGGCGCATTCCCCATTGAGGTGGAGACCAGCGGCAATGTGCGGATCTCCGGCACAGGACAGCCCGAGGCGGTTGAGCGCGCATTGCTCGACTACCTCGTCGACAAGTATGGGCCGCAGTATGTGATGCATCACCCGATTGGTCAGGCCGAGGCAACACACATTCCTGTCAGCTTTCCGCAACCACCTGGGGAGAAGGGCCGATGACCTCAGTGCGAGCAATCAAGCGACGCACAGGGCGCTACATTGCCCATCGGCTTGTAACAGGCCCTGCGCAGCACACGCGCATGAGCAAGACCCAGATCGGTGCGCTCAAGGCCCGGACGCTCGATGACATCGCACGTCGTCAGCAGGTGCGGCAGGCCGCAGTGGAACTGCGTGTAGAGCTCTCGTGGTGGCTGATGCCCTACATGAAGCTGCTGCTCGTGCTGGCGGCTATCACTGGATGGAAACCATCGGGGCGACACCTCGGGCGTGTGACTGAGAAGGGGCTGAAGGTGATCGCGAATCATCAGGTTCCATCGAGTAGGCCCAATCGCGATGCGATCAACTCTCACTCTTGGATGACTGCTTAAAAATTAAGCAGAACTAACCGGGAGGGGTGGGTAAAAAGTTCAAGGGCTTCCCGGCTAGGACCGGCACGGAACCACTTTTTTCGCACCGTCAAGTTAGAAATTTCATTTTTGAGGAGGTCGCGCTATGCCCGGCCCAAGCAAGAAGCCCGCGAGCCTGAAGGTCATCGCAGGCACAACACGCAAGGACCGCGAGCCTGACAACGTGGTCGACTTGCCGACCATCTCCAATGTTCCGCCTGCTCCGGATTGGTTGCCGAATGCGCATGCCAAAAAGGAGTGGGATCGACTGGCTCCGATTCTCGTGGCCAACAAACTTTTGACTGAAGCTGGACTGCAAGCGCTTGGTCATCTATGTGCGCTGCACGGAAAGACCGTCCAGCTGTATGCAGCGGGCGAAGCGCCAAACGCAAGCATGGTCGGCCAGTTGCGCAACTTGATAAACGACTTCGGCCTGACGCCGGTAGCCCAAGGCAAAGTGAAGCCTGCGGGAGAAGGGCCGACGAGCAATGCCTTCAGCAAAAACGGAAAGCGAGCAAACGCACGATAAGGACTTCGTTGCGATTGCAAAGGCCTACGCCAAGAAGGCGTTGGACAAGAAGAACCGTAAGCGCTTTGGTATCTGGATTCGTCTGGCTGCCCAGCGCTTCCTTGATGATCTGGAGCGAGCGAAAAAAAAGGGCGCACCATTCAAGTTCGATCCATGGCACGCGAATGACGTGTGTGACTTTGGCGAGAAGCTGCCGCACGTAGAGGGGAAGTGGGAAACACCGACCATCGTGCTCCATGAGTCGCATGTGTTCTTTCTTGTTCAGCTCTTTGGGTTCCGCAATCTAGACGGTACGCGTCGATTCACGACGGCATTGTTCGCGATTGCGCGGAAGAACGCCAAGAGTACGCTGGCAGCGGTGATCGCCTTGTACTGCCAAGTCTGTGAGGATGAGGCCGGACCGCAAGTGATTACAGCGGCTACGACATACGACCAAGCGAGCATTGTTTTCAAGGTTGCGAAGCGAATGGTCGAGAAGACCTCAGATCTTCGCGAAGCCTTCAGCATGGGGGTCTTTGCAAAGGCCATTGCGAGCTACAGCAATGGAGGTACGTTCAAGGCATTGCACGCAAAAGCCAGTACGCAAGACGGATTGAACCCATCTTGCACCGTGCTGGACGAGTTGCATGCTCACAAGAACCACGACCTGTTGAACGTACTGAAATCTGCAGCTGGTGCACGCGGCAATCCGCTCTGGTTGTACCTGACGACAGAGGGCTACGACAGCCCGGGACCGTGGGCAGAGGAGCGAGAGTTTGCCAAGAAGGTGTTGCGCGGACTCGTGCAAGCCGATCACTATCTCGCCATCTACTACGCGGTGGACGAGAAGAGCGAGGATCTAGGGACGGAAGCGGATGATGACTTTGATGAGGAGGCGTGGCACAAGGCCAACCCCTTGATGGAAGTGAATCCCAAATTGCTGATTGAGATTCGCAAGGCGGCAATCGAGGCCAAGGAGAAGCCCGGCACCTATGGCGAATTCAAGATCAAGCGCTTGAATCGTCCGTCCTCCGTTGCTGGTGGATGGGTGAACCTGACCAAGTGGCGCGAGTGCAAGGGACTGGTCGATCTGGAGCTGCTTCGCGGAGTGCCGTGCTGGGGCGGATTGGACTTGTCGAGCACCAACGACTTGACCTCATTCCGTCTGGTCTGGCGCTTGGAGGACTGGCTTTACACCTACGGTTGGCGCTGGGTTCCTCCTGCAGCTACGCGCAGACGAGTGGCGCGCGGGCTTGTGCCATATCAGTCGTGGGTCGAGTCGGGGCTGCTGATTGAGAGCGGCGAAGAAGTGATCGACTACGCACCAATTGAGGCCAAGATTCTGGAGGTGAAGGAAACCTTCAACCTGCAATTGGTGGCCTATGACAACTGGAATGCTCCACAGCTTACTCAGCGACTCAAGCAGGCCAGTGTTCCGATGGAACTTTTTCGGCAAGGCCCGCAAAGCTACCACCCTGCAATGCAGGACCTGGAGCTGCACTACATGGCCGGGAAGCTGGCGCATGGCAATGACGCCGTTCTGAACTGGAACGCGTCGAACCTCGTGGCTCGGCAGGACCAGAACCTGAACAACGCACCGGACAAACGCAAGTCCACAGAAAAGATCGATGACATGGCGGCGCTGCTGATGGCCACGGGCGTGAGCTTGACTGCCGCATCGCAGGGTGACATGGACGGGTTCTTGAAATCCGGAATCAAGGCGGGAAGATGAAACGACAAATGAAATCAGCGCTCAAGCGAGTGCAAGCCGCCTTGTCTGGTTGGTTCATGCCAAGCGGCGGTGGCGACTCGCGGGTGATCCACGTCAGCGGCGCAACAATCACCGAGAACAAGCTGTTGCGCTTGTCTGCAGCGTGGGCATGCACACGTTTGATCTCCGAGACGATTGCGACTCTCCCGCTTGGGATGAACGAGCGCACGGCCACGGGAAAACGGTACGCGCCCGAGCATTGGCTGCACAGGCTGATTCACAGCCAGCCGAATGCGGACAGCACAGCATCAGTGTTCTGGGAATCGGTGGTCGCGGCCATGCTGCTGCGCGATGGTGCGCGGGTCGAAAAATTGATGATCGGCTCGCGCATCGTGGGGCTGCGGTTCCTCGCTCCCAATCGATTCTCGTGGTCACGATTGAGTGATGGCTCGAAGCAGTATCGATACATCGATGAGAACGGCCTGCAGCGCGAGATTCCCAGTGATCGCATCTGGTACATCCCCGGCTTCTCACTGGACGGCAAGAACGGCGTGTCGGTGGTGGAGTACGGCGTTCAGGTGTTTGGCAATGCCACAGCCGCTGATGAGGCTGCGGGAAAGACGTTCAAGACGGGGCTGATGCAGACCCTCTACTACAAGGTAGCCAATTGGTTGACGCCCGAGCAGCGCGACGCCTTCAAGAAAGAGTACGTGGGATCAGTCGAACGCGGCGAGGTGCCGGTGCTCGAAGGGGGCATTGATGTCGGTGCTGTGGGTATCAAGCCATCCGATGCGCAGCTCTTGGAGTCTCGCGCATTCAGTGTCGAGGAGATCTGCCGGTGGTTCCGTGTTCCGCCTTGGATGGTGGGGCACACGGAGAAATCGACGAGCTGGGGCACAGGGATCGAACAGCAAATGATCGGCTTCTTGACCTTCACTCTCGGCCCGTGGCTGCGTCGCCTGGAGCAATCGATCGTGAAGGACTTGCTCTCTCCTGCGGAGCGCGCACGCTTCTATCCGAAGTTCGCCGTAGAGGGCCTGCTTCGTGCCGACAGTGCGGGGCGCGCGGCGTTCTATGCAGCGATGGTGAACAACGGGATTCTGACTCGCGACGAGGTGCGCGAGCTCGAGGATCGGGAGCCGATGGGCGGCAATGCGGCGGTGCTCACGGTTCAGTCAGCAATGACAACGCTCGATTCAGTGGGGCTGGCAACGGATGCCCAGCAAGCCCGCGCGGCGATCCGAGCATTCCTCGGATTCGAGGAAGAGCAGAAAGGTTGAATATGGACAAATCGAAACTGCCGGTGCTGAACGCGCACCCGAACTCCAAGGCCAGCTTCCAGATCCACGCGAGTGTCATGGATCGCTGGAATCCGGGGCTGTATGCGGCTGCGAAGGGCGATGAGGACGAGGCCACGATCAGCATCTTCGATGTGATTGGGCAGAACTGGGACGGCGAGGGCTTCAGCGACAAGAAGTGCGCGGGCATCCTGCGCAATCTCGGTGGGCGTGATGTCACCGTGAACATGAACAGCCCAGGCGGCAACTTGTTCGACGGGATCGCCATCTACAACATGTTCCGCGAATACAAGGGCAAGGTCACGGTGAACGTGATCGGCATGGCGGCATCGGCTGCGTCGCTGATCGCCATGGGCGCAGATGAGGTGCGCATCGCTCGCTCAGCATTCTTCATGGTGCACAACTGCTGGTGCGTCGCTGTCGGCAACGCCCACGACTTCCGTGAGATCGCTGACCAGAACGATGAGTTCGATGGAGCCATGGCCGAGATGTACGCCACTCGCACCGGCATGGATGTGAAGAAGGTGAAGGCGCTGCTGGACGCGGAGTCTTGGATCAACGGCACATCGGCAATTGATCAGGGCTTCGCAGACGACTACACCCCTGCGGATCAGGTCGCGGAGAAGTCGAGCGCGAAAGCCTCTGCCATTCACCGGCTCGACCAGACGCTCGCCAAGGCAGGGATGCCACGCAGCGAACGTCGCCAGCTTCTTCAAGAGATCAAGGGCACGCCCAGCGCTGTCCAAGATGGCATGCCAAGCGCTGCCTTTTCGGCGGCAGATGCCGCGCAACTTCTCGCGCTCACCGCGCGATTCGGGGCAGCGGCGAAAGCCTGAGCCATCACACATACGAACCCATGACCGCCCTTGAGGCGGTTTTCTCATTTTGAAGGACACAACATGTCTGATATGTCTGTTCAGGACCTGCTCAAGCAGGTGAATGCAACGCTGGAGAAGTCGAGCGACGAATTCAGCAAGAAGGCCGAACAAGCTTTCGCCGAGGCCAAGAAGTCCGGCGACATGCATGCGGAAACCAAGATCACCGTCGACAAGATGGCCACCGAGGTCAACACACTGCGCGAGGCCTCCGAGGCGCTCAAGGCGCAACTGGGCGAAGTGGAGCAACACGTCGCCGGCCAGAATCATACGGGGAAGGCTGCTGCCGCGCTGTCTTTGGGTGCCACCGTGGCCAAGAGCGATAAGCTGGCCGCGTTCGCCAAGGACTTCGTGCAAGCCAACCAGAAGGGCCGCGTGTCGATTCCCGTGAATGCGGCACTGCTGTCCACCGGTGTGGCTGAGGGCGTGGTGGAGCCAATGCGCCTGCCAGGCATTCAGGAGAAGCCGAAGCAACGTCTGTTCATTCGCGATCTGATCTCACCGGGCCGCACTGAGTCGCCTGCGATCTTCTGGGTGCAGCAAACCGGCTTCACCAATGCCGCGGCGGTGGTGGCGGAAGGTACGGCCAAGCCATACAGCGACATCCAGTTCGCCACGAAGATCACGCCGGTGAGCACCATCGCGCACATGTTCAAGGCATCCAAGCAGATCGTGGACGACTTTGCCCAACTGCAGAGCCTGATCGACAAAGAAATGCGTTTCGGCCTGAAGTACGTGGAAGAGCAGGAAATCCTGTTCGGTGATGGCACCGGAGTGCACCTGCATGGCATCGTGCCGCAAGCGACTGCCTACAGCGCGACCGGCCTGCCTGCTGGTGCAACAGCCATCGACACGCTGCGTTGGGCCATGTTGCAAGCCCAGCTCGCTCGCGTGCCCGCATCGGGCCATGTGCTGCACTTCACCGACTGGGCGAAGATCGAACTGCTCAAGGACACTCTGGGCCGCTACATCATTGGCAACCCACAGGGCACGGCAACGCCCTCGATGTGGGGCCTGCCGGTGGTGGAGACGGAAACCACGGGCTTCCTCGGCAAGTTCATGACCGGCGCGTTCCGTGACGGTGCACAACTGTTCGACCGTGAAGACGCCAACGTGGTGATCTCGACAGAGAACACCGACGACTTCGAGAAGAACATGATCTCGATCCGCTGCGAAGAGCGCGCTGCTTTGGCGGTGTACCGCCCTGAAGCGTTCGTCTACGGCACTCTGCCAGCGGTCGCCCCCTGACGGACCATGAAGGAGCGGGGCGTCGGCCCCGGTTCTTCGGAGAATCAACATGATCGAAGTTGAATCGACTGTTCCGCTGTACATCGGTGGGCGCGTCGTCACGGAGTTTCAGACTACGGAGGCTCACTTCCGCGATCTGCAACGTGTGCACGGCGAAGACAAGGTGCAGGAGGCCTCGGCCAAGCCAGCACCGAAACCAGAACCCAAGAAAGCGAGCAAACAATGATCGTCAGCCTGGACCTCGCGCGCCGCTACTGTCGGGCCAGCGCTTCGGATGATGCTGTGCTGACCGTTCTGGTGGACGCTGCCGAGGGCTGGGCGACATCGTTTCTCAATCGCAAGGTGTTCGCTGATCAGGCGGCGCTCGATGCTGCCGTGACGGCGGGCACTGCTGGCGAGCTGCCCATGGTGGCGAATGCTCAGTTCACCGCTGCAGTTCTCGAGCTGGTGGCCGACCGCTACGACAACCGCGAGAACGGCACCAGCAACGTGGGCACCACGCGCGCCGAGAAGCTGCTGTGGCCGTATCGAGTGGGCTTGGGGGTCTGACATGCGAGCAGGAGACCTCGACAAGGAAGTGCGGATCATGGGCTACGTGGTCACGCGAGATCCCGACTACAACACCGAGATCAAGACTTGGGGCGTGTTGGACACGGTTTGGGCATCGGTGCTGGACGTGTTGCCCAGCAGATCGGAGACGGTGCAGAACGCCGTGGAGATCGTAGAGCGGCCTTCCAAGGTGCGCATGCGCTACCGAACCGACATCACCCCGGATATGCGGCTCGTGATTGTGGGTGCGGATGGAGCGCCAGATCGGGAGTGCGAGATCGTCGCAGGGCCCGCAGAGATTGGACGGCGCGAGGGTGTCGAGCTGTTGGTAAAGAGTTTCAGGAGTTCGGGATGAGCATCAAAGTCAAGGGCTTGAAAGAGCTGGCGCAGGTAATGCACGAACTGCCGGACAAGCTTGCCAACAACGTTATGCGAAGCGCTATGGCAACTGGCGCACGCGTCGTCAGGGACGAAGCCAAGCGCAATGTCCCAGTTGATCAGGGAGCGTTGAAAAAGAGTTTTGACGTCAGTTCGCGTGTGGACAAGGCCAATGGAATTGTCACTGCAAAGGTCAAGGCAACGAATTTCAAAGCAGTGTGGATTGAGTACGGGACGGCAGCACATTGGATCAGCATTGATCCAGCAGAAAGGCCCACCAAGGTGACGCGACGAGGAATTCGCAAAGTTGGAATGAAGACTCTGAACAACATGGCGAAGGCGGGCTCACTCCGCATTGGAGAGCATTTCATCGGCGCATCGGTTGCGCACCCGGGGGGCAGGGCTCAGCCATACATGCGGCCCGCTCTCGACTCCAAAGCGCAGGAAGCCGTGGCTGCTGTCGGGAACTACATGAAGAAGCGCCTGACGACCAAGCACGGGCTGGATACCTCTGGCATTGATGTGGAGGCTGAAGAAGAATGAGCGCACCCAACGCACCCAAAGTGATCATGGCGCTGCTCAAGGTAGACGCCGCACTCGTGGCACTGTTGCCCGTTGAATGCATGTTCTTTGGCGACATCCCGCAGACGGCGAGCTTTCCCGCTCTGGCCTGCACCAACATCAGCGACGTGGACGAGCACGCTATCAGTGGGAACGTCATGCTGCAGACAGCGCGCGTACAGGTCACTGTCGCTGCCAAGGACTATCCGACCAAGGAGCGTCTGATCGGCGCGGTACGTGGTGCATGCGACAACAAGCGGGGACTGATCGCCGGAATCACCGTGCGCAACGTGCGCAGTGACGGTATCGGCCCGGATCTCGACAACAAGGACGCCGGAATTTTCGGGCGCACGATTGATTTTCTGGTCACCTCACGACCAGCCAACTGATACCCGGCAACGGGTTAACCCAAGGCCCGCAGTCGCGGGCTTTTTCTTTTGCGAAAGGAAATCCACATGAGTGGAGTAGAAACCGTTGCTGGTACGGATATCAGCATTTCGGCCAGCATCCCGGCCACGTTCACGGCGGCGGGCTACACGGCCCTCGTCGACTGGGCGGAGATCGGCGAGATCACGGACGGCGGCTCTCACGGTCGCAAGTACAACGAGGTCACGCACACCCCGATCAAGAGGCGCGGCACGCAGAAGTTCAAGGGCTCTTTCAACGAGGGCAACAAGACGCTGCAGCTCGCCATCGATGACGCCGATCCGGGTCAGGAAATTCTCAAGATCGCGCTGGATTCGGACGAAGATTTTTCGTTCAAGGTGACCTACCAGGGCGGTGCCATCGACTACTTCCAGGCGAAGGTGATGAGCTTCGAGAAGGCCGCGGCCGGCGTGGACAGCATTCTCTCGGCCACCGTCGAGCTGTCGCTCACCACAAGCAAGGCGGGCGTCGGGATCATCGAAGTTCCGGCCCCGTAATCACTCTCCCGGCCATCTGGCCATCTCCCTGTACCGACCCAGTCGCTTCGCTCCTTCAGCGGGGCGGGCGGCTGGGCACGGGCTTTTCTCTCTCCGCTGAAAAGGAAACTTTCAAATGGCTCTCAATATCAAGTCCAAAGCTGTCGCTGCTACCTCGTTCCTGCACCTCAAGGATTCGTCCGATAACCTGATGTGGGATGACGAAGCCAAGACACTGCCCGTTGGCGTGACCATCTACGGCCCCGGCTCCAAGGAATTCCAGCAAGCTCAGGTGAAGGTCAACAACCGCGCCGTGAAGCGTCTGCAAAAACGTGGCAACACGGACCAGACTGCGGACGTCAAGCTCAAGGAGCAGGCCGAGTATTTGGCCGACATCACCGCAGGCTTCCAGAACCTCGATTACGACGGTCTGCAGGGCCGCCAACTCGCCATGGCGATCTACAGCGATCCCTCCATCGGCTTCATCGGTGATCAGGTGGCCGAGCATGTGAAGGACTGGGCAAATTTTTCTCAGGCCTCGGCGACAGCCTGATCCTCTACACGCGGCAAATCGCTTGGTGGTGCGCTCCACAAAAGCGCATTGACAAGGTGGGCAAGACGCAGCGTGAAACGCGTCTGCCCGCTCGCCTGGACGCGGCAGAGCAGAGCGGTGCAGAGGTGTACTACCCCCCGCTCGATGATGAGGCGCGCTACCTGCTGGACTACCTGCAGGCGCTGGACTACGTCGAGTCTGGCCTGTCCGGCCCGATCAAGCTGAGCTTCGGTGAGATCGAATCTTGGACTCGCCTGATGAGTGTGCACCTGCAGGCCTGGGAGGTTACCTTCCTGCGCTCCATGTCCACAGCATTTGCGCGTGAGCTGCATGCTGCCGAGAACCCCAGCCATCCGGCGCCATGGGCCCCGGTAGTGGAACAAATCGACCGCAAGCGCGTGGCGCGGCGCATCAAAGATGTGCTGCGTTCGTAGCGCAATTTTTTCCGCCTTCGGGCGGACTCATTCATGGGCTCGCTTCGACGGGCCTTTTGCATTTTTGGACACACCATGATCGCAGGCTCGCTCGAAATTCAGATGCTCGCCAATCTGGCCGAGCTCAAGAAGCAGATGGATCAGGGCGTTGGCATCGTCAAGGGTGCCAGCGAGCAGATGCAGAAAGCGGCTGAGCTGGCTGGCAAAGCTCTCGGTTTGATTGGTGCAAGCCTATCGGTTGCGGCATTCACGGGCTTCATCAAAAAGGCGATTGATGCTGCCGATGCGCTTGATGAAATGTCGGGACGCGTTGGCGTCTCAACGAAAGAGCTTTCTCAATTGCAGCTTGCCTACAAGCAGGCAGGCATTGGAAATGACGGGATGGCGTCCAGCCTTGCCAAGCTCTCTAAAGAGATGAGTGATGGCAATGTGGGTCTGCGCGCACTTGGTGTCAACGCCAAAAACGCTGATGGCAGCTTACGCAGCACTACTTCAGTGCTGCTGGAAGTTGCCGACAAATTCACAACGCTTGAAGATGGCGCGAGCAAAACAGCGCTTGCCATGGAAATCTTTGGTAAGTCGGGTGCTGAAATGGTGCCCCTTTTGAACAGTGGTTCTGAAGGCATTCGTGAGCTGACTGAGATGTCAGAAAAACTCGGTTTGGTGATCGAGGACGATGTAGGCGCGAAGGCTGGTCAGTTCAATGACACGTTGGAGCTGCTGCAGCTTGGCGTACAAGGTGTTGGAACGCGAGTAGCAGGGCAGTTGCTGCCCACCTTGAATAACCTCACTGGCTCGTTTCTTGAAACGATGACCCAAGGCGAGCGCCTTGCCCGTGTATCCGACATCATTGCATCAGCAATGAAGGGGTTGTATTCCATCGGCATCGGTGTCGTTGAGGTATTCAACACCGTTGGGAAAACATTGGCTGCCGCGCTGGCGCAGGCTATGGCTGTCTTGAAAGGCAATTTCGGCGAAGCTGGTCGAATTGGAGCGGCGTGGCGTGAGGATGTCACGTCCGGATGGCAGGCCTCTGGCGCAGCGATTTCTGCAGCCTGGAGCGAGGAGAGCAATGCTACGGTCGCCGCTGCTGCAAATATCGTCAAGACCAATCGTGACTTGCTCGGAGAGCAGAAGGCCCGTGAAGAAGCGGCAAAGAAGTCCTCTGACGCAAGCGCCAAGGCTGCAGCGGAGCACGCAAAGGCGGTTGCGGATGCAGTCAAACAAATGGATGGACTGCTTGCGGAGGGCGGTGGTCTCTCGAAGGATTTTCAGAAATCTTGGGATGCGTTGAACCTGGCCTACAAAGAAGGTGGGAAGTCTCTGGAGGATTTGCAGAAGGCCCAAAAGGTGCTGCTCGACCAACAGCCCGCCATGAAGAAGGCTGCTGAGGAAGAAACAGCTGCATGGAAGGCCTATCGAGACGAGCGAGCCAAGGTTGCAGAAGAGATCCACAAGTCCGCTGAAGAACTCGAAAAGGGGAACAAAGATCTCAACGACGAAATTGAACTGATTGGCAAGTCCAAGAAAGAGCAAGAGGTAATTCTTCGACTGCGTCGTGAAGCACTGATTCTCAAGAAGCAAGAGGAGGCCCAGGCACTTGAGAGCCAACCTGCATTGAAGATCCACGATGAGATGCGCCTCGTGGCGTTGAAGGATGAGATTGAACAGCTCCAAAAGCGTAACGAACTGATGGGGATGAAGGATGTGGCGGAGCAGTCTGCCGCAGTGCAGGAAAAAATCCGCGCCGACACGTCGCAGACCCTCCAGCAGATCGAGGACTGGTTTACATCTTCGTTCTTGGACATGATCAACAACGGAAAAGACGGTTGGAAGGCGATGTGTCAGTCGCTCAAAAACTCCTTCCTCACGCTGGTTGCAAAAGAGATCTACGCGGCGCTCGCCAAACCATTTGTGGTGCAGTTGGTCGGAAGCTTACTTGGCGTCAGTGGCGGCAACGGTTTGATGGGCATGCTTGGCGGCGGGTCTGGCGGCACGGGCAGCAATCTGCTGAGCACTGGCAGCAATCTGTACAGCGCATATAACACCGGGTCGTCGCTTTACACGGTGGGTTCGCAATATTTTGCAGGGTCAATGTCGGCTGCAAATGCAGGCGGGACGTTGTTTGCCAATTCAGTTGGCGGCGGCCTGGACGCGCTGCTGGCAACCAACAGTGCTTACGGAACGGCTGCAGGAAGCTCGATGAGCATGGGCGCGTTCAGTGGTGCTGGCATTGGTGCTGCCATCGTGATGGCTGCCGCGTACCTCGGCGGGATGTTCAAGAGCGAGAAGCAAGTCGCAGCGGGCCTCACTGGCGAACTGGGCGGCGATGTCTACGGATACCAACTCATGCGAGAAGGTGGCAGCCTTTTCAGCGGGCCTTCGTACAAGTACATCATCGCCGAGAAAGAGTTGGAAAAAGCTCGCGCCGAAATTGAGGAGCTCAAGAAAAACCCAGAGCTGGAAACGGATGGAAATCTCACCTACCGCATGAAGTATCTGCGCGAGCGGGTGGAAATGCTGGAAGGCAAGTACGGTTCATCCATCGCTGCGTCTCAGGGTCCTATCGACATCTTGCAGCAGAGCTATTCGGCCATCCGTGAATCGGTAGCGTTGCAGGCAGACTCCCTTGGGCTTGATGGCGACGCCGTGCGGAAAATGAAGACGGCGCTGGGTCTGGATGAAATCCATCCAGATACGGGCGGCTTGGGCATTGAGCTTTCCGGACTATCCGAAGAAGAAGCCGCCGAAAAAGTCAAGGCAGTATTGGAGAAGGCCAACGAAGACTTGGCGCGCTCGGTGCTCGGATCGATGCAGGAAGTGACGCGGGAAGTTACGCGAACCTATGCAGAGGTCGTTCCTGTCCACGACGAAGACGGCAACGTCTACGAAAACCGGATCTGGCACGACGTCACCGAAACCGTCACGACGATGGAATGGGTGATGAGCGAGTACGTCCGTGAGGGCGAGACGGCTGTTGCGGCGCTCAATCGCATCTCCGGTAGTCTGGTCGGCGTGAACCAAGTTTTTGAATTGCTGGGCGCGGATTTGCTGTCTGCGTCGCTTGCAAGCGGGGACTGGGCCAGCAAGCTGATTGAGGCCATGGGCGGGATTGAAAACCTCAACACAGCGGCAGCCAGCTACTACGACCGCTACTATTCCGATGATGAAAAGCGTGCGCGACAGATATCAACAGCGAATGCCGGAATGGAGAGCTTGGGTCTCGATCTTCGGGTCGAGGATGACGACGCGATGCAGAAGTATCGCGATCTGGTCGATGGAGCCATCGCGGCGAAAGACGAGGTGTTGCTTGCTGCGCTGCTGAAATTTGCCGAGCAGTTTGGGTTAGGCGTCGATGCTGTCGTCGCTGCTACTCAGGCGCACTTGGATGAGCTGGCCGCAGCGAAAGAGGCGGCTGATGCGGCAAGGGAAAACGCGCTGTCGTCTATGGGTCTTTCGATTGATTCTCTCGTCGATGGGTTCATCGGGGAGATCAACGAAGGGCGCGGAGCGCAGGCGGGCGCTTGGCTTGCTGATCAGATCGCAGTCGGGTTCGAGCAGGCGATCTATGGGCAAGCTGTCGGGATCATCATGACGTCGATCATCGACGGCGTGATCACCCCGGTAGTTACTGCAGCGATGACAGGTTCGTCTGTTTCTGCTGCAGTGTCCAACGCTGCCATCGACAACATGATCGCGAACGCTACTGCCGCTGCTGCTGCTCTTGGCGCGTTGCTCAGCAGCCCGGAATTCAAGGGGGCAATGGAGGAGGTCAAAAAGGTCGTCACGAACCTCGGCAACTCCATCGGCGCAACCATTCCGGCGATGAGCACCTACAAGAGTGCGGTGGTCAGTTCAGCGCCTGCGTACACCAACACAGCCAGTGCCGTCGATTCGGCGGCCAGTGCCGCGCAAAAGCTTGCGGAGACGATGAAAACTCTCGGCGATTCCATCGTCGAAGAGATCAAGCGCATCCGTGGGCTGGTTGTGGGCGATGGCGCTGATGGGTTCGCGTTGGCGCAGTCGAACTTTGCAATTGCAACGGCGCAGGCACGGGCCGGTGATGAGGACGCGGCCAAGGCTCTGCCCGGCCTGTCTCGTGATCTGCTGGAGCTGGCAAAGAGCAACGTGCGCACCAGCTCCGATCTGAAGTATTACCAAGCGCAGACAGCCGCAAGCCTGCAGGCCACGGTCGAGGCGATGGCGGTTCAGTTTGGATTTCAGGTTCCTGCATTCGCAGATGGCGGCTTCCACGCGGGTGGCTGGGCGCTGGTCGGTGAGCGTGGGCCTGAGCTTGCGTACATGCCTCCGTCGCACGTCTACACAGCGCCTCAAACGCGTGAGCTGATGAGCAGCGGTGGTGGCGGCAGCGACGGATGGCAGTACCTGGCTTCGGAGCTGGCGCAGACCAATGAGCGCTTGCGCAACGTGGAGCGCCACGTCCGCCGGTCTGCGGATGCAGCGGAGGACAGCCAGCGCAACGGCATGCCGGTGGTGAACATGGACAAATCGAAGCTGAAAGTTGAGGTTGCGGCATGAGTGCCTATGTGATTCCACCTGTCAACGCCGAAGCCATGGCCACCACTGGTGCACGCTTCGGCATAGCGGACTGGCAGTTGCTCTACAGCAGCGTGCCGGAGACACCACCAGCGGCATACAACGCTGCGACGTCCTATGCAGCAAATGCAGAGATTGCAAGCGGTGCGGCTGGTGGTGTCGTTACCGTCTGGCGAAGCAAGCAGGCGGCGAACTTGGGTAAGCCTCTGGTGGCGGGAGATTGGTGGGAATACCGGGGCGACACATACGCGCTCTGGAATGCCGCCACGAACTATGCAGCCGGGGCGATGGTGCTTCGCGTGGAGACGCACAGCATCTACAAGCGTGTCACGGCGGGCACCACGGCTCAAGCGCCTGAGCTGGACACCACGGGCGTCAATTGGGTCCGTGTCGCTACGTCAAATCGCTGGGCCATGTTTGACATGCGGTCATCGCAGGTCACGTTGGCTGTGTCGCCCCTGATCGTGCAATTGCAGCCTGGCCGGATCACAGCGCTCAACATGACGGGCCTGAATGACGGCACGGTCAAGTTCGATATGACATCGGGCGGCGTGAATGTTTGGAGTCCGGTGGCGAGCCCACTGGACAGCACGCCCATCAATGACTGGGCGGACTACTTCTTCGCGCCATTCAGTGTGCGCAGCACGATTCTCGAACAGGAAATTCCGTCCTACAGTGACGGCATTCTGCAGGTGCGTATCGACGCGGGCGTGGGTCTTGAAATCGGCAAGCTGATCGTGGGCGATGCGATCTACATCGGCGAGACAGAGCTAGGTCCACGCGTGCGCCGGAGAGGGTTTTCCGTGATCGAGCGGGATAACTACGGCGAGCTGCAGGACGTCGTCCCGCGCAAGTCGATTCCTCTCATCAGTGATCGCATGCTGATCGAAAAGCAATACATCCAGCGTGCTCGTGCGGCGCTGGATTTTGCCGCCAGCGGAGTGCCTTGCGTGTTCGTCGGGCTCGACAACGACCAGGACGAGTACGCCGATCTGCTTACCACTGTGGCGCTCTGCACGGACTTCGAGTTCGAGCTGAAGGAGCACGCGATTTCCTATTTAACACTTGAAACGGAGGGCATCTAAATGGCGCTCGCAAAACCAGTCAAACCAGCAGCTGCGCCACAGGTTTACACACCCGTGCCGCAGCGTGCTGACCGTGCTAATTTTCCGGAGCGCGGAGACCGCATGATGACGTCTCTGCCTCCGATGGTCGCAGGCGTGAACGCGATTGTGGACTTCGTGAACGCAGTTGCTGACTATGTGGAAGAGGGTGGAAGCACATCCAGCGCGCTGTGGGGGCAGGTATCGCAGGGCGTTGCTGATGTGCAGGCTGCACTCGCGGCGATTCAAAACGGACCAGTGCAATCGATCAATGGGCGTTCGGGCGTAGTCACGGGTCTGGTGGAAGCGGCGTCCTCATCGCTTGGTGCTTCGGCAATGTCAACCGCGCCGCTCGGCCAGTGGTCCTCGTTCAACAGTTCCGGCGCGGCTGGAGCGGACTGGCCCACAACCCAGACCAATGTCTGGTGGAACGTCCTCACACTTGGTGCGTCAACGCGGCGAACACAGATCGCCGTGCAAACGTTGAGTACGGGTGATCAGGGCGGCATGTACATCCGCTCTCTGCATGATGCCACTTGGTCGGGTTGGCAGCGATACTTTGGCGATCAGTCACTTGTTGAGCGGGCCAAGTATGTGCAATCACCTGGCGCTGCGTACTACGCAAATCCAGCGGAGGCCACGCTGCAGTACATCGATGTCAGCGCACCGCTGACCGTGTATGCAGTGACGGCACGAAAGCCCGGTGACCAGATGACGCTGATGTTCTCGTTTCCGACCGTCTCGGCCCTTGCGTGGTCGAGCAACGTGAAGTCCCCTGCTGGTGGCATCGCTACGCCTGTCGCAAGCCACATCCTCACCGTGCCACTCATTGCTCGGCAGGACGGCAACTGGCAGGCTTACGACGGAGGGCTGCACCCATGGTGATGTCTCGCTCTCTTATGGCTGCTGGCGGCGCTTTCACGCTAAAGATCACCGCTTCAGTGGTCAACCCGAATTTCAGATCGCTTGCTGTTGCTGCTGGTTGGCGACCGAGCCGGAAACTGATTGTAGACATCACTGCGCCGCTTATCAACACGCTCAATCTCGGAACAGTTGCGTACCCGCGTGGTATCCGCTTGAACATCTCGGCAGGTACGCGAATCGGCGGAGTCAAGAACTCTGGTGATGCACTGACGACCGGCATCGCTGTCGAAATCAACAACCTCGGGACCATCAGCGGCGGCGGTGGCAAAGGTGGCTGGGGCGAGACAACCTATGTGGACCGTGCGGGCGTCTCTGATCGCATGTATGGCACTGGCGGCGGCGGAGGGGACGGACAAGGGTTCAACGATGCCTCGTCTCTGTCTGTTGTCCCGGCAACAGGTGGCGGTGCGGGCACATACGTCAAACAGTCCGGGCCAGTCGTCGGTGGCACTACTGCACCTTCGGCGCAAGGTGGCAACGGCGGCGGGGGTGGCGCATGGGGCGTTGCTGGTAGTGCGGGGCAGGCGGGATCAGTGGGCGGCGACTACTACGCCGCTGGTGTTTCGCAGGCAGCAATCAGTGGTACAGCTCCGGGAAATGCAGTCAACGGCAACAGCAAAGTCACTTGGATCGCCATGGGCACGCGCTTGGGCGGGCTGATCAACTGAGGAAAAACATGAACAACATTCGCAATACAGAGACCGGCGAATTCGGCCTGTCTGTCGACGACGTGCGTAGCTGGTTCGCGCAAGAAGGCCGAATGGCAATGATCCCCGATGATTTTGTTGGCGTGCTGGAGTGCTTTGAAAGCTACGTGGTATCCGATCACCCGGAGCATGACTCGACAACGCACAAAGCCGTTCAGATCGCACCTGCGGAAAATGATGGTGAGCTGACCCAGCAATGGGAGATCGTTGCGCTCACTGCAGATGAGCATTCGCAGATTGAGGCCCAGCAGCAGGCAGATGCCAAGGCCGCAGCAGACGCAGCACGAATCACGATCACAAAGCGTCAGGCATTGCTTGCGTTGTTTGACCTGCGAGGCATCAAGGACAGCGACATCGATGCACAGATCGATCAGATCCCGGACGAGACGCAGCGCTACCGGGCGCGCGTGGACTGGCAGGGCGCAGCATCGATTGAGAGCGATAGCCCGACCGTGCAGATGCTGGCTGCATCGCTCGATTTGTCCGCGAGCAACTTGCAGGCGTTGTTTGACTACGCCAAGACCCTGTAAGCCAGACAACACCAACAGACCCGCTTCGGCGGGTTTTCTTTTTTCCGAAAGGCCAACGATGAATCAAACAGAGGCGAGGGATATTGCAATGGGATTGGCTGGACAAGTGCCGGGGCAGGCGGCTTTTCTGCTGACCGGCCAGTGGGTGATCATGGTCCTGACTGTGGTGCTGCTGCTAGTGCAGATTGGCTACTACGCACGCAAGTGGATGCGCGAGGAAACGGACTTGGGCCGCAAGCTGTGCCGCTGGCTCTGTCGTTATCGATGGGGGCGCTGGGCGTGCAAGTTTGGAGAGTGCGATGAGCAAAATTCCTGATGCCCTTCGCGCGGGCATACTGGCCCTTGTCCTGCTCGGCGGAGTGGGTGGTGGCTATGTCGTCGGTGAGCGCGAGCAAGCCATCGCAGCCGCCGAAGCCAAGCGCAATGAGTACATCCAAGCCGTGGCCGAGGACACGAGCACATCCACTGCGGTCAAGATCGCCATGGTGATGGGCTCTTACTACGAGTCCAGCTATCGACACATTGGCGACCCGTACATCGACAAGCTGGGCAAGGGGCAGCCTCTGACCGTTTGCAACGGGATCACGGGGCCGGAGGTGGTACTGAGGTACTACACGCCCACCGACTGCTACCGGCTTGAGAAAGCCCGCTACATCCGATCTGAGGCCGCTGCAAAGCGGCTTCTTCGTTTGTGGGATGGCTATGGGGCGTTCACGCAGGCCACGTTCATCGACTTCCTGCACAACAAAGGCGAGGGCGCTTTCGCGTCATCCACCATGCTGCGCAAGGCGAATGCGGGCGACCTGGTGGGCGCGTGCCGAGAAAACCCGCGATGGAACAGAGGCACGGTCAACGGCGTGTCTGTGGCGTTGCCGGGGTTGATGATCCGGGCGGATGCCAATGGTGAGTTGTGTGAGGACGGACTATGAAACCAGTCATTAAACAGAATGAAGAACTGTTGCGTTTTCACTGCCCCGGCTGTGACGCTCAGCACGCAATCCAGCACGGCGCAGAAGATGACCCAAATTGGAGCTGGAACGGATCGCTTGAAAAGCCAACGTTCTCACCGTCCGTGCTGGTCACGTATACCGGCGCGGATGCTGGTCGCGATGGTGCGCCGCCTGCGGTGTGTCACTCGTTTGTGACTGATGGCCGAATCCAGTTTCTTGGCGACTGCACTCATGCACTCGCTGGCCAGACCGTTGATTTGCCGGAGTGGATTGAATGGTCGCCCAACTCAAAGTCTTAATCGCCGCCGTCCTTTTCGCGCTCGGCCTTGCCACCGGTTGGGCCGTCAACGGCTGGCGCACCGGTGCCGATCTGGCCGACGTGAAGCGGCAGCACGCTGAGGTGCTGGCCGGGATAGCGCGGAAGACGACCGACGCTGTGACCGCGGTTCGCAAGCTCGAGCAAGCCGCGAATGCCGCAATCAGCACAGCCGACAAATCAGCAACAGAGAGGATCGCCAAAAATGATCAAGAAAACCGTAGCCTGCGCGCTTGTGTCGCTGCTGGCACTTGCGGGGTGCGTATCGTCACCCGTGTCGTGCGTGAGCCCATCAGTGGCGGGGCCGCAGATCCAAGCGCCAGCAGCATGGGCGATGCAGCCGTCGAACTCGACCGCGAAGCTGCAAGCCGTGTTCTCGATCTCCGAGAGTCCGTCCAGCTTGACGCCGAAAAGCTCGACTATCTCCAGCGGTATGCTGAAACCTGCTGGCGGGCTGGGGTTGAAGCGGTGACGGTTGTCAACGATGCGCCGAGGCGCGAGAAAGATCAGAACTGATCAGCATCTAGTCTGGTTGACAATATTTATAAGTTTGAAAGTGTGTGATCGCTATTGCTATGGGTACTAAAAAATATAGATATTTTCAATTTTCATTCAAATGATAGTTTTTTTCAATCGAATTACGAATTGATTTATAGATCAGAACTGACTAAATTTGACTTTGCTGATCAATTCTGATCATTTCTGATTTGTATCAATCAAGGAGTAGAAAATGTCTAATCTCAATGAAAGTTTGGATGACCTGATGTCTTTGGATGGCGCTCTTTGCGCTGCAATTGTTGACTACAACAGCGGCATGATCCTCGGAAGCAAGGGAAATGCGGTGGATATGGAGTTGGCAGCAGCGGGGAATACCGAGGTTATGCGAGCAAAGGTGAAGACGATGAAGTCGTTAGGCCTGAATGATCAGATTGAGGACATGCTCATCACTTTGGGTAAGCAGTACCACATTCTTCGCCCCTCTGAAAAGAACGCGGGGATTTTTGTGTACTATGTTCTCGACTCTAGTCGGGCCAATCTCGCGCTTGCTCGGCGTAAAGTGAACGACGTAGAAGCCAAGCTCAAGATGTGAGCCTTGGTGGGCTAGGGGGTTGATCGACGCCTCAAGCTCTGTGAGCTTTGGGGCGTCTTGTTTCGTGGTGACATACCGTCGGCACCTATTAAATCTAGATTTAAGGTATGTCATGTGATCGAAAATGCAAACGGGCAATTCGTGCAATCTCGCCTGTTTGGCGCAGTCCTGGTTGAAGGTATGTGGTGCGCAGAATTCGCTATCTGACCAACCGTCACCGAGCTCCATCCACAAATGTCGCTCTGGCTATACTTCTTGCGTTCAATGCAGGAGCGTTGAACGCGGGAGGGTTTTTGGTACTGCACATGTATACCTCGCACATGTCTGGATTTGCATCTCAATTTGCTGATGGACTTGCGCTCAAAGACAGGGGCGTTGTGTTGAGTGCAATGGGTGCCATCTTGTCTTTCGTGGTCGGTGCTGCCGTGTGTTCAATACTGGTGGCCGCGAGTCGCAGGCTGAAGCTCTACAGCGTTTATGCGCTACCGCTTATGCTCGAGGCTCTGTTAATGCTTCTGTTTGGTTTGATGGGCTCCGTGTTATTGACATGGGTTACACCATTTGCAGTGCCGCTTACCGTCGTTCTGCTTGCTTTCATCATGGGGCTTCAGAATGCTGTTGGCTCCAAGACTTCTGCTGGAAACCTTCGCACCACTCACATGACAGGCAACATCACAGATTTTGGAATGGAGTTGGGCAAACTGATCTTCTTAAAGCAAGGTGATCACGAATCTTCCACCCGTTGGACACAAAACATAAGACGTATGAAGATCCACGCAGGTCTGATTGGAGCGTTCGTCCTTGGCGGTGTTTGGGGTGCCTTGGGATTTAAGCAGTTTGGATTCGCATGTGTTATGCCCCTTGCCGCAATTCTGCTTTGTCTCTCTATTCCGCCGTTTTGGAGGGATGCCAAAGTCCTACAAGAGCATATCTGCAAAGCTCTTCGCTGAATTTTGACACTATGTGTGCAGCACATATCTCGCCTGACACTTCCACAATTCACGTCTGGTATGAGCACGTCAGCATCGGCACTACACCGGCCATCAACATGCTGCACGACGCCGAAACCTTGGCGAATCGGCTCATGCTTTTGCATGGTCAATTCAGGGGCTGAGTTTGTAAGGTCTGTCCCGTTCTTGTCCCGTTTTGGGGTTTCTGCCTCTCAACCACTTGATTCCATTGCGGAATTCTGGTCCCTCCGACAGGAATCGAACCTGTATCTGACGCTTAGGAGGCGTCCGTTCTATCCATTGAACTACGGAGAGGGGGGATTTTTTCCTAATTAAATCAATGGCTTAGCTTGATGTTTTCGGGATTTTTTCAAGTATTCGACGGTGCGTCAGATACGAAGTGATCCATTGTATCAATTGATGGACAGGCCCAAACTACGGCGAGACTCAGGCGGTCTTTGAGGCTCGCAATTGTCGAGTTCGACCCATAGAAGCCGGTCGTGAGTTCGCATCATTCGCTCCGAACTGGTCGTTCGAAGGGTGTTACGGATCGGCGGTTTCTGCCATCAGCAGGAGATCTGCGAGCATGAAGACTTTTTGTTGCAGTCTGTTACGATGCGCGCTCATCAAGAGTTTCTTAGGGATGGCATGCAAGTTCGCCTTTTGGGTTTTCGCTTCGACGTTGAAAGCAAGAATCTCTCACTGGATAGTTTTGCGGCGGCGGTTTCCGCTCAGCCTACCGATCAGAAGGCTGCGCAAGATTCTCAGCGGTTGCTCTTCTTGGATAACAAATGTCATCCCGAGTACCACGTCGGCATGATCGTAACTGTCAAAGATCAAAAGACTTTTTGCCGTCTCGTGTCAGGTAATGGTTGTTTGTTGGTCAAGGTTGATGAGCTGGAGCTGGACACGAAGTTGATGGAATTCAACTTTTTCGTGTTTAACAAGGCCACGGGAACTGGGCTTTACCAGTACTACCACCAGTCCTGTAGTCTCACCAGTTTCGGCTATCTAGTTGCGAGGCGCTTCCGCGAATACAAGGAATCGCTTATCCAGGCGGAGATTGATAAGATGCCTCAGGATGATCGTTCGGACAGTAAGCTCACCAAGACCCGTAAGCATTTCAAGGGTCAGCTCAAGTGGGAGATGCTGGTTCGCGCTGAGAAACTTCAGGAGTTGATCGCCGAGTGGGAGCGCGTAAAGTCTTTCGAGTGGACGATCGCAACTCCTACAGTGGAGCAAGAGGACTTCAAGCCGCTAGCACCTTACATCCGCAACCAGAAATCCAAGTTAGCATTCGAAGTAGGCGCGCCCGTCAGCCCTCTCGCAAATGCCATCAGTGCCCTAGTGACCAGGTTGGGCATCGTCAAGGGACGGATCGAAGGACAAGATGCCGAGGGCCTGGATCGAGTGCTCCGCATCCTGAACAATCCTGAGAATTACGGCGAGTATGACTATGACGATCGCGCAGGAAAACTACATGACCTCGACCTCACCCAATTTCAGAACGCCTGGGTGGTTGCCGAACTGATCAAGGCGTGCAAAGATCAAGCGCACATCTTCGAAACACCAATGCAACCATGACCCGATTTGTGCTGCTGGCATTACTGTTCGCCACGGCTGTAATGGCCGGGGTGATCTATGTGTCAGAGGGGTCTGAGAAAGCGGTGATTTTTTATGGAAATAACGTTCGGGCTTCTTTGTTCACAGGTCTTTTGACCGTAGGGAGCTTCCTACTGTCGATGAAGGTTTTCATCGTAGTCAAGTTCAAGGAAACGGTCTTCGACACAGAGTGGTACAAGAAGCGCCTGGAGGATCGTCGCAAGATCGATCCCCAAATAGAGCATTACGCACCGGTGCGCAATTTGAGCCGAGTGTTGTTCATGGCGATTGCATCTGCAATCGTTGGTTCTCTCAGTCAAGTCACTATCGGGCTCATCCCCCATGTCGCGGCGTTGACGTTCTGCGTTGTCACCGCGTCTTTCGCGGGAGCAATGCTTGTGCAAACCCTCCTCCTGGTGCGCAGAATTCTCACCGAGTGGCTGGATCACACAGAAAAGAAGCCAGCCGCCTAAAGCTTTCGGCTCGGACCCGTTTAGCAACGAAGCACTGTCCACCTCAGAGAGATTGCAGACGAACGGCGGCTATGGCCAGATTCTGTCTGCGGTCAGTGCATTTCAGATCATGCATGTTGGACCCACAGAGCCTCGAAGTCATCTTGGCTGATGAGGCGCCCCTCAAATTGCAGGTCGTGATTGATTTCCTCGAGCGACGGAACGACAGCGATGCCAAGCCGGGTTCTGTTTGACCACCGGTCGCTGGAAGCTACATCAACAGTCCCATCAGCGAAGAACTCGAGCTTGCGTAGTTCGAGGCGGTCCTCATCAATCTCGGACACCAATCGGACAGGGTATTCCTTGTCGTGATGCTTCCAAATTACGTCGATGTATTCCATGACGGGGTTCGTAGAGAGTTCTTGCTGGCTGTCCGGGTTGGGCCGAAGTCTCAACTGTTCCGTCCCATTGAACAAGATGCTTCAAGCACTTGCCATTGAGCAATAGGCAGAGCCGTTGATGATTCTCTGCGTTTGTGAGCGCGCAGTTTCTTGATAGGGATATCAGGTCGGTGATACCGAATTGATACAGAGGAGTGCTGGCGCCTCTGAAATCTACCCCTTGAACTACGGAGAGATAGGCAGAACCATCGATTGTACGGTGTTCGGGGCTGGGTATGGATGATGGCATTGCGGATAGAATCCGCGCCTTTTTTCCAGAGAATGCCCTGATGCCCCAAATCGTCGTTGATCAGTTGCGCAAGACCTATCGTATTCATGAGCGTGATCCCGGTGTGGCGGGGGCGCTCAAGGCGATGCTGCGCCCCCGTCATCGCACGGTGCAGGCGCTCGATGGGGTGTCGTTTGCGCTGGAGCGTGGCGAGTTGTTGGGCTTCATCGGACCGAATGGGGCGGGCAAGTCCACGACCATCAAGATTTTGTCGGGCATTCTGCGGCCTGATGGCGGGACGGTGCGCATCGATGGGCGCGATCCGTTCGAGGACCGCGAGCGGCATGTGGCGCGCATTGGTGTGGTGTTCGGGCAGCGCACGCAGCTGTGGTGGGATCTGCCGGTGGGCGATGGCTTCGATCTGCTGCGCGACATCTACCGTGTCGATCCGCAGCGTTTTGCACGCACGCGCGATGAACTGGTGGCCTTGCTCAAATTGGACAAGCTGCTCGATCAGCCGGTGCGCCAGTTGTCGCTGGGGCAGCGCATGCGTGCGGAGATCGCGGCGGCGCTCTTGCACGAGCCCGAGATTCTGTTTTTGGATGAGCCGACGATCGGGCTCGACGCGCCTTCCAAGTTGGCGGTGCGCGAGTTCGTGCTGCGTGCCAATCGCGAACGTGGCACGACGGTGCTGCTCACCACGCATGACATGCACGACATCGAGGCCTTGGCCGAGCGCGTGATCGTGATCGGGCACGGCCGTGTGCTGGCGGATTGTGCTGTGGATGCGCTGCGTGCGCAGGTCGAGGATGCGCGCCGTGCGGAGGATGGCCTTCCTGCCGATGCCGACGACAAGGGCCTGACCATCGAAGCCGTGATCGCGCGCTTTTACGCCATGCATGGCGCAGCGGAGGCCTGAGTGTCCATGAGCTGGAACGATCTCGCACGGCCTTATGTGGCTGCATTCGCATCACGTTTTCTGCAGATGCTGCAGTACCGAACGGCTGCGTGGGCGGGTTTTGCAACGCAGTGCTGGTGGGGAGGCATCAAGGTCATGGTGCTGGCAGCGTTCTATGGCGGTGCGAGCGCGGTGGTGGATGCGCCGATGTCGCTGCAGCATGCGATCACCTACACGTGGCTGGCGCAGGGGCTGCTTGCATTGCTGCCGTGGATGGGCGACCCCGAGGTGGCGCAGGCGGTTCGCACCGGATCGATTGCGTATGACCGGCTGCGTCCGGTTGATGCCTATGTGCTCTGGTTTGTGCGCACGACAGGGTGGATTGCCGCGCGTGTGCTGCCGCGTCTGGCGTTGATGCTGGCGTTTGCCGGTGTGATCCTACCGCTCGCAGGACAGGGGCAATGGGGCTGGCAATTGCCTGCGAGCGTGGCTGCGTTGGCGGGATTCATCGTGTCGATGCTGCTCGCTTTGCTGTTGTCTGCGGCGCTGGTCATGCTGCTCAACATCGCGGTGGTTTCTGCGCTCAACGAACGCGGCATCAACACGCTGGCCGTGCCGGTGGTGATCGTGCTGTCAGGCAATCTGCTGCCGCTCACTTTGCTGCCCGATGCGTGGCAGACGTTTTTGCTGATCCAGCCACTGGCGGGCGTGATCGACATTCCGGCGCGCATCTATTTTGGTCAAATGGCAGGCTTGAATGTGCTGGCCGGAATGGCGCTGCAGATGCTGTGGATTGTGCTGCTGGTCGCCTTCGGTCGCGCGGTACTGGCGCGCACCATGCGCCGTCTGGAAGTGCAGGGCGGGTGATGCGATGAAGACGAATTCGACATCTGCTCACGGCCATCGATCCATGGGATCGCTGGGTCTGTTCATGCGTTTGGCCGGTGCATCGATCAGCGGCCAGGCGCGCTATCCCGCGTCGGCCATCATGCTGACGTTCGGGCAGTTTCTCGTCACCGGAATCGAAGTGGTGGCGGTGTGGGCGCTGTTCCATCGCTTTGGCGATGTGCAGGGCTGGCGCATTGGCGAGGTGGCGTTGTTCTATGGCATGGTCAATTGCATGTTCGCGCTGGCCGACATGCTGGGGCGCGGCTTCGATGTGCTGGGCACGGAGTTTCTGCGCACTGGCGCGTTCGACCGACTGCTGCTGCGCCCGCGCTCGGTGGCCTTGCAACTGATGGGGCACGACGTGCGCGTCAGCCGCATGGGGCGTTTTCTGCAAGGACTGGTCGTGATCGGCTATGCGACGGTGCAGATGGGCGTTGCGTGGACGCCTGCGAACATCGCGCTCGCACTGTTTGCCATCGCGGGCGGCGTCGCGTTGTTTCTCGGCATTCTGGTGCTGCAGGGCACGCTGTCGTTCTGGACCGTGCAAAGCCTGGAAGTGGCGAATGTGTTGACCTACGGCGGCGTCGAAGCCGCGCAGTATCCGCTGGCGATCTATGCGCGCTGGTTCCGCTACATCCTGACCTTCGCCGTGCCGCTGGCGGCTGTGGCGTACTACCCGGTGCTGTCGATTCTGGGCAAGGCCGATCCGCTGGGTGCACCTGCTTGGGTGGGCTGCGTGTCGCCGCTCGCGGGATTGGTGTTTCTGGCGTTGTCGCTCTGGGTTTGGCGATTCGGGCTGCGGCACTATGCGTCCACGGGGAGTTGATGCAGGCACTGCAGCGACAGCGTTGCCGCAGCAGATCGCTTACGTGGTGTGCTCGAAGAGCTTCATGGGCGCCAGCAATCGGATCAGGTCCGTCTGTCTGTTGACGCCGGTTTTCGCGAAGACGGTCTTGAGTTGAAAGCGGACGGTGTCCACGCTGACGCCATTGCGCAATGCGATCTCTTTGGGAATGTCGCCTTGGCACAGGGACAGTGCGACGCGCGTCTCCGCGGGAGTCAGCCCGTAGATCTGTTGCAGCAGAACGTACGGGTCGCCATGCGAGGCATTGGGTGTGTTCAGCACGAGCAAGGCCAACGGTCGTGACCAGGTGTTGAAGGCCTGGAGCTTGGTCGGCAAGGGAAGCATCAGCAACTGGAGTGCATGTTGTCCGGCCACGCTGGGCAGCAGTGCTCCGCTGGCGATGGCAGGGCCCTGTCTGCCGCAGGCGTTTTCCAGCATCTGGTTGAAATGGCCGGGTCTCAGTCCTGCGGGTTGCAGGCAACCGTTTCTGAGGGTCAGGCATGGTTGCTGGCGCATCAATTGCTCGCAGGCGGCGTTGCTCAGGAGGATGTGCCCAAACTCGTCCAGCACCAGCAACGGGACCTGCAGGTGGTCGAGGACCATGGATGAGAGACCTGCGCGTTCGCTCAGGCTCTGCATGTGCAGGCGGATGCGCACGGCGTTCTGCACATGCGGAATGATCTTGCTGAAAGTGGTGAGTTCTCTGCCCGTGTACTCCTTCTGTCCCGGTCGTCGTTGCATGGACAGATAGGCCTCGGACGAGCCCATGGCGAACATGCGGTTGCACAGCGTGGTGGACATCTCGTGGCGCAACATGAAGTCCTGATAGAACGCGCTTTTCTGTATCGCACGTTCGCTGAAATCCCGTTTGTCCAGATACCAGCCGCCCCACGGAGTCGTGTCGATGAAGGCGTTGCCTTCGTCGAGTTGGTTGTAGTAGGCGTTGTAGGCTTCGGCCGTCTCATGAGGCATGCCGAAGGTTTCGTTGACGGCCAGTGTCTTGCGGCGAGTGTCGAGCACGATGATGGAGGCCTGCGGGCTGTCGGTGAACTCGGAAATGGTGTGCAGAGCGTCCTTCCAGCCGTCGTCCGTCAGCACTCCTTCGTAGAGCTGAGTCGTCAGTCGTTTCTGCAATTCAAGCTGATCCCGCATATGAAATTTCCGTGGCGCTGCTGATTATTTCAGCAGGTCGCGAAAATGCAAGTGAAGGAAACTACGCTGACGTTATGTCACATTTCTGCTGAATTTGTCGTTGTACAGAGGGAAAACGACCCGTTCGGGTGTCGGTTTGCTCGTGTGCAAATGCCGGGTTCGAGAAAAAGAAAGTGCCATTGACGGCATTCCGGGGCTTGGATCGCGGGTTTTTGTCGACATCGTCAATGGCGAGATGCCGCTGAAGAAGGGCACTGAGCCCTTCATTCAGCATGCGTCGCGGCCGGCGTTGTCGGCCATCAGTCTCGGTCGATCAGTCTTTCTTGATCGTGTAGATCAGATCGACCGCGCTGGTCACGCCGGTTTGGCCGCGCACTGTCAGGTTGCGGGCGAGGTCGTAGAAGATGTAGATCGTGCCCATCGCGCCCGAGAGGCTTTGCTCATAGGTCACGTAGAGCTTTTCCGAAAGCCGCTTGCCCATGGTGAGCGCAGCACCCGAGGCGTCGGAGCCATCGCTTGGGCCCCGGAAACCGACTTCATCCAGTCCCAGGCTGCCTGCGATCTTGCCGCTGCCGCTGTTGCCACCGGCCAGGAGCGCGAGCGCTGCCTGCTGGAGCACGGCGCTGCTGGCTCCGCCCAAGGCAGGGTCGCGGCCCATGACCACCCAGGAGAGCTTTTCGGCGTCGGGCAGGTCGGGGTCGGAGTACAGACTCACGCGCGGAGCCATGGCCGAGCCGAGCACTTGCACACCCGCGCGCTGGGTGATGTTGGGGCGGATCGCGAGGATGTCCAGCGACGGGTTGTTGTACGGGCCGTTGAAGCGGATCAGACCGGATTCGACATCGAGAGACTGGCCCCATGCGCGGTAGCGGCCTTGCTCGGTGTTGATTTCTCCGGTGATGCGCGGCGCTCCGCCGGCCACCGTTGCGCCCTTGATCTCCAGCTCGCCCTGCAGGCGCGTGGTGATGCCGAAGCCCTGCAGCGCGAAGTCGCGGCCCAGGTTCAGCTTGACGAGGATGTCGGGCAGCTTGCGGGTCTCGGCCTTGGCGTTGGCTTTTTCGGTGGCGATCTTCTGCTTGCGCGCTTCTTCCTCGGCGGCCTTGCGCGATGCGGCGGTGTGCACCACCACGTCCTTGTCGAGCGACGGTGCGGACTCTTCGGGCAGGATGATGGTGGCGCGGTCGGTGGTGAGATCGCCGCGCAGCGTGAACTGGCCGTTGTCGAGCTTGGCACCCAGCGTGCCGGAGATGCTGACCTGTCGATCCGCGCGCACCAGCACCTGCAGCTTGTCGGCCTTGGCCTGCAGGTCCATCACGAAGTTGCCTGACTGGCCTTCGCCTGCCGGAGCAATCCAGTGTGCAAAGCCGCTGCCGGTGAGTTCGCCACCATCGGCGGGTGCGTTGGTGAGGTTGCCGCTGTAGCCCAGAATGCGCGCGCTGCTGCCTTTGCCGCCCTTGATGCGCAGCTCGGTGATGTCGAGGCGCGTGCCTTGCAGCTTGGCGCGCAGCACGCCTTGCTGCAGGTCGATGCCGTCGAGCACCGAGAGCACGCTCAGGTCATCGGCGGTGATGTTGCCTTGCCACTGCGGATTGGAGCGGTCGCCGCTGATGGTGGCGTCGGCCTGCAATGTGCCGCGCACGCGCCAGCCGGGCGGAGCGAACAGCGCCCAGATGCCGATGTCGGGCATCTTGGCGTGGACGGTGCCGGACAGCGGTGCTTTCTCGGCGAGCGTCCATTGGCCATCTTGCTGCGTGAGCTGCGTGTTGAGATCGGCGGTGGCCTGACCGGCGCGTTCGCTGTCCCACAGCAGCTTGGCGTTGACGTTGCTGCCTTGCGCTCGCACGTCGAGTCGCACGTCCTTGATGCGCGCGCGCATGCCTGCGCCATCGACCTTGCGCGTAGTGGTCTTGTTGCCAACGCTGGGGCCGCTCGTGCGGATCACGGTCGTGCCTTCACCCTCGCCGTCGATGGCCAATCGCAGGTCGCCCGCAGCGCGCTCGACGGTCAAGAGCGCCTTGAGTTCGGGGCCGGTGGTGTCGATGTCCCACTTGCCGTTGAAGCTCAGATCGCCGCTCAGGCCTGCGGCTTCCAGCGGCGGTTCGCCTTCGCCCATGCTGAACGCATCGACCCAACTGATCGGAATGCCCTGCACGCGTCCGGCGCTGCGCAGCGCCCAGTTGCCGTCGCCGCCCTTGGTGGCGGTGGTGTTGTCCCACGCAAGCGTCACGGGCTGCAGCGGTGCAGCGTTGGCGCGGCGTTGCTTGAGCACCGGCGGTGTGATCTGCAGACCGCCTGCGGTGGCTGAGTAGCTGGTCGAGAGCACGACCTTGTTGCCGCGTGTGCTGCCGGTCTGCTGGGTGATGCGAAGCGGGTTGGCCGATTGCAGCTTCACGTTCCATGGGCCGGGCTTGTCCTTGCCGGGATTGAGCTCGGCCTGCAGGCGCTGGATGGTGGCGTTCCAGTCCATGGCGGCCGAGCCGCGTTCGGTGGCGAGACCTGCTTGCAGCGCGGTATCGAGCTGTACACCTTGTGCAGCCATTTGAGCGCTGGTCTGCAAGGTGATGTCGGCCTTTTCGGGGCTGCCTTGCAGGTTGAGCGCGAGCTTGGGAACGACGATGGCCTGATCGGCGGGCGTGTTGGCGGGCAGATAGCGCAGTTGCTCGCCGCGCAGATCGGCCTTGAGCTGCAGGCCGCTGTCGGGCAGGGGCTGGCCGGTGGCGGTCTGCAGGCGCTTGAGGATGTTGCCCCAGCCGCCATTCCAGTCGAGCTGCAGTTGCGCCTTGCCATCGAGCTTTGCGCCCGCGAGCGGGTCTTTCACGCCGGGCAGGGTGTTGGCCCACGCAATGAGCGTGGACGCGGAGCCGAGCTGCAGATTCGCATTGCCCTTGCCGGTCTTGGGGCTGATCTGGCCATCGGCCTGCAGCACTGCGCCGGGCACTTCGGCCTTGAGCTTGACCTGCGCGTCCTGCTGGTCGACGTGGTACTTCACGGCGCTAGCGTTGATGGCGGCTTGCAGTGCTTCGACCTTCACGTTCGAGAGCGTGAGCACGGGCTGCTGCCATTCGCCCTTGGCGGCGAGCGTCTGGATGCGCAGCGCTTTGCTGCCTGCGCGCGGCGCGGGACCTGCGGCCTTGAGATCGGCTTCGAATGCCACCGTCTGGGCGGCGTCGGCCTTGGCGCTCAGCGTGCCTTGCAGCGGCGCGGCATCGAGCGTGCTGTAGAGATCGGCGGGGTTCAGTTGCTCGACCTTGGCGTTGCCCTCGAACACCTTGGTCTCGGGCTCGAAATAACCGTTGGCGGCGATGCGGCCCTTGGCCACGTCGATGTGCGCCTGCTTGATCTGCCACTGCTTGCCGGTGTAGAGCACATCGGCGGTGACGGCGTCGAGCGGCAGGCGTTGCTTGTCCCACGCGCCGCGCATGGCGTTGTTGAACTGGGCCTGCAGAGCCCATTGCTCGCCGGTGGCGGGCGCATTGCCTTCGGCCATGGGACCTGCCTTGAGGTCGCCGCTCAGCAGGGTGCGCGGGCCTTCGGGCCAGAAGGCCGCCACGTCCACGTTCTTGAGCGATGCGAGCGCGGTGTGCAGCGGCATCGATTGCCATGGCTTGATGCTGGCTTGCACATCGGCATGCATGGGCTCGGCGGCGGGCTTCTTGCCGGAATGGCTTTGCGGCGCAGCGACCGCGAGCGCCTTCACGTCGATCTGAGCGGCCTCGGTGGCGAGCGTGCCGGTGGCCTGCACCTGCGCGCCCACGGCGATGGTGGAGTGGTCCTTGGCCATCGGGTTGGGCACCTGCAGATCGCCCTTGAGGTCGGCCCTCAATTCCATCGGGCTTGCGCCCTGCAGTTGGATGTGGGCTTTGTACGTGCCGTCGGCATAGCGCACTTCGTTCACCGCGAGCTGGTGATGATCACCGTCGTAGGCGTAGTGGCCTGTCAGACCATCGACGGTGGCTTCGGGCGGGCCTTCCCAGATGATGCGATCGACCTGGAAAGGCACCTCGATCTTGATCGGCAGCGTGAGTTGTTCGAGCGGTTGGGTCGGCTCCTTGGGGGCGTCGGGATCGGGCGTGCTCTTGATGCGCAACTCGCCGATGTGCAGCACGCCGAGCTTCAAGGTGCGCTCCAGCAGCGGTTGCAGGCTCCAGCCGATCTCGGCGTTCTGCACCTGCACGCTCATGGTCGGGCTTTGCCATTTGAGTGCGCCGATCTTGCCGCCGCCGCGTACCGAGCCGGTGACTTCGCGGGCTTCGAGACTCTGGCCTTCGGGCAGAAAACGTGCGGCGCGTTGCAGCGCGTTGGCGAGAGAATCGTCGCGGCCGGTCCACCACCATGCGGAGCCCAGCGCGGCAACGATCATCAGCACGAGTGCGAGCAGCAACCAGCCGATGCCGCGCAGCCAGCGGCGCGGCTTTTTGCCCGGCGTTTTTGGCGCCGGGGACGAGGGATTGGATTCGGGCACTTGCGCCGAATCGTTGATTGCAGATTCCACCATGATCAGAACGTGAAGCCGAGACGCAGATGCAGGCGCAGTTGTTGCTCCTGCAGACCGTAGGCGATGTCCGCCTGCAAGGGGCCAACGGGGCTGCGCCAGCGGATGCCGGTGCCGACACCGACGCGTGCATAGAGTTTGTTGGCGTCATCGCCGACCGCGCCGGCGTCGATGAAGACCGCCTGCTCGAAGTCCTGCGTGTTGCCGCGAATGGAGATCGGGCGTTGCCACTCGACGCTGCCCGCCGCGAGGTAGCGCCCGCCGATGACCTTGCCGTTGTCGGTCTTGGCACCGATGGACTGGTAGCCGTAGCCGCGAATCGAGTTGTCGCCACCGGCCAGGAACATCAGCGTCATCGGCAGTTCGGCGTCTTTCTTGGCGGTGATCGCGCCACCCCATGCGCGCAACTGCAGGCGGCTGCGGCGCTGGGTTTCTTCGTCGAGCTTGCCGATGGGCATGAGCGTGAGCCAGCGCCCGGTCAGGCGTGTGAATGGCGTGCGCTGCGGCGTGAGCGTGGTGCCGACGCCGGCCTCCCACGCAAAGCCGTAGCCCGAGCGCGGCGAGAGCAGGCTGTCGAAATAGCGACCCGTCCAGCCGTAGTTGGCCAGCAGCGAGGAACTGGCGGGCGGAGCGCCCGCGCCCTGTGTCTTGGCCCAGTCGTATTGCAGATAGTAGGTGCGGTCGATGTGCTCTGCGGACTTGGTGCGACCGGCGCGCAACTGGGCGCTGTTCACGTCGAAATCACCGACCGGCTCGCGCTCGAACTTGGCTCCGACGAAGTTGCGCCAGTAGTCCTCGCCCGGCAGGGCGGTGAGCTGGGTGGAGATCAGCGGGTTCTTGCGATCGAGCTGGATCTTGCTGACCGCGCGCCAGCCGAGGCCGGGCACGCGGTTGTGGATGTGGTCAATCGACAGGCGCGGCCCGGTATCGGTGCTCAGGCCCACGCCGAACACCCATTTCTGCAGCTTGGCTTCGCGCACCTTGGCGGTGACGGGCGATGTGACTTCCGCGCCTTGCGCGGCGCGCGCGTCATCGATCTTTTGCGCCGAATCTTCGGGCGCGGCCTGCGGCGTGTCGGCCAGCGTGAGGAACACCGAGTCGAAATAGCCGCTGCTCACCAAGCGTTGCTGCGTGTCGAGCATCACGGCCTGGTCGTAGACCTGTCCTTCGGGCAGGCGGGCGATGCGCGCGAGGCCGATGGCGTCGTAGCGCTCGGTGCCTTCGATGGCGAGCGGGCCGAATTTGTAGGCCGCGCCGGGGTCGTAGGTGACGCTGACCTTGGCTTCGTTCTTGTCTGCGTCGACATCGGCCAGACTGCTGTCGATGCGGGCCGTGGGATAGCGGCGTGCCTGCAGTTCCTTGAGTCCGCCGCTCTTGGCGCTGCTCCAGACGGACTGCGAAAAGCGCTCGCCGTTCTTGAGCGGCCAGTTGCGCTGGATGCTTTGGCGCTGCTCCAGTCCGTCGGGCGCATTGGCGCTCACGCCGCTGAAGCGGACTTCGCTTTGCGCAATGGTGGTGGCGGGGCCGGGATCGACGTTCACCTTCACCTGACGCGGTGCTTCCGTGGAGTCGGGCGTGTCCTTCAACTCGACCGTGACCGTGGGGCTGAAGTAGCCGAGCGTGCCGATCAGGTCGCGCACATTGGCGTCGGTGGCACCGAGCAGGCGCGTGAGTTCGCGCCGCTGCAGGTCGCCCTGGTATTGAAAGCGCTTGAGTTCGAGATGCTTTTCGAGCAGTTCGCGCACTTCCTTGGGTGCGTCGACTTCGAGCGTGAAGGCGGGCTTGCCGCTGGTGGCGGTGGCCGCTGAAGGATCGCCGTTGGCGTCCTCCTTTTTCGAGAACATGCTGCAGCCGCTCAGAACGAGAGCCGTGGAGATCAAAAGGGCGGCGCTTGTGGCGCGCGAGGCTGGCTGCTTGGCTGAAACCATCGATGAATTATTTGGAGAGCAATCGCATTGCCTCCTCCAGTCCCTTCAAGGACAGCGGGTACATGCGATGGCCCATCAGTTGCTGAATGATGCTGATGCTCTGGCGATATTCCCACACGCCTTGTGGCTCGGGATTGATCCATGCGAATTTGGGGAATGCATGCGTAAGCCGCTGTAACCACTCGGCACCGGGCTCGTCGTTGTTGTATTCCACGCTGCCGCCGGGCTGAAGGATCTCGTAGGGGCTCATCGTCGCGTCGCCCACGAAGATCAATTTGTAGTCCTTGTTGTACTTGCGGATGATGTCCCAGGTCGGAAACTTTTCGGCGAAACGGCGGCGGTTGTTCTTCCACATGAAGTCGTAGACGCAATTGTGGAAGTAATAGAACTCCAGATGCTTGAACTCGGTCTTCACGGCCGAGAACAGCTCCTCCACGCGCTTGATGTGCTCGTCCATCGTGCCGCCCACGTCCATGAGCAGCAGCACCTTCACGTTGTTGTGGCGCTCGGGGATCATCTTGATGTCGAGGAAGCCCGCGTTCGCCGCCGTGCTGTGGATGGTGTCGGGCAGGTCGAGTTCCAGCTCGTTGCCTTCGCGCGCGAACTTGCGCAGGCGGCGCAGCGCCACCTTGATGTTGCGCGTGCCCAGTTCCTGCGTGTCGTCGTAGTCCTTGTAGGCGCGCTGCTCCCAGACCTTCACCGCGCTCTTGTTCTTGCCCGGCCCGCCGATACGGATACCCTGCGGGTTGTAGCCGCCGTGGCCGAAGGGGCTCGTGCCGTTGGTGCCGATCCACTTGTTGCCGCCTTCGTGGCGTTCCTTCTGCTCTTCGAGGCGTTTTTTCAACGTCTCCATGAGTTCGTCCCAGCCCATCTTCTCGATGGCGGCGATCTGCTCGGGCGAGAGTTCGCGCTCCAGCGTCTTGCGCAGCCATTCGAGCGGAAGCTCCTTGGTCAGATCGGCAATCATCTCCACGCCCTTGAAGTAGGCGGAGAACGCGCGGTCGAACTTGTCGAAGTGCTTCTCGTCCTTGACGAGGATGGTGCGCGAGAGGTGATAGAAATCGTCCAGCGCCCAGCCGTCCTCGGATTTGGGTCCGACGACACCGGCCTCCAGCGCTTCGAGCAGCGTGAGGTATTCCTTGACCGATACGGGCAGCTTGCCCGCGCGCAGGGTGTAGAAGAAGTCGATCAACATACTGGCTTCTCTTGGTTCGGGCGGGATGTGTGCGTTGCAGGCGATCCCGTCGTGCGGAATTGTGCCGTCGCCATCCTGCCTCGTAGGACGGTAATTCGAAAAACGCCGATCCGGCGTAGGGCATTGCCGCAGATTGCCCTGCGGCTTGTGGTCAGCGTCCGTTGGACGCTGCGGAGGACGCGGAGGCCGCAGCTCGCGCATTGCGCCAGCGGCGTGCCAGATTCAGGCCGACACCGCCGCCCAGACCCACGAGTGCAATCGCGAGAATGCTGCGCGTGTCGTAGCCCTGCGAAAAGATGTCCAGACCCAGCACATAGCCGATGCCGTAGCCGAGCAGCGCGCCGCCCAGAAAGCCCACGGCGTCGGTTGCCCCTTCGGCGAGAAGACGTTTGGCGTCGCTCATGGCAGTGGCTCGATCAGCGGTTGCGCTGGTTCATGAACACCAGCTTCTCGAACAGGCTCACGTCCTGCTCGTTCTTGAGCAGCGCGCCCACCAGCGGCGGCACACTGACCTTGTTGTCGGCGCTTTGCAGGGCTTCCATCGGAATCTCTTCGGCGACGAGCAGCTTGAGCCAGTCGATCAGCTCGCTGGTCGAAGGCTTCTTCTTCAGACCCGGCAGATTGCGGATGTCGTAGAAGGTCTTCATCGCCACGGTCAGCAGCTCGCTCTTGAGCGTGGGGAAGTGCACATGCACGATCTGGCGCATGGTGTCCGCGTCGGGGAACTTGATGTAGTGGAAGAAGCAGCGGCGCAGGAAGGCGTCGGGCAGTTCCTTTTCGTTGTTCGAGGTGATGAACACCAGCGGACGGTGCTTGGCCTTGATCAGCTCGCGCGTTTCGTAGCAGTAGAACTCCATGCGGTCGAGTTCGCGCAGCAAATCGTTGGGGAATTCAATATCCGCCTTGTCGATTTCATCAATCAGCAAAGCCACTGGCTCGTCGGCAGTAAATGCCTGCCAGAGAACGCCCTGAACAATGTAGTTGCGAATATCTTTGACGCGCTCGCTGCTTTCTGCATCGCCCAATTGGCTGTCACGCAAACGACTTACCGCGTCATATTCGTACAAACCCTGCTGGGCTTTGGTGGTGGATTTGATGTGCCATTGCAACAAAGGCAAGCCCAATTCGCTGGCGACTTCCTCGGCCAGCATGGTTTTGCCGGTGCCGGGTTCACCCTTGACGAGCAATGGGCGTTGCAGCGCCATGGCTGCATTCACAGCGAGTTTCAAATCCTGGGTGGCGACGTAATTCTGAGAACCTTGGAATTTCATGGGCCGTAATTGAGGGAAATCGTTGATGAATATGCTTGACAGGGGCTGGCTATAATCGCAAAACCCTTCGGTAGAGCGCCTACGAGAGGCCGGGACAACTCACTCAACATAGATTGTGCGCGGAAAATGAAAAGAACGTTTACCACGATATTCGGCTTGGCTGTCGCGTGCGCGACGGGCCTTGTTCAAGCCCAGGAGATCAAGGGAGATGCCAAGGCCGGCGAAGGCAAGATTGCCATGTGCATCGGCTGCCATGGCATCGTCGGCTATCAGGCCACATTCCCCGAGGTGTATCGCGTGCCGATGATTTCGGGCCAGAGCGCGAAGTACATCGTCAACGCACTCAATGAATACAAGAAGGGCGAGCGCAAGCATCCCACGATGCGCGGCATTGCCGATTCGCTCACCGAGCAGGACATGGCCGACGTGGCCGCGTACTACTCCACCCACACCAAGGACGCGAAGCCCGTGCCCGACAAGGCCCGCGAGCCCAACGCGCAAGTCGCCCAGTTGCTGCAAAAGGGCGCCTGCGTGTCCTGCCACGGCGACAACTTCTCCAAGGCCATCGACCCGTCCTATCCCAAGCTGGCTGGCCAGCACAAGGACTACCTGTACGCCGCGCTGCGCTCGTACAAGGCCGACGCCAACCCGATCGGTGGCCGCTCCAACGCCATCATGGCGGGCATGGCCAAGCAGTTCACGAATGCGGAACTCAAGGAGCTGGCGGGCTACATCAGCTCGTTGCCCGGCGATCTGCAGACGGTTCCGGAGTCGCGTTTCCGTTGATCGCGTCGATCACCGTTGATTCCAGCGTTTGAATGACGACAGGGCCCGCAGTTCGATCCGGACTGCGGGCCTTGTGCTTTGGGGTTTGGGTCCGTTCGATCAGGGCGCGGCATTCTGGCAAGCTTTGGTGCGGTACTCGGGCGGGCACGAAGCATTGATGGCCGGACTGCCTAGAATGGCCCGCATGAACCACCCCGTGCATTGCCACCGAAACGCCCTGCGGCTGCGCCTTTGCGCGCCAGCGTGCGTCGGTGCGCGTGGATGCTTGCAAAGGACGGGTGTTCTGAAACCAGCTTCACCGGCCGCAGATTTCTGAGCCCGGCGGTTTCCTCATCTCTGTGTCTTCTTTCGGCACTGTCTTGTCTCCGCCAGCGCGTCATCTGCACTGAACCGCCGGGCCTTCCCCTTTTTTCCCTCTTCGTTTTTGCCTGTAGCGAGCCACGGCACGCGTGGTGTGGGTGTCTTTGGACGTGTGTCAAGAAACATACACGCAGGGTAGAACCCCATTCAACTATGGGCTGCAGAGGTAAACAGTCTCATTCAATGATGACGCGAAACGTGCGGGTGGGCTGACCATCACTTGTGCGGTGCGGACTGTCTTCATGGACTTGCCGGAGTTTCAGCCATCCAAGGCAAGCCGATTTCCTGGAGGAGGGACCCACATGCGCATTCAAACCATAGCCGCATTGACTGATTTTTCGACCCAGGCCGAGCAGGCACTGGACAGGGCCGCGCTGATCGCGGCGCAGCACCAGGCCGTGCTGTGGCTGGTCTACGCCGCCGACGAGCAGGACCCGCGTTTCGTGAGCCCGCAGGCGCGGCTCGAACAGCGAGCGCGCCAGCTCGCGCGCCGACACGCCATCGACGTGGTCGCCCGTGAATTCGACGGCTACAACAGCGTGGCCGAGCGCGCCATGGCCGTGGCCAGCGGTGCCGATTTGCTGGTGCTGGATCGCCGCATGGAACGCCTGTGGAACAAGCCCTGGCGCGGTGCGGTGCTCGCCCATTGCCTGCGCCACAGCCCTTGCCCGGTGCTCGTGGTGCAGCAGGCACCCACGACCGAAGAGGTGGAGCAGTCAGCCTACGCACGCATGCTCGTGGCGGTGGACAGCACCGAGCGCGCACGCGAGGTGCTGCACTTCGCCGCCGACCTGCAGCGCAGCACGGCTGTCGATCTGTTCCAGTCGCGCGATCCGGGGGTCTCCGGCGTCGAGGAGGAGCAGGAATTCGAGGTGCTTGAGCAGTTCCGCGATGAACTCAAGCGCGAGATCTTGGAGACTGCCGAGCAGCGCCGCCTGCGCATCAAGGACGCCGACGACGCCCGCCGCAACCGCGTGGACAGCCAGAACGGCACGCGCGACGTGACGCGCCAGATCATGGTGCAGCAGCAGCGCTCGGGAGCCGACCTGATCGTGATCGGGGCGACCCGCAACCACTGGAGCGACCGCTGGTCTCTGAGCACGCGTGCGACGCGTCTGGCGATGATGGTGTCGTGCGACGTGCTGGTCTGCGGTCAGTTGCCGCAGGAGCGCGAACGTCCGCGTCCGATTGAACTGGGCAGCCGCAAGGGCTGGCTGCAGTTCAAGTTCTGAGCTGGATGGTTCTTCAATCCCGCGTGGCGCGCCGCTGCACGGCCGCCACGTAGGCCTCGCCATCGGGCGGACGGCCCGAGCGCTGGCTTTCCCACAGCATGGTGCCAAGGCACTCCATTGCAGCGTGGTGCGCGTCATGCAATGAATCGAGGCGCTTGGACAGCAGCTCCACTGCCTGACGAATGCCGCGCGGCTGGTCGATGCTGCACTGCTCGCTGATCGACAGGTGCATCGACAGGTGCAAAAACGGATTCGTGCGATCCGGCGTCTCGTCGTAATTGCGCTTCACGGCCGCTTCGGCGTCGGTCAGTTCTTCGCGGTATTCGGGGTGCTCGTCAATCCACAGGGCCGCCAGCGTTTCGATGGCTTCCATGGGCTGATTGGCTTGCTGCTTGGCATATGCACCGCAGAAAAAACGGCGCACATCGGCTTGGGACGGGTTGAACATGATGGGCGGCAGGTTAGCACGAGAGCCAAGGGCCTTGCAGGCGTGGGACTGTGCCGGAAATGGCGGCCCTTTGGCAAAAAAAGCTCGGCTCAGCTCAGCGCTGCAGCAGCGGATCGGCGGCGAACAGTTCCACCACCCAGTCCACAAACGCGCGCACCTTGGCGCTCAGGTGCGAGTTGGGTGGGTAGACCACGTAGACCGGCAGCGGCACCTGGGTCCATTCGGGCAGGAGTCGCACCAACTCGCCCCTGGCGATGTGCGGATGCGCCTGAAACGTGGTGATCTGCCCCACGCCATGGCCCGCCAGCAGCACGCTGGTGTAGGCGTTGGATTCGTTGACGGCGAGGGTCGAGGGCGTGCTGATCTCGATGTACTCGTCGCCCTGCTTGAATTCCAGCGGATAGCGGCGGGCCGACACACGTGCGAAATAGAGCACGCTGTTGTGGCCTGTACCCGGATCGCCCAGCTCGCGCGGGTGCGTGGGTGTGCCGTGGCGCTTCAAGTAGTCGGGCGATGCGACGGTGATGAAATCGAGATTGCCCACGCGCCGCGCGACGAGCGACTGATCGCTCAACTCGCCACCGCGAATCACGCAATCCACGTTGTCGCCGATGAGATCGACGGGTCGGTCGCTCACGCCGAGGTCGATCTGTATGTCCGGATAGCGCGACTGGAATTCGGCCAAATGGGGAATGATCAACAGGCGCGCGATCGAGGTACCCACGTCCACGCGCAGACGGCCGCGCGGTGTGGCGCGGACCTGGCTCATGCTGGCTTCGAGATCGTCGAAATCGGCGAGCACGCGCACCGCACGGTCGTAGTAGGCCGCGCCGTCCGTGGTCACGGTCACGCGGCGTGTGGTGCGGTTGAGCAGCTTGACCTTGAGCCGATCCTCGAGCGCCTGCACATGCTTGGTGACGGTGGCCTTGGGCAGCTGCAGCGTGTCGGCGGCGAGCGTGAACGTGCCCGCTTCCACCACGCGCGCGAAGATGCGCATTGCCTGTATCTGATCCATGGGCTGAATTCTCACACGCGTTGCATGCCCTGATTGTTCGGCATTTGGAAACAGTGTGGCCAAGCTTTGGTGATTGATGGGTAGGATCGCAGGCCCTACAGTTCATCCTGCCACCACCGCTCCATCCCGAGTGAGGCACCTTATGTCATCCAGCAAGAAGCCCGCGTCCAACGCCACACCGCAGCCCCGTTTCACCGACACCGTCGTTCCGATGGCGTCCGGCGAGGACGTGGCCGTGCGCGTCTACGGCAGCAAGCCGCAGGCGGGAACGAGCATTCCCTTGGTGCTGCATTTTCATGGTGGCGCGTTCATCGATGGCGATCTGGACAGCGGCTGCACCGTTGCCGGCCTGTTGCAGGCCGTGGGCGCGCGTGTGGTCTCGGTCGCCTATCCGCTCTCGCCAGAGCACCCGTTTCCGCGTCCATTGGAGATCGGATACGCCGTGCTGCAGTGGGGCTACAAGCACCGCACGAGACTGGCGGGCAAGGGCGCGCCCCTGTATGTGGCGGGCGAGGAGGCGGGTGGCAATCTGGCCGCCGGTGTGTGCCTGATGGCGCGTGATCAGCACCATCCGCCGCTCGCCGGGCAGATACTGATTTCGCCGATGCTCAACCCTTGCGCAGGCACGCCGTCGCTGCGCGCAGTCACCGGCGAGGCCACCGATTGCAAGTGGGCGCAGGGCTGGCAGAAGTACCTTGGCTGTACACACGATGCCTTGCACCCCTATGCCGTGCCAGCGATGGCGCAGCGGCTTGCGGGCCTGCCGCCCACGCTCATCATGGTGGGTGGCGGTGATCCCATGTGCGACGAGGCGCTGGCCTATGCCAAACGCCTGAAGAGCGCAGGGCTCACGGTGCAGGAGCATGCCTTCGTGGAGGCCACAGAGTGGCCCGATGCGCTGCTCGAACCCGGCTCCATGGACTGCCCGTGCGAGGCACAGGTGCTGGAGCAACTGAAGATTTTTTTCGAGGCGTCTCGATGTCACACGCCCAACTGACATAGCGAATTTTTCGACGACGGTCTCGCGCGCAGCCGCTCCTCATGGTGAGAGGAGCGGTGGTCCACGCGTGATGCCTGAAAAAACACACCATCACTGACCCACTAGAACAAAACCATTGCCTGCGTGGGCAAGGACTGGCTGTCGGCTTTTGCAAGCCGCAGGGGATGTCCGTTGCCGCTTGAATCCCGCGCGGGGGCTTTCACGTTTTCAAACGACTACTCCAACGAATTTCAGAGGAATCATCATGAGCCATCCACACCACAACTCTGTCTCTCCACAACGTCGCTGGTGGACCGTGATCGGTGCCGCTGCGGCCATTGCAGCCGCAGGCGGAACGGTCTTTGGACTGCAAAGCTCGCATGCGAATGCGCCGACCGAGGTACCTGCTGCTGCGCCCGCAGTTCCCGTTTCGGTGGCCGAAGTGCTGCAAAAGGACGTGAGTCTGTGGGACGAATTCTCGGGCCGCCTCGAAGCCGTGCAGCGGGTCGATGTGCGTCCGCGCGTGGCCGGTGCCTTGCAGTCCGTGCACTTCAAGGAAGGTGCGCTGGTGAAGGCGGGCGATCTGCTGTTCACCGTGGACCCGGCACCGTTCGCGGTCGAGGTGGATCGTGCGGAAGCTCAGGTCGTTGCCGCCAGGGCCCGTATGAGCTATGCGCAGAGCGAGGCCGAGCGTGCCGCGCGTCTGTGGGATGAGCGTGCGATTGCGCAAAAGGAACTCGACGAACGTACGAACGCGCAACGCGAGGCCGATGCGAACCTGCGTGCCGCGCAGGCCGCGCTGCAGACCGCGAAGCTCAACCTCGGCTACACGCAGGTGCGTGCTCCGGTGGCTGGCAAGGTGGGACGCGTCGATGTCACCGTCGGCAATCTGGTGAGCGCGGGGGCGGGCGCGCCAGTGCTCACCACGCTGGTGTCGGTGAACCCGATGTACGCGAGCTTCGATGCCGACGAGCAGATCGTCACGAACGCGCTGAAGGGACTGGAGAGCGGCAAGAGCGCGCGTGCGCTGATCGAAAGCATTCCCGTGCAAATGGGGGTGGGTACGGGCACAGGCACGGGTGAGGACACACCCTACACCGGCCACCTGCAACTTATCGACAACCAGGTCGATGCGAAAAGCGGCACGGTGCGCGTGCGTGCGGTTTTCGACAACGTCGATGGCGCACTCATGGCCGGGCAGTTCGCGCGCATCCGCATGGGCCAGCCGCGCAGCCAGCAGGCCTTGCTGATCAACGAACGCGCGGTCGGCACGGACCAGAGCAAGAAGTTCGTGCTGGTCGTCGGCGAGGGCAACAAGGTCGAGTACCGCGAGGTGCAATTGGGAGCGCCCGTCGATGGCCTGCGCATGGTGACGAGCGGGCTCAAGGTGGGAGAGCGCATCGTCGTGAACGGCTTGCAGCGCGTGCGTCCGGGCGCGGTGGTCGCGCCGCAGGACGTGCCGATGAATGCGAAATCAGAGCTGGCAGGCAATGAATCTGCGGCGAAGAAAAAGCCCGTCGCCTGAACCTCCTTCACGCACAACAAGAACACATTGCCATGAACCTATCCCGATTTTTCATCGACCGCCCGATCTTTGCGGGCGTGCTGTCGGTGCTCATCTTTCTCTCGGGCCTGATCGCCATGCGGGTGCTGCCGATCTCGGAATATCCCGAGGTGGTGCCGCCGTCCGTCGTGGTGCGCGCGCAGTATCCGGGCGCAAGCCCCAAGGTGATCGCCGAGACCGTAGCCACGCCGTTGGAGGAATCCATCAACGGCGCGGAAGGCATGCTCTACATGGGCAGCCAGGCGACGACCGATGGCGTGATGACGCTCACCGTCACCTTCCAGCTCGGCACCGATCCCGACAAGGCGCAGCAGCTTGTGCAGAACCGCGTCTCGCAGGCCGAGCCGCGCCTGCCGGAAGAGGTGCGCCGCCTGGGCGTGACCACGGTGAAGAGCGCGCCCGATCTCACGATGGTGGTGCACATGGTCTCGCCCAACGGGCGCTACGACATCGACTATCTGCGCAACTACGCCGTGCTCAATGTGAAGGACCGCCTTGCGCGCGTGACCGGCGTGGGGCAGGTGCAGATATTCGGCGGCGGCGACTACTCGATGCGCGCGTGGCTCGACCCGCAGAAGGTCGCGCAGCGCGGTCTTTCCGCCAGCGATGTGGTCGCTGCGATCCGCGGCCAGAACGTGCAGGCCGCAGCCGGTGTGGTGGGTGCTTCGCCCGGCCTGCCCGGTGTGGACATGCAACTGTCGCTGAATGCGCAGGGCCGTCTTTCCACGACCGAAGAATTCGGCGACATCATCGTGAAGACCGGCGCGGACGGCGCAGTCACGCGCTTGCGTGATGTGGCGCGGCTGGAATTGGGCGCGGCGGATTACTCGCTGCGTTCGCTGCTCAACAACGAGCCCGCCGTGGGCATGGGCGTGTTCCAGGCACCGGGATCGAACGCGCTGGAAATCTCCGACAACGTGCGCAAGACCATGGTCGAGCTGAACCGCAACATGCCCGAAGGCGTGGAGTACCGCATCGCCTACGACCCCACTCAGTTCGTGCGTGCGTCGATTGATTCGGTCGTGCACACGCTGCTCGAAGCCATTGCGCTGGTGGTGATCGTGGTGATTCTTTTCCTGCAGACCTGGCGCGCCTCCATCATCCCGCTGCTGGCCGTTCCGGTGTCCGTCGTCGGCACGTTTGCGGTGCTGCATCTGCTGGGCTTTTCGATCAATGCGCTGAGCCTTTTCGGGCTGGTGCTGGCGATTGGCATCGTGGTGGATGACGCCATCGTGGTGGTCGAGAACGTCGAGCGCAACATCGAGGCGGGCCTGTCTCCGCGCGATGCGACCTATCGTGCGATGCGCGAAGTCTCCGGCCCCATCATCGCGATTGCGCTGGTGCTGGTGGCCGTGTTCGTGCCGCTGGCTTTCATCAGCGGTCTGACGGGGCAGTTCTACCGCCAGTTCGCGGTGACGATCGCGATCTCCACGGTGATCTCGGCGATCAACTCGCTGACCTTGTCGCCTGCGCTGGCAGCCCTTTTGCTCAAGGGCCACGACGAGCCCAAGGATGCGCTCACGCGTGGCATGGATCGCGTGCTCGGTGGTTTCTTTCGTCGCTTCAACGCGCTGTTCCATCGCGGCTCCGAGGCCTACAGCGGCGGCGTGCGCGGCGTGATTCGCCACAAGGGCGGCATGTTCGTGATCTACCTTGCGCTCGTCGGCGCGACATGGGGACTGTTCCAGATGGTGCCCGGCGGCTTTGTGCCCGCGCAGGACAAGCAATACCTCGTCGGCTTTGCGCAGTTGCCCGATGGCGCGACGCTCGATCGCACCGACGACGTGATCCGCCGCATGGGCGAGATCGCGATGAAGAATCCGAACGTGGAAGACGCGATTGCCTTTCCCGGCCTGTCGATCAACGGCTTCACCAACAGCTCCAATTCGGGCATCGTGTTCGTCACGCTCAAGCCGTTTGGCGAGCGCAAGCGCGCCGACCAAAGCGGCAATGCCGTGGCGGGTCAGTTGAACCAGTCGTTTGGTGAAATCCAGGAAGCCTTCATCGCCATGTTCCCGCCGCCGCCAGTGGCGGGGCTGGGCACGACGGGTGGCTTCAAGCTGCAGATCGAGGACCGCGCATCGCTTGGCTACGAGGCCATGGATGCGGCCGTGAAAGCCTTCATGGCCAAGGCCAGCCAGACGCCGGAACTCGCCGGCCTGTTCACGAGCTGGCAGGTCAACGTGCCGCAGCTTTATGCCGACATCGACCGCACCAAGGCGCGCCAGCTCGGCGTGCCGGTGACCGACATTTTCGAGACGCTGCAAATCTATCTGGGCAGCCTGTACGCCAACGACTTCAACCAGTTTGGCCGCACGTACAGCGTGCGTGTGCAGGCCGATGCGGCCTATCGCGCCAAGGCCGAAGACGTCGCGCAGCTCAAGGTGCGTTCGACCACGGGCGAGATGGTGCCGCTGTCTGCGCTCATGACGATCAAGCCCAGCTTCGGCCCCGAACGTGCGATGCGCTACAACGGCTTTCTGTCGGCCGACGTGAATGGCAGTCCGGCGGCGGGCTTCTCTTCAGGACAGGCACGTGAGGCCATCGAGCGCGTTGCCGCCGAAACGCTGCCGCAAGGCATTGGCTTTGAATGGACCGAACTGACCTACCAGGAAATCCTCGCGGGCAATTCCGCCTTGCTGGTGTTTCCACTCGCCATCCTGCTGGTGTTCCTCGTGCTCGCGGCGCAGTACGAAAGCCTGACGCTGCCGCTGGCCATCGTGCTCATCGTGCCCATGGGTCTGCTCGCCGCGATGACCGGCGTGTGGCTTTCGCACGGCGACAACAACGTGTTCACGCAGATCGGACTGGTCGTGCTTGTGGGGCTGTCGGCGAAGAACGCGATTCTGATCGTCGAATTCGCACGCGAACTGGAGTTCGTGGGACGCACGCCCGTGCAAGCCGCGATCGAAGCGAGCCGTCTGCGTCTGCGCCCGATTCTGATGACGTCGATGGCCTTCATCATGGGCGTGCTGCCGCTCGTGCTCTCGACCGGCGCGGGCGCGGAAATGCGCAGCGCCATGGGCATTGCGGTGTTCGCCGGAATGATCGGCGTGACGGCCTTTGGCTTGTTCCTCACCCCCGTGTTCTACGTGCTGCTGCGCAAGCTCGCGGGCAATCGTCCGTTGGCCCATCACGGCACGCATGTGGCTCCGGATATCGGGCCGAAACACGACAGCGGAGTCGGCTCGGCACATCCGATTCTGGCCGCACCGCGCGGACATGACGAATGAAAGAAAAGCACATGAATGCCATTCACACAACTTGGAATCGCCTGACGCTCGTGCCGCTGGCTGCAGCACTTTTTCTGGCCGGTTGCGCAACGGCATTGCCGCCCGTCGAACCGCTGGCGGGCGTGCAAGCGCCCGCCGAATTCAGCACCGCACAGAACCAGTCTTCATGGACCACAGCCGCCCCCGCTGAAGCGCAACCGCGCGGCGAATGGTGGCGTGCGTTTGCCGATGCGGAACTCACCGCGCTCGTCGAACGTGCCGCAACGGCAAACACCGATGTGCAAGTCGCCGCCGCGCGCCTTGCCGAAGCGCGTGCGCTGTTGCGATCTGCCGATGCGCAGCGCTTGCCGCAATTGGGCGCATCGGCGGGCGTCGCCCGACAGGCCGGTGCCGACAAGGCCAACGGCATGCAACCGGCCACGCTGCATCAGGCAGGTCTGAATCTGTCGTACGAGGTCGATCTGTTCGGCCGTCTCTCCAACGCCAGCGAGGCCGCGCGCCAGGACGCCCAATCGCGCGACGCGCTGTTGCAGAGCACGCGCCTGCTGGTGCAGGCCGATGTGGCGCAGACCTATCTGCAACTGCGCTCGCTGCAGACCGAGCGCCAACTGGTGCAGCAAAGCCTGGCCGCGTATCGCGGCACGCTGCGGCTCATCGAGAGTCGCCACCGCGCGGGCGATGCAGCGGAGTTGGAAGTCGTGCGCATGCAAAGCGAAGTCTCCACGACCGAGGCCGAAACCCTCGCGCTCGAGCGCCAGCAGGCCACGCTCACACATGCGCTGGCGGTGCTGGTGGGTGATGTGGCCACCGGCTTTGCGCTGCCCGAATCGGCGGGGCCCATCGCCTTGCCGGTGATCCCCGCAGGCGTTCCGGCCACGGTGCTCGCGCGCAGGCCCGATGTGTCTGCCGCACAGGCCAATGTGCTGGCCGCGCAGGCGCGTGTGGGCGTTGCACAGGCGGCATGGTTTCCGGCCATTGCGCTGACCGGCAGCGGCGGGTTTGCTTCCCCCGATCTGGGCGACTTGTTCAAGTGGTCCGCGCGTTCGTGGGGACTGGGCTTGCTGATGAGCCTTCCCCTCTTCGACGGCGGCCAGCGTGCCGCACAGGAAGAGGGGGCCAAGGCGCGCCTTGAAGCGGCGCTTGCCGAACAACGCGGCCAGGTGCTGTCGGCGCTGCGCGATGTGGAAGACCAGCTCAGCACCCTGCGCCTGCTGCAGGGCCAGGCCGAAGTGCTCGGACAGGCCGTGCAATCGGCCGAGCGCGCCACGCATCTCTCCGACGTGCGCTATCGCAACGGCCTCGTGAGCCAGCTCGAACTGCTCGACGCACGCCGCAACGAACTGCGCAACCGCAGGCAGGCGCTGCAGGTCCGGACCTCGCAATACACCGCCACCATCGCACTCATCCGCGCACTCGGCGGCGACTGGAAGAGTTGAGGCGGTGAAGAGGTCCACGGTTATCCCTGCTCAGGCTGGACAGGCGTGTGGATAAGTCGGTACAACTGCTGTATGAGCCAATCAAGTGATTGATTTCAAACGATTTTCAATCTGCTGCTTAAATTTTCATCAACAGTGACTGACTTGTGCCCGCCTGCGTTGGACAGTGTTGTGGATAACTGTGGACAAGGCTTGTATGGGGAGTGCAAGTCATTGATTTCAAAGCAATTGACATGCACTGCTTAAAAAATGAGCGATCCATCCCGGTGGGGTGCCTGTTTTTTGAGCAATGCGCACATCCCCGCAAAACCTCGCATGGAATCTCGATTTATCCCTTGTTTTGAGGGACAAGCATGTGGATAAGCCTGAACTACGGCTGTACGGCGTTTGCAAGTGCTTGATTTCAAAGGATTGCCAATGTCCTGCTGAAAAATTGGGCAACACAGCACGGGTTATCCCACGCCGCTGCGGACAGACCTGTGGATAAGCATGGGCAAGGCTTGTACGGGGGATGCAAGTGCTTGATTTGAAAAGAGAAGTGATGGAGTGCTTAATCCTTGAGCAATCCACCACCGTGAAGCGCGCCTGCGGCAAGCCACGCGAATCACTGTTTTTTAGCGCCGCCTTGTCCCCATCAACCGCGAAATCGCCTGCGAGGTCTGCAGCAGTTGCGGCAGCAGCTCGTTTTTCAATTGTTCGATGCTCGTGCGGCTGGAATGGCCGCTGATGTTGAGTGCGGCAATCGTGTGGCCTGCGCGGTCCTTGATGGGGGCGGCGATGGAGCTCAGGCCTTCTTCGAGTTCCTGATTGAGCAGGCACCAGCCCTGTTCGCGGGCTTCGCGGATGCGGTCGAGCAGCGTGGCGTCGTCGGTGGCGGTGTATTGCGTGTACTGCTGGCGCGGCAGGCGGGCGAGGCGCTCTTTCAACTCGGCTTCGGGCAGATCGGCCAGCAGCACGCGGCCCAGCGAGGTCCAGAACGCGGGCAGGCGTGAGCCAACCGAGAGGTTGGTGCTCATGATCTTGTGCGTGTGCACGCGCAGCACGTAGACGATTTCGAGATCGTCGAGCACGGCGGTCGAGCAGGACTCGTGCACCTTGTCCACCAGTTGGTCCATCAGCGGCTCGGCCAGATCCCACATGGGCATGGACGTGAGGTAGGCAAATCCGAGGTCGAGGATTTTGGGCGTGAGGCGGAAATGCCGCTCGTCGCTCGCCACGTAGCCCAGCGTCTGCAGCGTGAGCAGAATGCGCCGCGCTCCGGCGCGCGTGAGGCCGGTGCGCGCTGCCACTTCACTGAGCGTCTGCTCGGGCGCGCTCGCGCTGAAAGATCGGATCACCTCCAGCCCGCGGGCGAAGGATTGGACGTAGGTGTCCCCTGGCGTAGGTGCATTCATCGCTGAATTCTCTCGTCTTTTCTCTGTAGGACAAGCCGATTCCTAGGGTTATCACCTATGAATTGGGCATTGTGGAGGTTTCCTGCTTCGGCCTAAAATTCATTATACGAACATTTGTTCATGATACGAACAAATTTCAAAGATTCAGCTTCCAGAGATTCCGATGCCAGGCGGGCGTGTTCGATCACTTCCCTTGGTTGCTTTCAACCACTACTCCAACCCTTCACGACATGATCAACAAGATTGCAGACTCCGTGGCGCAGGCCCTGGACGGCATCCAGGACGGTGCCACGGTATTGATCGGCGGATTCGGCACGGCCGGCATCCCCGGTGAGCTCATCGACGGTCTGATTGCGCACGGCGCACGTGACCTGACGGTGGTGAACAACAACGCAGGCAATGGCGATGCGGGCCTGGCCGCGCTGCTCAAGGCGGGCCGCGTGCGCAAGATCCTGTGCAGCTTTCCGCGCCAGGCCGACAGCTATGTCTTCGACGAGCTGTACCGCGCAGGCAAGCTGGAGCTGGAACTGGTGCCGCAGGGCAATCTGGCCGAGCGTCTGCGTGCGGCCGGTGCGGGCGTGGGGGCGTTCTTCTGCCCGACCTCGTTCGGCACCGAACTCGCCAACGGCAAGGAAACCCGCGAGATCGATGGTCGCCAGTACGTGCTGGAGTACCCGATCCACGGCGACGTCGCGCTGATCAAGGCCGAGAAGGGCGACCGCTGGGGCAACCTCACTTATCGCAAGGCGGCGCGCAACTTCGGCCCGGTGATGGCGACGGCGGCCAAGCGCACCATCGCATCGGTGCACGAGATTGCGGAACTCGGCGAGCTCGATCCCGAGAGCATCGTCACTCCCGGCATCTTCGTGAGCAAGATCGTGAAGATCGAACGTGTGGCCACGCAAGCTGGCGGCTTCAAGAAGTAAGGATTCATCGTGAGCAACTACCAAAAACGTACCAAGGACGAACTGGCTGCCCGCGTGGCGCAGGACATTCATGACGGCGCCTATGTGAACCTCGGCATCGGTCAGCCGACGCTGGTCGCCAACCACATTCCCGCAGGTCGCGAAGTCATTTTGCAAAGCGAGAACGGCATCCTCGGCATGGGCCCGGCACCTGCCGCTGGTGAAGAAGATTACGACCTGATCAACGCCGGCAAGCAGCCCGTGACGCTGCTCGCGGGTGGCGCGTATTTTCATCACGCCGACAGCTTCTCGATGATGCGCGGCGGCCATCTCGATATCTGCGTGCTGGGTGCATTCCAAGTGTCGGAAACGGGTGATCTCGCGAACTGGAGCACGGGCGAGGCCGGTGCGATTCCCGCGGTCGGCGGTGCGATGGATCTGGCCATCGGTGCCAAGCAGACCTGGGTGATGATGGACCTGCTCACCAAGAAGGGCGAGAGCAAGCTCGTCAAGCAATGCAGCTATCCGCTCACGGGCATCGGCTGCGTCAAGCGCATCTACTCGGATCTTGCTACGCTGGCATGCACGCCAGATGGCCTGCAGTTGATCGACAAGGTGGATGGACTCGAACACGCCGAACTCGAACGCCTGGTAGGCCTGCCGATCAAGGCGGCCTGAGCGCGACGACCCGTTCCACCATTTCACCATTCACGGAGACACTGAACAATGACCACTCAAGCATTCATCTGCGACGCCATCCGCACACCTTTCGGTCGCTACGGCGGCGCGCTCTCGGGCGTGCGCACGGACGATCTCGGCGCGCTGCCGATCAAGGCGCTCATGGAGCGCAATCCCAATGTCGATTGGAAAACCGTCACCGACGTGATCTACGGCTGCGCCAACCAGGCGGGTGAAGACAACCGCAACGTGTCCCACATGTCCTCGCTGCTTGCAGGTCTGCCGGTCGAAGTGCCGGGCTCGACCGTGAACCGCCTGTGCGGTTCGGGCCTTGACGCCATCGGCACCGCAGCACGCGCCATCAAGTCGGGCGAAGCCACCTTGATGATCGCCGGTGGTGTGGAAAGCATGAGCCGCGCGCCGTTCGTCATGCCCAAGGCCGAGTCCGCATTCAGCCGCAACAACGCGGTGTACGACACGACCATCGGCTGGCGTTTCGTGAACAAGCTCATGAAGGCCCAGTACGGCGTGGATTCGATGCCTGAAACGGCCGAGAACGTGGCCGACGATTTCAAGATCGAGCGTGAAGCGCAGGACCGCATGGCGCTGGCTTCGCAGCAGAAGGCCGCTGCAGCGATTGCTGCGGGCTACCTCGCCAAGGAAATCGTGCCCGTGTCGCTTGCGCAGAAGAAGGGCGATCCGATCATCTTCTCGCAAGACGAGCACCCACGCGGCACGACGCTCGAAGCACTCGCCAAGTTGAAGGGCGTCGTGCGTCCCGACGGCACGGTGACCGCGGGCAATGCGTCCGGCGTGAACGACGGCGCTTGCGCGCTGCTGCTGGCCGACGAGCAATCCGCCAAGAAGTTTGGCCTGACACCGAAGGCCCGCGTCGTCGGCATGGCGACTGCTGGCGTGGCTCCGCGCATCATGGGCTTCGGCCCCGCGCCTGCCGTGCGCAAGGTGCTGGCACTGACCGGCCTGACGCTGGACCAGATGGACGTGATCGAGCTGAACGAAGCGTTCGCCGCACAAGGCCTGGCCGTGCTGCGCGACCTCGGCATCGCCGACGACGACAAGCGCGTGAACCAATGGGGCGGCGCGATCGCTCTGGGCCACCCGCTCGGCGCATCGGGCGCGCGTCTGGCCACTACGGCGGTGAACCAGCTGCACACGCTCGGCGGCCGCTACGCGCTGTGCACGATGTGCATCGGCGTGGGTCAGGGCATTGCGGTGATTCTGGAAAAAGTGTGATGTAGAAAATTCGCCTTCTCCTGTTGTCAGGAGCGGGCGTGAACACGGCGCGGGCATCCACCCGCGCCGTGACGGAAGGATAAGAAGTGAGTCAGACCAACGATCAATTCATCGCCACACAAGGCGGCAACCTGCGCGTGCGTGTGGAAGGTCCGCAGGATGCGCCTGCGCTGGTGTTCTCCAATTCGCTGGGCACCACGCTCGAGATGTGGGATGCGCAGGCAGCGAAGTTCTCCAAGGATTTCCGCGTCGTGCGTTACGACACGCGCGGCCATGGCGGCAGCGTGGTGTCGCCCGGTGCGTACAGCTTCGATCTGCTGGGCAACGATGTGGTGGCGATTCTTGACGCGCTGAAAATCGAGCGTGCGCATTTCTGCGGCATCTCGATGGGCGGCTTCACCGGCCTGTGGCTGGGACTGAATGCCGCATCGCGCATGAACCGCATCGCTGTGTGCAACAGCGCTGCGAAGATCGGCACGCCGGACGGCTGGAACATGCGCTCCGCGATGGTCCGCGAAAAGGGCGTTGCCGCGATGAAGGAACTGGCGGATTCGTCGCCTTCGCGCTGGTTTACCGAAGCCTTCATTGCCGCGCAGCCTGCCGTGGTGCAGCGTGCGCAGGCATGGATTGCCGCCGTGAATCCGCAAGGCTATGCAGGCTGCTGCGACGCGCTGGCCGGTGCCGATGTGCGCGACCAGATTGCGAAGATCGCCTTGCCCACGCTCATCATTGCAGGCAGTGCCGATCCGGTCACAACCGTGGCCGATGGCGAGTTCATGCAGCAACACATCCCCGGTGCCAAGCTGGCCGCTGTGCCCGCATCGCACCTCTCGAATCTCGAAGCGCCACAAGCCTTCGACGACGCGCTTTCGCAGTTTCTGCGAGCGTGAGGAACCCAAAGTAAAGATCGGGGCGACGTCGCGCTGACGACGTTGCTCTTGTCGTGATCGACCACCAGGTCGGTCACTCGCCGCGCCGCTTTGTCGGTGCGGCACAGACGGTTCATGCCATCCCCTTGGGTGACAGACACGACCGTCGGCGTTGCAGGCCTTTGTGCCGAGCTGCGTTTTTTCAGCACTACTCAAAACACTACATCGGAGACGAATCGCTTGCTTTCTTGCCGCTTGGCGACGGAGGGCAAGTAGCGGCGTTTCCGAAACAAAAGACAAGCGAATTTTCATGTCCTCAGCGTGGTCGACCGCGCGTACAACTCACGCATGCCTATCATGGCGGCGTCGGGTCTGGTTTTCAAAGGAGTAATTTCATGCTGTACATGGTCGAAATGATCGTCAAGATTCCTCACGGGATGGACCCGGTGGTCGTCGCCGAAATCAAGGCCAAGGAAAAGGCCTACTCGCAACAACTGCAAAAGGACGGCAAGTGGCGTCATCTGTGGCGCGTGGTGGGCGAATACTCGAACGTGAGCATCTTCGACGCCGCCAGCAACGACGAACTGCACACCATGCTCAACAACCTGCCGCTGTTTCCGTACATGGAGATCAAGGTGAAGGCGCTGGCCAACCACCCGTCTTCCATCGTTCAGGAATAAGCACGAACAAAAACGGGAAGGAGTGATCCTTCCCGTCGCGCGAGCCGCAGCACGCTGTCGAGGTCAAGCCTTGGGAGCGTCCTGCGGCTCTTGTGTCTGGGGTTCCTTGGCGCTGTGCTGGTTGCGTCCGTAGATCGCCTCGGCCTGCTCGCGCGTCCTGGCGGCGTCGTGTTCCTGGCGCTCCTTCTGCATCTGTTCGACCAGTTGCGAGCGGCCTTGTTTGGCGACGGCGATCATCGCGGCGTTGTCGTTGTGGTGCTCGTACATGAGATTGGCCAGCGCGATGTTGTGCTCGCGAAAACGCTCGGTCACGTAGGCGGCTTCTTCGGGCGCAAGGCCCACCATTTCCATGACGGTGCGACCGGACACGAGGCTGGACTCGAACAGCTCGCGCTGCGAATGCTCCACGCCCAGGTCGCGCAACTGGTTCCAGTGCGTGATGTCGCGCGCACGGGCGACGATTTTCAGATGCGGGAAATGCTTCTTCACGATCTGCACGATCTTGAGCGACTGGTCTGGCTTGTCCACCGCCACGACGATCACCTTGGCCTGCTCGGCACCGGCAATGCGCAGCAGATTCACGCGCGTGGCATCGCCGTAGAAAACGCGGTAGCCGAAGGTGTGCGCGACTTCGAGCATTTCCACGCTGTGGTCGAGCACCGTGACGGGCGTGCCTTGTGCGAGCAGCATGCGCGCGACGATCTGGCCGTAGCGACCGAAACCGGTGATGATGACCGGCGCGGATTGCGGCTCGGAGATTTCCTTCACATCCGAAGGTGCGCTCTTGAGCGTCGCAAAGCGCTTGAGCAGCACGCGGTCCATCACCACCAGCAAAAGCGGCGTGAGCAGCATGGACAGCGCCACCGCGCCGATCAGCAGCGAAGCGGTTTCGGTGGGGATCGCCTTGAACGTCGCACCGGTCTGGAACACGACGAACGCGAATTCACCGCCTTGCGCAAGCAGCAGCGTGAACACCGGGCGCTCCTGATAAGGCATCTTGGTGACGGTGGCGAGTCCGTAAATCACGAGGGCCTTGAGCACGAGAAAGCCGACCAGCAGGCCCAGCATGGCCCAGGGCGATGCGAGGATCACGCCGAAGTCGATGCTCATTCCGACCGCGATGAAGAACAGACCGAGCAGCAATCCTTTGAACGGCTCGATGTCGGTTTCAAGCTCGCGGCGGAATTCGCTGTCGGCCAGCAGCACGCCTGCGAGGAACGCGCCGAGCGCCATCGACAGGCCGACGGTGAGCATCAACATGGCGATGCTGACCACGAGGAACAGCGAGGTGGCGGTGAAGATCTCGGGCGTCTTGCTCTTGGCGATCCAGCGCAGCAGCGGGCGCAGCAGCAGGCGACCGCCGATGATGATGGCTCCCACCACACCGATGATCTTGGCAGCTTCGAGCGCCATCTGCATGGGGTCGTGGTGCGGCGTGGTGTGGCCATCGGTCACATCGGCACCGACGCCGAGCAGCGGCAGCAGCGCCAGAATCGGGATCGCCGCCACGTCCTGGAACAGCAGAATCGAGAACGCCTTCTGGCCGCTGTCGGTGCGCATCAGGTTGCGCTCTTCAATCGATTGCAGCGCGATGGCGGTGGACGACAGTGCCAGCCCAAACGCGCCGACCAGACCGATGCGCCAAGGCATTCCAAATGCCCAGGCCACGGCCCAGAGCAGGGCGGCGCAGCCCAGCATCTGCGCCGTGCCCAGCCCGAAGATCGGACGGCGCATGCTCCACAGGCGGCTGGGTTGTAGTTCCAGGCCGACCAGAAACAGCATCAGCACCACGCCGAATTCGGCGAAGTGAAGAATGTCCTGCACATTGCTGACGAGCCGCAGCCCCCACGGCCCGATGGCGATGCCGGCTGCGAGGTAGCCGATGATGGCCCCAAGGCCCAGTGCGCGGGCGATGGGTACGGCGATCACGGCTGCCGCGAGATAGGTGAAGCCGTAGGTAAGCCAGATGGGCGCGTGAGACATAGGCGATGAGCGGGAGCGGTCCGGTGCTGTTGTAATCGGAATCGGAATGGGGCAAAGCGGGGTCGGGGCAGAGGCCGAGGTCGCTGATCGGATTCTGATTCACCATAGCCATCCCGTGCCGCCGTGGGGACGACATGGCGCTCCGCATTTGTAAATATTCGTTATTCCCGCGAATGCGCTCTGCTTTGGTGCGTGGGCCAGCAGAGGCGCTTGGTGCTGCATAGAATTCCGGCTTCATTGAATTGGTTCGCGCAGACTGGATTGGAGTGTTGGCATGGAGTGGCATACGTGGGTGGCGTTTTTTGTAGCGTCCTGGGTGATCGCCATTTCGCCGGGCTCCGGGGCCGTGCTGTGCATGAGCCACGGTCTCTCGTACGGGGTGCGCAAGACCGAGGGCACGATCATCGGGCTGGAAATCGGCCTGCTGTTCATCCTGCTGGTCGCGGGTGCGGGCGTGGGCTCGCTGCTGATTGCGTCCGAAGTGGCCTTCAACATCGTCAAGGTGCTGGGCGCCTGCTACCTGATCTATCTGGGCTTCATGCAATGGCGCTCGGGCGCGGGCAGCCCGATGGAAGCCGGTGCGGACGTCGCGCCCATGAGCCTGCGCCGCCGCATTCTCACCGGCATGCTGACCAATGCGACCAATCCCAAGGGCATCGTCTTCATGGTCGCGGTGCTGCCGCAGTTCATGACCGACGCGAAGCCGCTGTGGTCGCAATTGGCCGTCATGGCGGTCACGTTGCTGGCGGTGGACATGGTGGTGATGACGGGCTACGCCGCCAGCGCCAGTGCGCTGCGCCGCTGGATGCGCAGCGAGCGCGCCCGTCGCAACCAGAACCGCGTGTTTGGCGGTCTGCTGATGCTGGTGGGCACGGGGCTGTTCTTCGTCAAGCGCGGCGGGCAGAACGCGACCTGATGTTTTTGGCCTGCAAAAGCAGGTAGATACACGCCGTTTGGCGCAATAAATGCCAAGCGACTACCATTGCTCCCAATTTCTGCAAAGGAGTCGGGCATGGCGGTGGTTGCAGTGGCAAATCCCAAAGGCGGCGTTGGCAAGTCCACGCTGTCCACCAACGTTGCGGGCTATTTCGCGCGCCAGGGCGGCACCGTGGTGCTCGGCGACGTGGATCGCCAGCAGTCATCGCGGCTGTGGCTGCAGCAGCGGCCCGAGGCGGCCCGGCCGATTGCCCGCTGGCAAATTTCCTCAGACGACCTGGATCGCCCGCCCAAGGACGCCACCCATGCCGTGCTCGACACGCCCGCGGGACTGCACGGCAGGCTGCTCAAGGAAGTGCTCAAGCTCGCGGACAAGATCATCGTGCCCCTGCAGCCCAGCGTGTTCGACATCTTCGCCACGCAGGAATTTCTCGCCGAACTGGCCGAGCATCGCCATGCGCAGGGCGTGCAGGTGGGCATCGTCGGCATGCGCGTGGACGGGCGCACGCTGGCGTCGGAGCAGCTTCACCATTTCATCGACGGGCTGAAACTGCCGGTGCTCGGCTATCTGCGCGACACCCAGAACTACGTCCATCTGGCCGCGCATGGCCTGAGCGTGTTCGATGTGACGCCCAGCCGCGTCGCGCGCGATCTGGAACAGTGGCAGGGCATCTGCGAATGGCTGGACGCCTGATCACGCGAACGAACGGATGAAGAAACAAAACAAAACGCCGCCCGAAACGAATTTCGGGCGGCGTTTTGTTTTTTCTTTGCTTCTCTGGGGTGCCTATGAAAGGCCCGCAGCCGTCACATCGCTGTGCTCGGCTGCGGCAAGCTCTGTGCGAGTGAGTTACTGCACCGAACCTTCGCCTTGAATGGCGGTGCCAGCGTGAGCAGCACCTGCGGCCTGACGTTGCACGTTCGAGCGTGCGACGGCTGCGCCGTGGTTGTCAGCAGCAGGGTCGGTGTAGCTGTCGCCCACCAGAGGCAGAGTGCCGTCCTTGCGAGCGGCGAGGTATTCGTTGATCACTTGCTGGCGTGACTTGGTGCTCTGGGCGTTGGTCACGTCGGTGCCGTAACCGGCTTCGGCGCTGTTCACTTGGGCTTGTGCGCTCACGGCGCTCACTGCGAGGACGGCAACTACGGCGGCGGTGTTCAGAATGCTCTTCATGATCTTTTTCCTTTCAACAACTCATCGGTTGGATTTGTTCGGTTTTCGATGAGCGAGGTCTTTCGTTCGTCGATGGTTGAACTTTATTCCTGTCATCAAACGGTAAAAAGTATCTGGCAAGCAATTCATTGTTTTGAAAAATGAAATAATTAGCGGGAACTTTTCAAATTGGACAAGAAACGATGGACAAGCTCCAGGCCATGCATGTGTTTCAGGCGGTGGTGGACGAGGGCGGTTTTGCCGCAGCAGCCCGCGCGCTGGACATGTCGCCCGCAGGCGTGACGCGCTATGTCTCCGAGCTGGAGAGCGATGTGGGTGCGCGACTTCTGCAGCGCACCACGCGCAAGGTCTCGCTGACCGAGGCGGGCGAGGCCTATCTGGCGCGCGTGCGGCACATCCTCAACGACGTGGAAGACGCGCGTGCCGTGGCGCAGGCTCACACCATGGAAATCGCGGGCGTGCTGCACATCTCGGCGTCGCCGCTGCTTGCCACGCATCTGCTCGCCCCGGTGATCGCGGGCTTTCGGCGGCTGCATCCGCAGGTGACTTTCGATGTGTCGGTCGAGGCGGTCGGCCCGAGTTCGGTCAGCGACTACGACATCAAGCTGCTGACCGCGCCCTCGGGCTTCAACGCCAACCTGATCGCGCGGCCCATTATCACGACCATGGGCGTGCTCTGCGCGTCACCCGAGTACCTGAACGAGCGCGGCGCGCCGCTCACGCCGGACGATCTGAAGGACCATGACTGCCTGCAGTTCAAGCACCAGGACCGGCGCATCGGCATGGTGCAGCTCACCAATCCCGAAGCCGATGGGCTGACGGTGGAAGTGCCCGTGCGGCCAGTCTGTCAGGTCAACTATCTGGACACCTTGCTGCGCGCCGTTCTTGACGGCGCAGGCATCGGCTCCCAGCCCATGGAACTGGCCGCGCCGTATCTCAACACCGGCAAGTTGGTGCGCGTGCTCGCGCCGTGGACGACCGGGCAGCTCACGCTCTACGCGGCCCTGCCGAGCCGCAAGTTTCTGCCTGCACGCACGCAGGCGTTTCTGGAGTACCTGACCGAGCGCACACGCAACTCGGTGCATGCGGCGATGGAACGTGCGGCGCAGCAGCGCGATGCGGCCCGCCCTCTCAGTGATCCGCTCAGCGAGTAAGTGCGTTCACAAAACTGTTCTGACGCCAGGCCTCGAACACCGTCACCGCCACGGCGTTGGAGAGGTTGAGGCTGCGCTGATCGGGCAGCATGGGCAGGCGCAGGCGTTGCTCGTTGGGAAACGAGTCGCGCAGCTCGGGCGCCAGACCGCGTGATTCGGAGCCGAAGACGAACCAGTCGCCGGGTTGGAATACCGTGTCGAAAACCGGCTGGCTGCCGCGCGTGGTCATTGCGAACATGCGGGTGGTGTCGGGCTTTTCGTCCTGCAGCAGGGCGGCCCAGTTGGCGTGCTTTCGCACGTCGGCGTATTCGTGATAGTCCAGCCCGGCGCGCCGCATGTAGCGGTCTTCCATCGAAAAGCCCAGCGGCTCGACCAGATGCAGCATGCACCCGGTGTTGGCGGCCAGGCGGATGACGTTGCCGGTGTTCGGCGGGATTTCGGGTTCGACGAGAACAATGTGAAACATGGAGCGTATTGTCGTCGTCCTCGAATGGCACAGCGGAGCGCGGCGCTATGCCGTGCGTGCCAGCACCAGCGCGCGCACTTCGGCTGCTCCGGCCTGCTTGAGTCGCAGAGCCGCCGTCTGCAATGTGGCTCCGGTGGTCATCACGTCGTCGACGAGCAGCACGCAGCGTCCCTTGATTTCAGCAGTTTTCAGTGGATCGACGGCAAACGAGGCCCGCAGATTGCGCAATCGCTGTGCGCGCGTGAGCTGGCTCTGCGCGGGTGTGTGCAGCACGCGCAGTAGCAGATCGGTGCGGATTTTTTCGGTGGCACCGAGACGACGCGCCAGCAGCAGCGCCTGATTGAAGCCACGTTCGGCCAGGCGTTCGCGTGAGAGCGGGATCGGCAGCACGAGATCGGCTTCGTGAATGAACGGACTGGCCAGCGGGGCGCGCCGTATGAGTTGCCCCAAGTGCGCCGCCCAGCCGGGATCGCAGGGCGCGAACTTGAATTGCGCGATCAACTCGGCCCAGGGGTAGCGGTAGTCGAGCGCCGCGCCGCAGGCGTCGAGAGCCGGTGGGTGCAGCAGGCAGTCTCCACATTGCGAAACGCCCTCGGCCACCGGCATCGCGCAGGTGCGGCAGCGGTGGCGAAGTGAGGCAAATCGTCCCACGCAAGCCATGCAGATGCGTGCCGCAGGCCAGCCGTGGCAGACCGCGCACTGGCTGGGCAGCAGGCGCTGGAGTGTGCGCAGGACGGAATTCCCTATCGTGCTCGTGATTTGCATGATCTCCCTACAATTCGGCCTTCTCGATGTCTGAACAACAACTCCCCCCCACCATTGATCCGACCGCCGCGCAGCGCTGGCATGCGCGTGCTGTGGATGCTTCGCCCTGGCTGCACGAGGAAATCGCGCGCCGCATGCAGGATCGCCTGCAGTGGATGACCAGCAAGCCCACAAACTGGTGCGACTGGGACCCGCTCAATGGCGGCATCGAGGGCCATGCGCTGGTGCAGCAGCAGTTTGCGCAGGCGACCAGCCAGATCCACGAAACCTCGTCGGCCCAGGGGCGGCAGCGTGTCGAGGAGCTGTTCGGCAAGCCGTGGTGGAGTCTTGGCCGCTGGTCAGGCCCGTCGCAGCAGTTCGGCAAGCCCGAGGATGCCAGCGTGCAGATGCTCTGGTCCAACATGGCCTTGCATGTGGCTGCGAATCCTCAAGCCTTGATCGCGCAGTGGCACAAGGCGCTGGCGGTGGGTGGCTATGTGATGTTTTCCTGTCTCGGCCCGGACACGGTGCGCGAGATCCACAGGCTCTATGCCGATATGGGCTGGCCGGTGCCCGGTCACGCGATGACCGACATGCACGACTGGGGCGACATGCTGGTGCACGCCGGGTTTGCCGAGCCGGTGATGGACATGGAGCGCATCACGCTCACCTTCGCGACGCCCGAGCGGCTGCTGCAGGAATTGCGCGAATTGGGGCGCAATCTGCATCCACAGCGGTTTGGCGCGCTGCGCGGACGCGGTTTCAAGCAGCAGCTCGAAAAAGCGCTGGCAGAACGCTTAACGGATTCTGCACCGGGTGGTCAATTAGCGATTACCTTCGAGATTATTTACGGCCACGCCTTCAAACCCGAACCGCGTGTGCCCGTCGAGGCCAATAGCGCAGTGTCTCTTCAGGACATGCGCGCAATGTTGCGTAAAGGTCGTCAATAAAGACGCAAACCTGAGTGCCGGCCCGACGGTGTCAATGATTTTCATCAAGGCACGCTACAATTCTTGTTGATTGCGGATTCGGAACTTTTTGCCGGTGGGTCGTTCATCGACGGTGCACCGCGTATATCTTGATGGTAGTCAAGATATGAATTGCCGTATGTCAGCTCGACTCAGGACTAACGCGGATTGCGGGAGTTTTGTGCGCTAGGCATGCTGTGGATATTCGAAAAGTTTCAGCGGGATTAATCGAATTAATCCGGCGATGGATTGCGGAGACAACAGGCTGCAGGATCAGCCTGGATTTGATGGAAACCGGGTTCATGTGGACTCCGGATTGTTGGGTCGGCTGAATTCCGTTTTCGGGGAGGCTCGCCGGATGGTCTGGTCAGTGGAATTCGCATGGCTTTGTCGATGGTCTGACCCACGAAGACGACACGACACGGCAGGGATTGGTCAAATTGAGGCTTAGAAGTAAGTGAGAACTATGAAGAGCATTTCCAATAAGCTGGCTTCTATGTTGCTGGTGACCGGAGCATGGATGGGCACAGCAGCCCATGCGGTTCAGGATCTTCCCGGTGGACCGGCAGTCAAACAGCTCAATCTTGCGCCACCTGTTACGCGCATTGCCGAAGAGCAGCATTTCCTGCACTGGATGATGTTGATCATCTGCACGGTGATCTTCATCGCCGTGTTTGCCGTGATGTTCTATTCCATCTGGAAGCATCGCAAATCCAAAGGCGCGAAGGCCGCGAATTTCCATGAGTCCGTCACCGTCGAGGTGGTCTGGACGATTGTTCCCTTCATCATCGTGATCCTGATGGCGCTGCCCGCCACCAAGGTGCTGGTCGCGCAGAAAGACACGACCAACGCCGACCTCACGGTGAAGGCCACCGGCTACCAGTGGAAGTGGGGCTACGACTACCTCTCCGGTGAAGGCGAGGGCTTGTCGTACATCTCCACGCTCGACACCGCCCAGCGCCAGATGTCCAACAGCGGCGACGTGAGCCAGGCGCCCAACGACTACCTGTTCAAGGTGGACAACCCGCTGGTCGTGCCTGTCAACAAGAAGGTGCGCGTGATCACCACCGCCAACGACGTGATCCACGCGTTCATGGTGCCGGCCTTCGGCATCAAGCAGGATGCGATCCCCGGCTTCGTGCGCGACACCTGGTTCCGTGCAGAAAAAGTGGGCGACTACTACGGTCAGTGCGCCGAGCTGTGCGGCAAGGAACACGCCTACATGCCGATCCACGTGAAGGTGCTGTCCGCAGAGGACTACTCCAAGTGGGTCGCCGAAGAAAAGAAGAAGGCCGAAGCCAAGAAGGACGACCCGAGCAAGGTCTGGGCGCTGACCGATCTGGTCACTCGTGGCGAGAAGGTCTATGCCGCCAACTGCGCGGCCTGCCACCAGGCCAACGGCAAGGGCGCTGGCCCGATCAAGGCGCTGGACGGCAGCCCTGTGGTGCTCGGCCCCACGGCCGACATGATGCACGCCGTGCTCGAAGGCCGCGCCAACGGTGCGATGCCTGCATGGAAGCAGTTGAGCGACACCGATCTGGCCGCCGTGGTCACGTTCGCCAAGAACCACTGGAGCAACAAGACCGGCACCATGGTGCAGCCCGCCGACTTTGTCGCGGCACGTGGTGGCAAGTTCCCGGCAGGTGGTGGCGCGGCTGCTCCTGCTGCGGCAGCGCCTGCGGCCGACGCGGCCCCGGCTGCTGCTGCACCGGTCGCTGCGGCGTCTGCCAACGGCCCTTTCCAGATCTTCTTTGAAACTGGCAAGAGCGAACTTGGCCCTGAAGCACAAGCCGAAGCCAAGCGCGCAGCCGACTACTGGGGCGCGCACAAGGATGGCAAGATCGTTCTGTCCGGCTTTGTCGATTCGACCGGCAGCGCCGACGTGAATGCAGAGCTCGCCAAGAAGCGTGCTCAGGCCGTGGCCAAGGTGCTGACGGACAGCGGTGTGGGCGCCGATCGCATCGAGCTGCGCAAGCCCGAGACAGTGACCGCAGGTGCAGGCGACGACCGTCAGGCGCGCCGTGTCGACATCATTGCTGCGCAATGAGTCCAGCTACGAAGACCGAACGGAGATAAAAGACAATGAGCGCAGTACTGGACAACCACGGCCACGGTCACGATCACGGTCATGACGATCACCTCCACGGCGCGCCGCACGGCTGGCGTCGCTGGGTGTTTGCCACCAATCACAAAGACATCGGCACGCTGTATCTGCTGTTTTCGTTCACCATGCTGATGGTGGGCGGCATTCTGGCGCTGCTGATCCGCGCAGAACTGTTCGAACCCGGCCTGCAATTGGTCAATCCGGAGCTGTTCAACCAGCTCACCACCATGCACGGTCTGATCATGGTGTTCGGCGCGATCATGCCGGCCTTCGTGGGCTTCGCGAACTGGATGATTCCGCTGCAGATCGGCGCATCCGACATGGCCTTCGCCCGCATGAACAACTTCAGCTTCTGGCTGCTGATTCCTGCGGCCGCAATGCTGGTCGGCTCGTTCTTCATGCCCGGCGGCGCACCTGCTGCGGGCTGGACGCTGTACGCACCGCTCACGCTGCAGATGGGCCCATCGATGGACGCCGGCATCTTCGCGATGCACATCATGGGCGCTTCGTCCATCATGGGCGCGATCAACATCATCGTGACCATCCTGAACATGCGCGCTCCCGGCATGACGCTGATGAAGATGCCGATGTTCGTGTGGACCTGGCTGATCACCGCCTACCTGCTGATCGCCGTGATGCCCGTGCTGGCCGGTGCGATCACCATGACGCTGACGGACCGCCACTTCGGCACCAGCTTCTTCAACCCCGCCGGTGGCGGTGACCCGGTGATGTACCAGCACATCTTCTGGTTCTTCGGTCACCCCGAGGTGTACATCATGATCTTGCCGGCCTTCGGCATCGTCAGCCAGATCGTGCCCGCGTTCAGCCGCAAGAAGCTGTTCGGCTACGCATCGATGGTGTACGCCACTTCGTCGATCGCGATTTTGTCGTTCATCGTCTGGGCGCACCACATGTTCACCACCGGCATGCCGGTGACCGGGCAGCTGTTCTTCATGTACGCCACCATGCTGATCTCCGTGCCCACGGCCGTGAAGATCTTCAACTGGGTGGCGACGATGTGGCGCGGCTCGATGACGTTCGAAACGCCGATGCTGTTCAGCGTGGGCTTCATCTTCGTGTTCACGATGGGCGGCTTCACCGGCCTGATCCTGTCGATGGCTCCCATCGACATCCAGCTGCAGGACACCTACTACGTTGTGGCTCACTTCCACTACGTGCTGGTGGCCGGTTCGCTGTTCTCCATGTTCGCTGCCTACTACTACTGGTCTCCGAAGTGGACTGGCGTGATGTATTCCGAAACCCGTGGCCGCATCCACTTCTGGGGCTCGTTGATCACCTTCAACGTCACCTTCTTCCCGATGCACTTCCTGGGTCTGGCGGGCATGCCACGTCGCTATGCCGACTACCCCATGCAGTTCGCCGACTTCAACATGGTCGCGTCGATCGGTGCCTTCGGCTTCGGTCTGATGCAGGTGTACTTCTTCCTGTTCGTCGTGGTTCCCGCCATGCGCGGCAAGGGTGAGAAGGCTCCCGCCAAGCCATGGGAAGCCGCGGAAGGTCTGGAGTGGGAAGTGCCTTCGCCAGCACCGTTCCACACCTTCGAGACACCGCCCAAGCTGGACGCTACCGCGACACGCGTGATCGGCTAAGCAGACAAGAAAACAGGAGACATCGACACCATGGCCACGCAGGAACAGAAGAAAGCAAACGCACGACTCGGATGGATTCTGCTGTCGATTGCCGTGGCGTTCTTCATCGGTTTCATGGTGAAGATGACCTGGCTGCACTGAGCGGGATGACGCGATGAGCATGCGAAGCGAAAACCTCAAGATGGTGGGCAAGCTGGCCGTGATCACGGTCGGCATGTTCGCCTTCGGCTACGTGCTCATCCCCATCTACAAGCACATCTGCGAGCTCACCGGCATCAACATTCTTTCGCTCTCCGAGCGCCAGGTTCCCGGCAACGGAACGGCTGGCAAGGACGTGAAGGTGCCCAAGAATTCGCAGGTCGACTACAGCCGCACGATCACCGTGGAGTTCGATGCGAACGCGCGTGGCCCCTGGCAGTTCAAGCCTGCCAAGAGTTCGATCAAGGTGCATCCGGGCGAACTCGCCTCGGTGATGTACGAGTTCGAGAACGTGCAGGACCGACGCATGGCCGCGCAGGCGATTCCCAGCTACGCACCCCGTCAGGCGACCGCGTTCTTCAACAAGCTCGAATGCTTCTGCTTCAACCAGTACACGCTGGAGCCCGGTGAGAAGCGCGATTGGCCCGTGACCTTCGTGATCGACCCGCGACTGTCCAAGGACGTCACGACGATCACGCTGTCCTATACCTTCTTCGAAGTGGGCGGCAAGACGCCCGCAGCGCCGGAATCGACCGCTGCTGTGGTCGCCACGCCTGCAGCGGCAGGAGGTCGTTCATGAGCAAGGGGGCAGGTGCCATGGCCAAAGATCAGGAGCCGATGAACAGCAACGACAAGCCGCACGAGCGCAAGGGCTCGCTGCTGCGCACGGTGCGCGCAGTGGCTTGGTCGATGATTGGATTGCGCAAGGGCTCCGAGTACCAGAAGGACATAGAAAAGCTCAACCCGATCCACATCATCGTGGTGGGACTGATCGGGCTGTTCCTGCTGGTGGGTGGCCTGATAGCGCTGGTGAACTGGATAGTCTGAGAAAACGAATAAGCAAGCAAACCAACAACCGACAACAGAGAATTCGAGAGATACAGGAGCAGCAAATGAGTGCAACAACCCACGGCACCACGCCTTATTACTACGTTCCGGCGGACTCGCGTCATCCGGTGATGTCGGCGATTGGTCTGTTTCTGGTGATTCTGGGCGCAAGCCAATGGATCAACGGCCACGAATGGGGCAAGTATTCGGTCATCGTCGGCCTGATCTGGTGGTGGGTCGTTCTGTGGCAATGGTTTGGCGACGCGCGTCGCGAAAGCAACGGCGGGCTCTACAGCGAGCGCATCGACATCTCGTATCGCTGGAGCATGAGCTGGTTCATCTTCTCGGAAGTGATGTTCTTCGGCGCGTTCTTCACCGCGTTGTGGTGGGCGCGTGCGCACTCCGTGCCAGCGCTTGGCAGCCTCGACAACTCGCTGCTCTGGCCTGACTTCAAGGCCGTGTGGCCCAGCGTTGCTGCTGGTGTGACCGCTGCGCCCGCCGCTCTGGTCGAGCCCTTCCAGACCGTGGGTCCGTTCTGGCTGCCCACCATCAACACCGCGCTGCTGCTGACCTCCGGCGTGACGCTGACGATCGCCCACCACGCGCTGCGTGAAAACCATCGCAGCAAGTGCATCAACTACATGTGGATCACGGTGATTCTGGGCTTCATCTTCCTGTGCGTGCAGGGCTATGAGTACTTCCACCTGTATACCGACCTGAACCTCAAACTCAATTCAGGCATTTACGGCTCGACCTTTTACATGCTCACGGGCTTTCACGGCTTTCACGTGTTTGTCGGCATGTTGATGCTGTTCTTCATCACGATTCGTCTGATGAAGGGGGATTTCACCCCGGAGAAGCATTTTGGATTTGAAGGGGCTGCCTGGTATTGGCACTTTGTGGACGTGGTCTGGCTGGGCCTTTACATCCTCGTCTACTGGATGTAATTCCACTGAGACTTTTTGTCTCATCCCTTGGTTTCAAAAGCGCCTGTTTTGGGCGCTTTTGTTTTTGTTCTTGTTATGTTTTACGAAGCCTTATGGCTTCGATTGGCGAATCGTTTTGAGGCGCCAATACAGCCCCTTATCCTTTGTTGCGAAGCCTTGCCGTACGAGAGTACTGTCTGCGGCTTCGCGTCGCGGCTAAGGGGCTGTCTTGGCGTTGTGGTTATCGACTTGGTCGCTCGCTGCGCTTCGTTGATTGTTGGCTTCGCGGATTCGCTTTTGGAACTTGTGGTGTGGTGGCCAGTCAGTCAATTAATTGGCTTTTACGGGTAGTCCTGTGGGGTGGATATAACCCAGTTTCCATGCGATGAGCACGCAGAGAAAGAGCACAATGGACAGCCCTATGCGTGCGGTGAGTGCCCATGCCATGCGTTTGCTGCGTTTGCGGTTGTCGTCGGCGTCTTTCTGGCCGCCGCGCATCATGAAAAAGAGCGCGGAGCCGAGGCTCGCGAGGATGGCCAGAAAGGCTAGGGCGACCAAGAATTTCATGGAGTGCATTATTACGTGAACACCAACGATGTGCGTTCGCTGGGTTGGCGGTTTTGGATCATCACAGTGGCGGCGCTGGTCACCATGGCGGTGACGGCGTCGCTGGGGCGTTGGCAGCTATCGCGTGCGGTGCAGAAGGAAGCGTTGCAATTGGCGATGGACCAGCGCATGGCCGAGCCGCCGCTGTCGGCGGAGCAGTTCGTGTCGCAGTTGAATGCTTTGCCCGCATCCTCGTTGGCCGACGCGCAGAACGATCCGTTGCTGCATCGGCAGGTGCAGTTGTCCGGTCAGTGGGTCGCCGAGAAGACGGTGTATCTCGACAATCGGCAGATGAACGGCAAGCAGGGATTTTTCGTGATGACGCCGCTGCGTCTGTCCGGCCCTGCAGGCGCTGTGGTGATGGTCCAGCGAGGCTGGGCGCCGCGCGATTTCACGGATCGCACCAAGTTGCCAACGCTTCGCACGCCCGCAGGCGAGGTGCAGATTCTGGGCCGTGTGGCGGCGCGTCCGGCGCGGCTTTATGAGTTCGACACATCCGGAAACGTCGCAAGGGATTCCGTGATCCGGCAAAATCTGGACTTGGTCACCTTTGGGGCCGAGACAGGTCTCCCTCTTTTGCCGTTGTCTGTAGTGCAGACTACGGGCAACGCGGACGACGGCCTGCTGCGCGACTGGCCGGCCGTCGATTCCGGTGTCGACAAGCATTACGGTTACGCATTCCAATGGTTTGGGCTTTGCGCCCTGGTGGCAATCCTCTATGTCTGGTTCCAACTCATCCGACGCTTCCTTCGCCCACGCAGCCAGCCGTCCGCCTGAGACGGCAGCGGTGGCCGAAAGCCCGCTCGCGTTCACCGTGCACAGCATGCCGAGCGCAGGCGCAGCCATGGCCGACTCCGAGGTCAAGGCCAAGCAAATGCGCAGTGGTCGCTGGAAGATGCTGTCCGTGCTGCTGATCTGCGCCGCGCCAGTGATCGCGTCGTACTTCACGTACTACGTGGTGCGTCCGGACGGCCGGCGCAATTTCGGCGAGCTGATCCAGCCGCAGCATGCGATGCCCGCGCAGGCCATGGTGACTACGCTGGATGGCAAGACCGAGCCGCTCGACAGCATGAAGGGCCAGTGGCTGCTGGTCAGCGTGGCACCTGCCGCGTGTGATGAGGCATGCCAGAACAACCTGTATCTGCAGCGCCAGTTGCGTGAAAGCCTGGGCAAGGAAAAGGAGCGCCTGGACTGGGTCTGGCTGGTCAGCGATCAAGCTTCGATCCCTGAGGGGATGGCACCGGGTCTGGCGCAGGCCACCGTGGTGCGCGCAGACCAGAGCATGGTCGCGCAATGGCTGCAACCGGCCGCTGGGCAGACGCTGTCCGACCATCTGTATGTGATCGACCCCATGGGTCACTGGATGATGCGTTTCCCCGCCAAGATGGATCGCAAGGCCGGATCGCAGGCCAAGCGCGATCTGGATCGTTTGCTGCGCGCCTCGTCCTCGTGGGACAAGGCGGGACGCGATGAGGAGATTGTGAAGCCATGAGCTTGAACGCGAGCGACATGCAACCGCTCTACGACTTTGCTCCGGTGCTGGAGTTGATGGCATTCGGCTTGGTGATCGCGCTTGCGCCGATCACCTGGGTGTGGCTGCGCAATCGCCACCACACGCCCGTGCGCAAACTGCAGGCGCTGACGGTTCTCACGTTGTTTCTCACGTTCGATCTGGTGCTGTTCGGTGCCTTCACGCGGCTCACGGATTCAGGTCTGGGTTGCCCCGATTGGCCGGGTTGCTACGGCAGCTCCAGCCCGGTCGGCGCGATGGCGGAAATCACCGCCGCGCAGACCGCCATGCCCACCGGCCCGGTCACGCATGGCAAGGCCTGGGTGGAGATGATCCACCGCTATCTGGCCACGACCGTCGGCGTGCTCATCATCGTGCTGACGGTGGGTGCGTGGCGGCAACTCCTGCTCGCTAAAAAGCAGAAAGCGCCAGAGCCCGCGCTGAGCCCGTGGTGGCCCACGTTCACGCTGTTCTGGGTCTGCCTGCAAGGTGCATTCGGCGCGTGGACCGTGACGATGAAACTGTTCCCCGCCATCGTCACCTTGCACCTGATCGGCGGCTCGGTGCTGTTGATTCTGCTGTGCGTGCAGGCCGTGCACAAGACACTGAACACCAAGCATCTGTTGCCCACATCCGTGCCTCGCGGCATTTACATCGGCATGGCGGTGACGGGCTTGCTGGTGATCGTTCAAACGCTGCTCGGCGGTTGGGTGAGCACCAATTACGCCGTGCTCGCCTGCACCACATTTCCCACTTGCCAGGGCAGTTGGTGGCCTGCGATGGACTTCTCGCAAGGCTTCCAGATCTGGCGTGAACTCGGCCTGCTCAAGGACGGCAGCCACATCAGTTTTCAGGCGCTGACGGCGATCCACTACGTGCATCGACTCGCTGCCTACATCGTGCTGGCGGCGTTGATTCTTCTTGCCTGGCGCATGCATCGCGCGCATGTGCTGCGTGATCAGATGCGCTGGTCGGCAGGGCTCACGCTGCTGCAGTTTTTGACAGGTCTGTCGAACGTCGTGCTCGACTGGCCACTGGTTGCCGCCGTGTTGCACACGGGCGGTGCGGCAGCGCTGCTGGTGGTGCTGACCTGGGGCCTGGCTGCCAGCAGACCGGCGGGTGCCACCGCGCTGGCTGCTGCAGCTCCCGCCGCTCGCCCCGACCAGAACAAGGTGCGCACGAGCACCACGAAAGTTTCCGTATGAGCGCCGCTCCATCTCCTTCACCGTCGACGTCTTCTTCTCCAGCCACTGCTGCAGCGCCCAAGCCAGCAACCGCCGCCGCGCACCTGCCTTCGCGCTTTGCGCAGTTCTATGCGCTCACCAAGCCGCGCGTGGTGCAGCTCATCGTGTTCTGCGCCTTCATCGGCATGGTGCTGGCCGTGCCCGGCATGCCGAGTCTGGAGCAATGGGGCCTGATGGCGATTGCCAGTGCAGGCATCTGGCTCGTGGCAGGTGCCGCCGCCGCGTTCAACTGCATCGTGGAGCAGGGCATCGATGCCAAGATGAAGCGTACCGCATGGCGACCCACGGCCAAGGGCGAGTTGTCCAACTCGCAGACGCTGCTGTTCTCGGCCGCTCTGTGCGCCATCGGCTCGGCGATTCTGTACGTGTTCGTGAACCCGCTGACCATGTGGCTGACCTTCGCCACCTTCGTCGGCTATGCGGTGATCTACACCGTGATTCTCAAGCCGCTCACACCACAGAACATCGTGATCGGCGGCGCATCGGGCGCCATGCCGCCCGTGCTCGGCTGGGCCGCGATGACCGACAACGTTGGCCCCGAAGCGCTGATTCTTTTCCTCATCATCTTTCTGTGGACACCGCCGCACTTCTGGGCGCTCGCGCTGTACCGCGTGGAGGACTACCGCAAGTCCGGCCTGCCCATGCTGCCCGTCACGCACGGCAACGAGTTCACGCGCCTGCAGGTGTTCCTCTACACCATCATTCTGTTCGCCGGTTGCCTGATGCCATTCGTCTACGGCATGAGCTCATGGATCTACCTGGCCGCTGCCGTCGTGCTGAGTTTCGGTTTCTGCTGGTACGGCTTCAAGCTGTGGCGCAACTATTCCGACGCGCTTGCGCGCAAGACGTTCCGTTTCTCGTTGATCCACCTGAGCGCGCTGTTTGCGGCGCTGCTGGTCGATCACTATGTGTTGTGATGAATAAGCATCGTGAAGTGAGTTCAGCGTATGTCCCTGCCTTTCAATAACAACAAACGTGAAGCCCTGAAGCGCATCGCCCTGTGGGGCGCAACGGCCGCATCCGTCGCAGTCCTGGCCGCCTGCTCGCCATCGGCCAAGGCTCCCAAGTTCAACGGCATCGATGTGACCGGCGCGGAATACGCCAAGGACTTTCCGCTGCCCGACCAGGACGGCAAGACACGCAGCATCAAGGACTTCGCAGGCAAGGTCGTCGTCGTGTTCTTCGGCTACACCCAATGCCCCGACGTGTGCCCCACGACGATGAGCGAACTCGCCGAAGTCAAGCGCTCGCTGGGCGCAGACGGAGAGCGCCTGCAAGGCATCTTCATCACCGTCGACCCCGAACGCGACAAGCCCGAAATTCTCAAGGCTTACATGGCGAATTTCGATCCCACGTTCGTCGGTTTGACCGGCACGCCCGAGCAACTGGCAGCCGTCGCCAAGGACTTCAAGATCTACTACAAGAAGGTCGATGGGAAGACTCCTACCAGCTACACCATGGATCACTCGGCGGGCAGCTACATCTACGACCCCAAGGGGAATCTGCGCGTGTACACCCGCTACGGCAGCGGAGCCCAAGCCCTTCAATCTGACGTCAAAGCTTTGCTTTCTCAGTGATTTTGTTGTTGGTTGATCGCTCGTTTTTTGAGGCGCCAATACAGCCCCTCATGCGTTGTTGTGGAAGCCTTGCCGTATAGGGATACTGTCTGCGGCTTCACGCCTAGCCTGAGGGGCTGTCTTGGCGTTGTGGTGCTGGATCGAGTGCCCGCTTCGCTTCGCAGGCCCGCTCCAGAAAACGGGAACCAATCCCATACAAATTCGGCACGCTACTCGCGCACCATATCTCGCGGAGTCGCGAGATAAACGGGCACGAGCAACGCGAAGTGCCGTACCGTCCTCTTATGAAAATTCTGACTCGCGGCGGTTGCTCGAACGGAGCGCCTTCGGCGCGAAGTGAGTTCTGCCGCGGGTATTGAAAAGCGATTTTTGGTGACTTTTTGGCGCAAGCAAAAAGTTACTCCGCCGCCGGGCGGAACTCCCGGCCTCCGTAAACAAAGACCCAGCAGTCCCCAGCCAAGCAAAAGAAAGCCGTTTTCCGAACTCGCTTTTAGAGCCCAAAAAGGGAGATTCAGTCACTCTGCCCGGATGTTCTGATCCTTGATGATCTTCCCCATCGTCGCCGTATCCGCCTTGATCCGATTGGCCAGCCCCTCAGGCGAAGACCCCACCGCCTGCCATCCTTGCTGGAACATCTTGCTGCGCACTTCGGGCGAGCGCGCAATCTCGATCAGCGCATCCGACAGGCGAGCGCGCAGGTTCGCAGGCATGCTTGCAGGCGCGGCGAATGCGTTCCACATTTCCAGATTCAGATTCGGCACACCGGCCTCTGCCAGGCTGGGTACGTCGGGTGCCAAGGTGCTTCGGCCACCGGCAGTCACGCCAATGAGGCGCAGCTTGCCGGCTTTTTCCTGAGCGAGCGCGAGTGCTGGTGGCAGCAGGGCCATCTGCAGTTGGCCGCCCAACATGGCTTGCGCCACTTGTGGGTAGCCGGGGTAGGGCACATGCACGGGGGCGATGCCGGTGCGGGCCTTCATCAGCTCGGTGCCGATGTGGCCGACCGTGCCGACGCCCGGTGTGCCGTAGCTCCACTTGTCGCCAGCCTTCGTGGCGGAGGCGAGAAACGCGCGGGCGTCCGTGCCGTCCGGTGCGTCGGGCAGATGCACGGGGGCGGTCAGCACCAGAGGCGAAACGCCGACCAGCGTGAGCGGTGCCAGATCCTTCTGCGGGTTGTACGGAACGCGCTTGTTGATCAGTTTGGCGATGGTGAGGTTGCCGTTGATGAACAGGCCAATGGTGTGATCGTCCCTGGATTTGGCGATGTAGTCGGCCGCGATGTTGCCGCCCGCGCCCACCTTGTTTTCGACGATGACCGGCTGGCCGAGCATCTTGGACAGCGGCTCGGCGAAAGTGCGCGCGGTCAGGTCGGGCGACGAGCCACCGGGGAAGCCGACGACGATGCGCAGCGGCTTGTTGGGCCAACCGGGCGTGGTGGCAGCAGCGCTTGTGTCGGCGGCGGTTGCGGTCGTCGAGAAGGCGATGAGCCCGGACGTGGCGGCCAGCGCCAGAGTCAGAACGCTGCGGCGGCGGGCAGTTGAAATGCGGGAGAGCGACATGAAGATCTGTTCTTTCATCTGCACAAAAACAAAAGCGCGCAGGGTTGAATCTGCGCGCTCTGGATTATCGCCCCTTGCCTGCAAGGGCGTAGGGTATCGAAAAA